>JAFLCQ010000342.1 GCA_017302815.1 Planctomycetota bacterium
GGCGGCGACACCGGCCTGGCCGAGGCCATCGACGCCGCCACCGTCGGCCTGGGCCGACATGCCTACGAAGCGCTCGGGCACCTCGCCGCCTCGGCCGGCTGCGCCGCCGCCCGGCGCACGGCGATCGTCGAACAGCTGCTGATGGAGGCCTGCGCCGAGCTGCCCGACGGGCCGTCGCCCACCAGCACCGATCCCTCGACCGGCGACGTCACCTTCGAGCTGGACGAACGTCTGGCGGCCCACACCGAGAACGTTCCGCGCATCCTCGCCGCCCTCGGCCGCATCGGCCGCTCGCCTGCCTGCCAGAGCGAGGTGCAGCGGCGCATCGTCGAGCGCCTGGTCGGGCAGTGGAAGCGCGTCGCGTCGTGGAGCCTGATCTGGGGACCCGGCAATGTCCACGAACTCGCTGCGACGCTCTCGCTGCTCGGCTGCGACTCCGGCTGCCCGGGCCCCCTGCGCGTGCGCATCGTCGAAGCGCTGCTGCCGCAGATCGACCAGCTGCAGGTCGCACGGGCGCTGGCGCGCGTGCTGCTCATCGGCGAGGGGCCCTTCCTCGCCCGCCTCGCCGGACGCGCCGCCGAGGATCTGGTGCGGCTGGCCGCGCGCGACGGCGAGTTCGCCGAGGACGAACGCAGCGATCTGGTGGAGGTGCTGGCCGAGTTCCTGGCGGTGCCGGCCCTCGGCCCTGATGCCGATGCGGCGCGTCGCCGCCTGGTCGGGATCGTCGCCACCCTGCGCGAGTACGCCGGTTCACGGGCACGCGCGCGCCTGCGCTATCTCGCCGGCGAGCTGCCAGCCGACCTCGCCGCGCGCCTCGACTGGGCATGACCCCGGCGGATGACACGGCGCTTGCCCACGGGATGGGCAGCGGTGATCATCGCCATGCCGATCTCCGTCATACCTGCGGAGGCCCAGCCATGCGCATCCTCGCCCCCCTGCTGATCGCAACCGCCCTGCTGGCCGCCGAACGCAGCCAGGTGACCGTGGGGCAATGGAACGGCATGCTGGTGGTCACCGCCCCGGCCGGCGACGGACTCGAGCGCCTGGGTGGCCGCCTGGCCCAGCGCATCACCCTGGACGCCCGCGATCAGGCGCTGACCGAGACGGCGGAATTCCTCCGCCAGGCCACCGGGCTGAACATCGTCGTCGCCCCGGAACTGATCGCGCAGCCGCCGTCCATCACCCTGCAGGTGAAGGACATGGCCCTGGGCAGCGTGTTTACCTGGATCGCCCGCACCGCCGCCGTGCACATCGGCTACGTCAATGAGGCGGTGTACATCGCCGCCGCGCCGGTCGCCGGCGCGGCCAGCACGCGTCTCTACGACGTCAGCGACCTCGCCCTGCCGATACGCCACTTCCCCGGTCCGAGTCTGACCATTCCCGCACCGGGGGGTACGGGAAGCGGCCTCATCGCCCCGATCGAGGCGCCGGCGGAGGAAGGGCGATATGATCTCGACGCCCTTGCGGATCTGATCGACAAGGTTGTAAACGGACATAAATAAGTCGTTTTGACTTAGCTTGTCGCAAGTGCGCCCCGCAGCGCCTCGCCAGCAACATAAATCATTGTGACATAATAGCGGGCTTATTTGGCACGACGTCTGCATGGATGCCTCCATCAACCGCGGGGATGCCCCCGCCAACCTGGAGCCACCCATGACCACCTACGCCTACGCCTGGGATCCCTTCCGCGAGGTCGAGTCGATGCTCGCCGGCATGGATCGCGTCCTCGACCGTGCCTGGAGCACGGCCGGCAGCACCCCGGGAATCAACGTCTACGCTGATGACGAGGCAGCCGTCATCACCACCGAACTGCCCGGCGTGCAGGCCGCAGACGTGCAGCTGCAACTGCACGACGATGTGCTCTCCGTCAGCGCCGAGCGCAAGCCCGAAGCCGGCAGCGGTGAGCGGCTGGCCTCCGAGCGGCCGGCACTGCGCTTCAGCCGCAGCATCTCGCTGCCCTTCGCCGTCGATGCCGAGCGCGTCGAGGCCCGCCTGGCAGACGGCGTCCTGACCGTGGCGCTCAAGCGCGCGGAAGCCGACCGTCCCCGCCGCATCACCGTCAACGCGAACTGATCCAACGAAGGAACACGCCATGTTCTCACTGCTCAAGCCCACCGCGAAGACCGACACCGCCGCGACCCAGTCCGCCCAGCCGCAGCCGGCCGCCCGCCGGTCGGTCGCCCCGCGGGTCGACATCCACGAAACCGACACCGCCGTGCTGATCACCGCCGACATGCCCGGCGTCGCCGCCGATGGCGTCGATGTCCGCGTGCACGGCGATGTCCTGACCCTGCGCGGGACCAGCCGGGTGCAGGAGCCGGAGCGCTTCCAGCCGATCTGGCGCGAATACGCCATCCGCGACTACGAGCGCTCGTTCCGCCTCGGCCATGCCATCGACGGCGAGCGCATCGCCGCGACGGCGAAGGACGGCGTCATCCGCCTCACCCTGCCCAAGCGGGTGGCCGCCCAGCCCCGACGCATCGCGGTCGCGGCCGGCTGATCCCGCGCGGCCCGGTGGTCATGCGGCCACCGGGCCGGAGGGCTGCCGCCGCTTGTGTCGCGGCCGACTGCGCCTAACCATCGGGCATGGCCGACCGCTCGATAACTGCTGTTATCGGATTCACGCTCGTCGAGCTCCTGGTCGTCGTGTCGATCATCGCCGTCCTCGCGGCGCTGCTCCTGCCCGCCATCGCCATGGTGCGCGACGCGGCCAAGCAGGCGCGCTGCGGCTCCAACCTGCGCCAGATCCATCTCGGCACCCTCGCCTACGCCGACGACAACAACGGCATCATGCAGCCAGCCCTGCTCGATGTGCCCTCCGGTACCGGCGACCGCTTCTGGTTCGGCTACCTGGCTCCCTACCTCGACGGGTCGAAGGACGACTCGATCAGCTACAAGCAGCTGAATGTGGGACGATCGGTGCTGTGGGGCTGCCCGAACTACAAGTGGGATCCAGCCATCGACTATCACTGCGGCTACGGCCAGAATGTCTTCCCGCTCTACGACAAGGTGGGGAAGACGCGATCATCCTACCAATACGACGGCCAGGCGAGCACGGTCGACTTCGGCACCTATACCGAGTTCCCCCTGACCATCATCGATCGCCGAGCGACCCGCCCCATGTGCGGAGATGCGTCGCAGTGGAACTTCTGGAGCAAGGTGCAGCAACGCCACCGTGGCGGCCTGGCGGGAACCCTGATGGGCGACGGCCACGTCGAGTTCCTGAAGCCCGCGCGCGTCCAGGCGCGGATGAACGATCCGACGGATCTCTGATCAGTCGCCGTCAGTGCCTGGCGCGCAGATCGCGCACGCCCATCCACACCAGGAAGGCGGCGAATAGCCAGCGCAGCCAGGATTCAGGCAGATGGTGCGCGCACATCGCGCCGGCCAGAGTGCCCATGACGATACCGGGAATCAGCCCGGGCAGCACGCGCGGCACCAGGGTACCGGCCCGGGCATGCGTCCACGTCCCGACCACCGCCGCCGGCACCATGGCCAGCAGCGAGGTTCCCTGCGCCAGATGCTGCCCCATGCCCACCAGCAGGACCATGCCGGGCACCATCAGGCTGCCGCCGCCGATCCCGAGCAGCCCCGCAACGAAACCCGCCGCCGCACCAGTGAGCGCCAGGCACAGCGAACCGACGAGGTTCAGCTCGAAGGCGTGACCAGCCGCCGGCTGCCCGCCGGCCAGCAACGGCTTCAGGACCAGCAGGACCGACACTGCGATGAGGAATCCAGCGAAGATGCGGCGCAGGCGTGAGGCATCGACCTTGGGCGCGGTGAGGGCGCCCACACGCGCGGCGACCATCGCCGAGGCGGCCAGGATCAGGGTGGCCATCAGATCGACCTCGCCCTTCCAGGCGTAGGCAGCCGCTCCCATCGCCCCGGTGGCGATGACCGCCGCCAGGCTGGTGGCGTGCGACTGGTGGCGGCTGAGCCCGCAATAGGCGATCAGCAACGGGATCATCACCACCCCACCGCCCAGGCCGATGAGCCCGCCGAAGCCGCCGGACAGCAGGCCGATGAGCAGGGTGCGCTGGTGGAGACGCTCGGTCATGCGCGGTGCAGCGTGGCGGCGGGATCGGCCTGTGAAGAGGACCGGTCCGGAGATGCGCAGACATACCGGTCATCGCTGCCGCCCATGCGCCAGGCGCAGGGGTACGCATCGGACCCGCCGAACGATCAACTGCGGCCCCACCCCCGGATGCGTCGGGGCCCCGGCCGAGGCCAACAGAAAACCCACGCCGGATGGCGTGGGTTTCCGCGATCGTGGGCGATCGGCTGTTCAGGCGAAGTGCGAGAACGCCTTGTTGGCTTCGGCTGTCAGCTTGGCCGCTACGCGGCTCGGCCCTGCGGGCCGGGGCGGCATCGGCTGCGCCGATCATATGCCGCCCGC
>JAFLCQ010000343.1 GCA_017302815.1 Planctomycetota bacterium
CCGCCGGCCTGGACGAGGACCTGCGCGAGCTGGCCGCCGACCCGGCCGCCGCCACCCGCCTGGCCACCGCCTGGGTCGCCGCCTTCGCCCGCCGCGAGCAGCCGCAGCTGCTGCACGCCGTGCCTGAGGTCGCGGCCCTGCTGCTGACGCCCGAGCTGCCGCGCGAGGACGTCTCGGCCCGCACCGCCGCCAGCGTCGACGGCCTTCTGGGCACCCATCCCCGCATCGTCGACAAGAAGCTCGATCTGCGCATCGACGACCTCTCCGACCGCCTGACCGCCCTGTGCACGCGGCACGTCCCGGCCTGGCGCGCCTACGCCCGGCAGCGGCGCGAGCTGGTCGAACGCGAGAAGGCGCGCCTGCGCCTGGACGAGTTCAAGCCGCGCGTGCTGACCACCTTCGTGCGCAACAAGCTGATCAACGAGGTCTTCCTGCCGCTGATCGGCGACAACCTGGCGAAGCAGATCGGCGCGCTGGGCGAGGGCCGCCGCACCGACCTGCAAGGCATGCTGCTGCTGATCAGCCCGCCCGGCTACGGCAAGACCACCCTGATGGAGTACGTCTGCGCCGTCCTCGGCCTGGCCTTCGTCAAGGTCAACGGGCCGGCCCTGGGCCATCGCGTCAAGTCGCTGGATCCCGCCGAGGCGCCCAACGCCCAGGCGCGGCAGGAGGTCGAACGCGTCAACCTGTCGTTCGCGATGGGCAACAACGTGATGCTCTACCTCGACGACATCCAGCACTGCGATCCCGAGTTCCTGCAGAAGTTCATCAGCCTGTGCGACGGCCAGCGCAAGATCGAGGGCGTGTGGGACGGGCGCACCCGCACCTTCGACCTGCGCGGCAAGAAGGTCGTGGTGGTGATGGCGGGCAACCCCTACACCGAGTCGGGCGAGAAGTTCCGCATCCCCGACATGCTCGCCAACCGCGCCGACACCCACAACCTGGGCGATGCGGCCGGCGCGCACGGCGACAGCTTCGCGCTGTCCTACCTGGAGAACTGCCTGGCGGTCAATCCGGTCATGCAGCCCTTGCTGGCGCGCCCGCAGGCGGACGTGCACCGCTTCGTCCGCCTCGCCGGCGGCGACCAGGCTGCGCGCAGCGAGCTGGAACACCCCTACGCCGCCGCCGAGGTCGGCGACATCACCGCCGTCGTCCGCCTGCTGGGCCGGGTGCAGCGCGCCCTGCTGGCGGTGAACCAGACCTACATCGCCTCGGCCGGCCAGGCCGACGAATACCGCGTCGAGCCCCCCTTCAAGCTGCAGGGCAGCTACCGCAACATGGCCAAGATCGCCGGTCGCGTGGTGCCGGCGATGACCGAGGCCGAGGTCGACACCCTCATCCTGGCGCACTACCGCGCCGAGGCCCAGACCCTGACCACCGGCGCCGAGTCCAACCTGATCAAGCTGCGCCACCTGCTGGGCGTGCAGACGCCCGAGGACACCGCGCGCTGGAAGGACATCTGCGCGGTCTACGTCCGCCGCCAGGAGCTGTCCGGCAAGGACGACCCCGCCAGCCAGGCGGTGGTGCAGCTGGCCAAGCTGGGCGAGCGCATCGCCGCCTTGCAGCAGGCGCTCTCGGCCGAGGCCGGCGCCGCGCGCAGCGCCGAGGCTGAACGCCTGGAGCGCATCGTCGCCCAGGCCGCCGAGGCTATCCGGTCTGCCGCCCCCAAGGTCGAGGTGGTCAACACCCTGCCGAAGTACTACGCGCAGGTCTTCGACCATCACCTCAAGGTGGTCGAGACGGCGCTGATGCCGGTGCTGGATCTGCTGGGCCGCTATGTCGGCAGCACGCAGCAGACCCGCGAGAAGATGGAAGCCATCGCCGGCGACCTGCGAGCCCTGGCCGAGAAGCAGGGCCGCATGGGCTATCGCGAGACGCCACCTGGCGGCTGATCCGGGCTACTGGATGTGGTAGCCGAGCTCGATGCGGTAGCCGACGCCGGAGGCGTCGGTATCCGTGTAGGTATAGGCATCAGCCCACCCCTGAGAGACGTCGACGTCGACATGCATGTATTCCACGAAGCCGCCAAGCACGAATTTACCGAACCGGTAGTAGAGGCCGCCGCGCAGACCGTAGTTCCAATACCAACCCGAGCTCGACACCTGATGATGCATGTCACCTGAATGGATGCCGATGTCAGCAGCGCCAGCACCGAGCACACCAAGCAATTCCACATGGGCGTTCGTGCCCAGAGCATAGCCAACGCCCAGCAACGCATTGCCTCCGAAGGTTTGATAGCGGATCCCAGCAGCGTCGTCCGGCACATCCTGGACGTCTCCATTGCTGACCGAGGAGGCCAGGTCGAGGCTTTGCTCGACGTACACCATTTCCACTCCACCTACGAGCCCAAACGGACGGAGATTGGCAGCAACGATGCCATAGCTGAAGGCCAAGCCGCGGTCGGAGTCCATGGTGCGATCCAACTGCCATTCATCTATCCCCGGCGCGCCTACCGGTTCGCCAGGATAGAACACCACCTTTGTAGGATACGAATCCGGAATCGCGGTCTGCCCGACGCCGAGGCGGATCTCGACCCACGGCATCTGCTCCTTGCCGCTCAGAATGGCATCCAGGTCATCGTCGGCGGCAATGGCCATGGTGGCGGGGAGGAATGCAGCGCACAGTAGGGCGCAACGGCGGAGAGTCGGGGACATGGCACACAGGATCCGTTGCATCGGACGACGGGTCAAGATGCGCCCATGTCGACTGTGGCAGGCGTGCATCCCACCCGTCCAAGCCTGGGCGGGCGGCGGCTGCCAAGGCGATCCGACGCCCATACCGGCGGCAACGGAGACCCTCCCATGGCCAAGATGCCCGCTTTCAGCCTGCCCGGATCCGACGGTGCCACCCATAGCGCCAAGTCGCTGGCCGGCACCCCCTACATCCTCTACTTCTACCCCCGCGACATGACCCCGGGCTGCACCACCGAGTCCTGCGACTTCCGCGACCACCACGCCGAGATCCGCAAGCTGGGCGTCGCCGTCTTCGGCGTCTCGACCGACTCCCTCGCCAGCCACGCCAAGTTCATCGCCAAGGAGAAGCTGAACTTCGTCCTGCTGGCCGACGAGGACCACGCCCTGGCCGAGAAGCTGGCGGTGTGGAAGGAGAAGAACATGTACGGCAAGACGAGCATGGGCATCGAGCGCTCGACCTTCCTGGTCGCCGCCGATGGCACGATCGCTCAGGAGTGGCGCAAGGTGAAGGTCGACGGCCACGTCGCCGAGGTCGTCGCCGCCGCCAAGGCCCTGGTGGCGAAGAAGTAGCTCAATAGCGCAGGACGGCCTGCACCGGCACATCCAGCTTCGCGCGGCCGCCGAGGAACCCGAGTTCGACCAGGAAGCCGCATCCCACCACCGTCGCCCCCTGGCGTTTGCACAGGGCCAGGGCGGCGCCGGCGGTGCCGCCGGTGGCCAGGACATCGTCGATGATCAGGACGCGGTCGGCAGGACCGACGGCGTCGATGTGCACCTCGATGGCATCGGTGCCGTACTCCAGGCCGTAGGCCTGCCGCACCGCCGTCCACGGCAGCTTGCCCGGCTTGCGCGCGGGGATGAAGCCGGCGCCGAGCTCCAGCGCAACCGACGGCGCCAGGATGAAGCCACGGCTCTCGATGCCCATGACTTTGGTGATGCCCCTGCCCGACCAGGGCGCCGCCAGGCCGGCGATGGCCTGGGCCAGCGCCGAGGGATCGCCCAGCAACGGGGTGATGTCCTTGAACACGATGCCGGGCTTGGGGAAGTCGGGCACGTCGCGGATGAGGGCGGCCAGGTCCATGCACCGAGGCTCGCCGTGCACGCCGGAGGTGCAATGCCATTTGATCCGTCGTCCGCATCGCGACCCTGCGCACCCCATGCCTCTGCGCCTCCCCGACGGCCCCGCCGTGCAACTCGCCCTCGACTTCGTCAACCTCGAACCCGCCTTGCGCGCGGCCGACGAGGCCCTGCCGGCCGGCATCGATTGGGTCGAGGCGGGTACGCCGCTGATCAAGGCCGTCGGGCTGGAAGCGGTCCGGCGCCTGCGCGAGCGCTTCCCGCAGGCCTTCATCGTCGCCGACATGAAGGTCATGGACGCCGGCCGGGTCGAGGTCGAGTACGCCCGGAAGGCCGGGGCGGATCTGGTCATGGTCCTGGGCCAGACCACCGATGCGACCCTGGAGGAGTGCGTGCGCACCGGCCGGCACCTCGGCGTCGCCATCGGCTGCGACCTCGTCGCCTGTCCGGACCCGGTCGCCCGCGCCCGCCAGGCCGAGGCGCTGGGCGTCGACCTGGTCAGCGTGCACGTGCCCATCGATCAGCAGATGCAGGGCGTCGAGCCCTTCGCCGTGCTGGCCCAGGTCGCGGCCGCGGTCTCCATCCCGGTCAGCTGCGCTGGCGGCCTCACGGCGGACAGCGCT
>JAFLCQ010000344.1 GCA_017302815.1 Planctomycetota bacterium
GCCGACGAGCAGGACCAGCCGCAGGCCCCGGCCCTTGCCGCGCCGCCTGCGCCCGTCGCCGCCATGCCGGCCGCCCCGGTCGCAGAAGCGCCCGCAGAGCCCGCTCAATCCGAGTCTTCCGCGGCGGACGACGGGACGCCGGACCCCGGACCCCGGACCCCGGACCAGTCCAATCCCCTCGCCGTGCCCCCCGGCAAGCGCATCGTCATCGGCGTCACCGGCGAGCCCGGCGCGGGCAAGAGCGCCCTCGCCCGTTCGCTCGGCCAGCTCGGCGGCCGTCTGATCGACGCCGACGCCCTCGGCCACGACGTCATCGAGCAGCCGCATATCATGCGCGAACTGGCCCGCCGCTTCGGCGACGGGATCATCGGCGCCGACGGCGGCATCGACCGCCGCAAGCTGGCCGCCGCCGCCTTCGCCGACGGCGAGAGCACGCAGGCCCTCAACCGCATCGTCCACCCCGAGCTGACCCGCCGCCTGCGCGACGCGGTGCAGCGCTCGGGCAACTTCGCCGTCCTCGACTGCGCCCTGCTGCACGAGCTGGGCGTGAACGACCTGTGCACCGGCACGGTCTACGTCTATGCCCCGCGCGAGCAGCGCGCCGATCGCGTGCAGGCCCGTGGCTGGGACGAGTCCGAGCTGGCCCGCCGCGAGGCGGCGCTGGGCAATGCCGACGAGCGGCGCAAGAAGTGCAGCCTGGCGGTCAACAACCAGGGCAACGAGGACCAGCTCTCGCTCTACGCCAAGGTCATCCTGGCCAAGCAGCTGGGCGTCGATCTGGCCGCCCTGAAGCGTGCCGCGCCAGAGCAGTCCGACGACGGCGACGAGGAGCAGCAGCCGGTGCAGCAGCAGGCTCCGCAGCCACAGCAGCAGCCCGGGCAGCGTCCGCCCTTCCAGCAGGGCCGGCAGCACGAGGGGCGCCAGGATGGGCGCCAGTTCGACGGCCGTCAGGATGGCCGTCAGGACGGCCGGCAGCACGATGGCCGCCAGCAGGGCCAGGGCGGGCAGAACAACGGCAACCAGCAGGGCTTCCAGCAGCAGCCCGAGCGCCCGCCGGTGAAGGTCGATCTCAACGCCTACCTGGTGAAGAAGCTCCCCGAGCTGCAGGCCGAGGCCGAGAAGATGGACGTGCGCGACGTGAAGTGGCTGAAGAAGCACGACCTCATCTCCGAGATCCTGCGCCGGGTCGCCGGCGGCCGCCAGGACGAGATCGTGGTCGAGGGCTACATGGAGCTGTACAAGGACCAGCAGGGCTACATCCGCAGCCCGCTGAACCAGTACCACGCCGTGAACACCGACACCTTCGTCGCCGGGCAGCAGCTGCGGCGCTGGGGCCTGAAGAGCGGCATGCACGTGAAGGGCGTCGCCCGCGCCGCGCGCGGCAACGAGAAGTGCCCGCAGCTGCTGGCCATCCACGAGGTGATGGGCGAGCCCGAGAACAAGCGCAGCCCCTACCAGGAATTCGAGCACCTCACGCCCCTGCACGCGCACGAGCGCCTGTTCATGGAGCTGCCGAACGATCCCACCGACTACAGCCTGCGCATCTTCGACCTCGCCTGCCCGATCGGCAAGGGCCAGCGCGGCCTCATCGTCGCCCAGCCCAAGTGCGGCAAGACGGTGTACATGCAGAAGATCGCCAAGGCGATCACCACCAACAATCCCGAGGTGACGCTCATCGTCCTGCTGGTCGACGAGCGTCCTGAAGAGGTGACCGACATGGAGCGCTCGGTGAAGGGCGAGGTCATCGCCTCGACCTTCGACCAGCCCGCCAGCCGCCACGTGCAGGTCGCCGAGATCACCATCAACAAGGCCAAGCGCCTGGTCGAGCGCGGCAAGGACGTGGTCATCCTGCTCGACTCGATCACCCGCCTCGCCCGCGCCTACAACACCGAAAGCCCGGGTTCGGGCCGCGTGATGTCGGGCGGCATCGAGTCCGGCGCGCTGATCAAGCCGAAGCAGTTCTTCGGCGCCGCGCGCAAGATCGAGGGCGGCGGCTCGCTTACCATCCTGGCGACCGCCCTGGTCGACACCGGCAGCCTCGCCGACACGGTGATCTTCGAGGAGTTCAAGGGCACCGGCAACATGGAGCTGGTCCTCGACCGCCGCCTCGCCGACCGCCGCGTCTTCCCCGCGATCAGCGTCGCCTCGTCGGGCACGCGCAAGGACGACCTGCTCATCACCAACAAGGACGAGCTGGTCCGCGTGTGGGCGCTGCGCCGCTTCCTGGCCGAGCGCAGCCCGCAGGACGCGGTGGAGTTCCTGCGCTCGAAGCTCAAGAACTACAAGACCAACGTGGAGTTCCTGCTCTCGATCGACCCGGAGAAGGTCAGCAGCTGGTGACTCGGCGCGGTGGAGGGCCCGGCTCGGGCTGGGCCCTCGCCGCGGCGGGCGAAGAGATCGCAGGCGGCGTTGAGGATGCGCTTGGGGACGGAGGCCTTGCGTCCCGTGCCATAGGAAAGCAAATGCTTTCTTATCGGCACGCAAGGGCTGCCGCCTGCAACGCAATTACCCCTTCCGGTGCAGTGGTTTGCGCGACAACAGCACGCGCATGATCGATCTCGTGATGACGCCGGCCACCGGCGGACGGCTCCTGCGCTTCGTCGGCGACCGCGTCCGCTTCCGCCTCGAGGCCGCCGGAGGCGTTCCCGCCGGCTGGAGCGCGCGCCTGCGCACCAACCTGGGTCGCGCCGCGGTCCTGCGCGACGAGATCGTCGCCACCCGCTCGGGCGGTCGCACCTTCGCCGGCGCCAGCTGGCGCGATGTGCCCATGCGCGCGGTCGAGGGCGGCTGGGAGGTCGAGCTGCCCCTGGCCGAGGTGGGCTGGTTCCGCTCCAAGGCCTATGCGGTGGACGAGAAGGGCCGCCAGCGCTGGCCCGGCGGCGACGACATCGGCATCGCGGTGCATCCCGACCACGTGCGCAGCGGCAACACCGTCTATTGCGCCTTCGTGCGCATGTTCGGCGCCGGAAAGTCGCGCCCGGCGACCCGCGACCCGCTGCTGGAGGACCAGATCGCGGCGATGGACCGCCACGGCTGGACGGTCATCCCGCCCAGCGGCAAGCTGCGCGACCTCGTGCGCGAGCTGCCGCACATCGTCGACCGTCTCGGCTGCCGCATCCTGCACCTGCTGCCGGTCACCCCGACGCCCACCACCTACGCCCGCATGGGCCGCTTCGGCAGCCCCTACGCGGCGCAGGACCTCACCGCCATCGATCCGGCCCTGGTCGAGTTCGACAAGCGCACCACCGGCGAGGACCAGTTCCGCGAGCTGACCTGCGCCGCGCGCCTGAAGGGGGCGCGGGTCATCCTCGACATCGCCATCAACCACACCGGCTGGGGCGCGACCCTGCACGAGCGCCATCCCGAGTGGTTCCACCGCAACCCCGACGGCACCTTCAAGAGTCCGGGCGCCTGGGGCACGGTGTGGGAGGATCTGGTCGAGCTCGACCACCGCGACATCGACCTGTGGGAGGAGCTGGCCGAGGCCTTCCTCACCTGGTGCCGCCGCGGCGTCGACGGCTTCCGCTGCGATGCCGGCTACATGGTGCCGATGCCGGCCTGGCGCTACATCACCGCGCGGGTGCGGCGCGAGTTCCCCGATGCCGTCTTCCTGCTGGAGGGCCTGGGCGGGGCCTGGGAGGCGACCGAGGCGCTGCTGACCGAAGGCGGGATGCAGTGGGCCTATTCCGAGCTGTTCCAGAACTTCGACGGCGAGCAGGTGTCGGGCTATCTCGACCATCAGCTCGCGCAGTCGCGCCGCGTCGGCACCCTGATCAACTACAGCGAGACCCACGACAACGCCCGCCTGGCCGGCAAGGGGCGGGGCTGGAGCCTGCTGCGCAACCGCCTGTGCGCCCTCGCCGCACCCGCCGGCGCCTTTGGCTTCACCGCCGGCGTCGAATGGCTGGCCACCGAGAAGCTGGAGGTGCACCAGGCGCGCGGGATGAACTGGGGGGCCGAGCCCAGCCTGGTCGACGAGCTCGCCCGCCTCAACCGCCTGGTCGCCGACCATCCCTGCTTCCATGCCGACGCGGTGCTGACCCGCCTGTCGCCGGCGGGATCGCCGCTGCTGGCGCTGCGTCGCGACTCGTGCGGCGAGCCGCGCGAGAGCGTGCTGGTGCTGGTGAACCTCGACACCATCTCGAAGCAGTCGATCCGCCTCGAGGCCGGCGTCGTGCGCGACATGGGCGCGCCGTCGATCGACCTCCTCGGCCAGCATGCACCGGCCCTGATCCCGCAGGGCGACGGCTCGTACAGCGTCGGCGTCGGTCCCGGCGAGTCCTACTGCCTCGCCGCCACCGCCGAGCCCGCCGGCC
>JAFLCQ010000345.1 GCA_017302815.1 Planctomycetota bacterium
AGGTGATGAGCCGCGAGATCGTGCGTGACCACGGGGTCATGATGCTGCTCGGGACGATGCGTGCCGAGGAACGGTCGACCACGACGGTAGCGGTGCGGGCGTCGACGTCGGCGGCGATGGTCGCCCAGTAGGCCTCGGCGACGGCGCAGGCCGGCACCGTCTCCAACCGGATCGAGCGCCACAGGCCCGCCGACAGCAGGCGCGGCATGATGTCCCAGCCGAACTGGTGCGCCGCCTTGCGCAGGCGCAGCGACTCGAAGCCGGTGCTCTGGTGGGTGGTGGCGACCGGGCCGCCGCCGGCGGCGCGCGCCTCGCGCAGGCCGGAGCTGACGCGGATCTGCACCACATTGCGGCCGGGGCGCAGGGCGGCGGTGGCATCGAGACGGTGGGCGACGAGGGCGTTGGCGGTATCGCCCAGGTGCACGCCGTTCAGCCACACCGAGCCGAGGCAATCGAGGCCATCCAGCACCAGCTCGCAGCGTCCCGCCAGCAGGGCAGGATCGGCGTCGAAGGCGCGCTCGTACCACCACGCCCAGGTCTCGAAGCGGACGTAGTCCCAGGTGTTGGGCGCAACCAATGGATCGGGCGCCAGGCCGGCGGCGTGCAGGTCGATCTCGACATTGCCGGGCACCGTCGCCGGCAGGGCGCGCAGGTCGCCGAGGCCCTGCGGGCGCAGCGGCACGTCGGCACCCGGGCCGCCGCGCAGGGTCCAGGCGCCGTCGAGGGATTGGCTGCTGCTCATGGTGCGATCATGCGCCGAACAGCGCATCCTCCAGCATCAGACACAGGGTATGATAGATGGGCAGGTGGTACTCCTGCGCCTCGCAGGTGCGGGCGCTGGGGGCGCGCAGGCAGACATCGCACAGTCCGGCCAGGCGGCCACCACCGGCGCCGGTGAGGCCCAGCACCAGCATGCCGCGCGCCCGCGCCACCTGCGCCGCGGCGCAGACGTTGCCGGCATTGCCGGAGGTGCTGATGCCGACGAACAGCCAGCCGGGGCGACCGAAGGCCTGCACCAGCTGGGCGAATTCCAGCAGCGGATCGATGTCGTTGGCCACCGCCGTGCGCAGGGCGGGGAAGCCGGTCAGCGGAATGGCGGGCAGGCCGCCCTGCAGCTTGCCGGCGATGGCCGGATCCAGGCCGTCGCGCTGCGGCTGCGGCAGCGGACGCCGCGATTCGAAGCCTTTCAGCAGCTCACCGGCCCAGTGGTCGGCGTCGGCGGCGCTGCCGCCGTTGCCGCAGAAGACGGCGGTGCCACCGCCGCGGTAGCAGCGCAGGAACAGCTCGTGCGCTGCGCGGATGTCGCCGCTGATCGGCGCCAGCTCGGGACGGCGGGCGAGCAGGGCGGACAGGTGCAGGTCCGAGGTCCGCTCATCCACGCCCGCCAACGCTGCTCCCTCGCACGCGTCCGACCCCGGACCCGGGACACCGGACACCGGACATGTATTCTGCATGACTCAGCCCCCCGCCGCCAACGGCGCCAGCGCCGAGTCGACCGCACCGCGCACGTCGCGGGCGAAGCCGCCGGCGTGGTAGACGGCGATGGCGACGGCGGCGAAGCTGCCGATCTCTTCGCCGAGCGCGGTCGGCACCACCCGGCACACCGCCAGCGATCCAGGCAGGGCCTCGGCCTCCAGCACCGGCCGCATGTGCGGTTCCAGCCACTTCCGCGCCCTGCTGTAGACCGAACCGAGGACGATGACCTCGGGGTTCAGCACGTCGATGATGATCGCCAGCGCCATGCCCAGGCGCCGGCCTGATTCGGCGAGTAGATCGATGGCCAGCCGGTCGCCGGCCTCGGCGGCCTGGGCGAGATGGCGGGCGGTGATGTCCTCGATGCGACCGGGGTTGAAGGCGACCCGTCCGCCGCGCTTGCGCGCTTCGGCCTGCGCCAGCCGGCCCAGGCCGCCACCGCTGCACCAGCCCTCGAAGCTGCCCGCCTTGTTGAAGCCGACCGGACCGTCGGCGCTGAGGCGGACGTGCCCGATCTCGCCGGAGTTGCCGTTGGCGCCCTCGTAGAGGCGGCCGTCGCAGACCACCCCGGCGCCCATGCCGGTGCCGTAGGTCAGGAACACCAGGTTGCGGGTGCCGCGGCCGGCGCCGAAGCGCCACTCCGCCAGGGCGCCGGCATTGGCATCGTTCATCAGGAAGGCGCGCCCGCCGAAGCGGCGCTCCAGCTCGGCGGTGATCGGCACCCGGTCCCAGCCCGGCAGGTTGGGCGGCGAGAGGATCAGGCCGGTGGCGCTGTCGAGCGGTCCGCCGCAGCTGATGCCGAAGACCGGCGCCGGCCCCGGATCGAGCTCGGCGACCGCACGCCACAGCCGCTCCTGGGTCTCGGCGGAGGTGGTGGTGCCGAAGCGGATTGTCCGTTCGATCGCGCCAGCGTCGGTCGCCTTGACGACGGCGCATTTCGTCCCGCCTATATCCAGACCAATGATGCTCATGCCGCCAGCATATGAACCGGAGGCCGGTCGCGGTAGCCCAGCATTGCGCCACCGCGACCGTCGTTTCACGCCAAGTCAGCTCCGCTACTTGAAGGCGCCGACCCGCTGCAATGGCGCCCCCAGACGTTGCGCCCAGGCGGTATGGACGCGCTGCATGCTGGCAGGAGCGGTCGGGCTGACGAAGGCGTGCCAACGCAGCGCACGGCCGTCGAACTGCAGCTCATGTCCCAGGCCGTAGGCGGGGCCGTCGCCGAGGGCGTTGTCCGGCACGACCGCCGCCGCGCCCAGCACCTCGCGCATGGCACGGAAGGAAGCGGTGCCCAGGGTGACCAGGGTGCGCACACCTGGTGCGCGCAGCAGCGCCGCGAGGCGATCGCGCTCCTCCGCCAGGCTGCGCCGCAGCAGATCCTCGCTGCCGGGATGGTCGGGCACCATGCAGGTCGGCAGGCCCAGCCGCTGCATGGCGGGACGATAATGCTCGTCGATGCGGTGGCGCGCCGCGTCATTGGCGTGGTAGGTGTTCAGCAGGGTGGTGGCGCAGACGCGGTCGCGGCTCAACGCCAGCGGAGCCAGGACCTGCTGGTTCAGCCACGACCCGACCTGCCCGTTCTGGCGCGTCGGAGCCGCCTCGCCCCAAGCCTCCTGCCAGCACACCGCCTGCCGCCAGGCGCGGATGCGCGCATCCTGGTCATGCCCATCCCAGAACGGCGACGGCTCATTGTCGACCACGAAACCCTGCACCAGCTTGCCTCCAGGCACGCGCCAGCGGATGGCCAGCGCGGACGGCAGGCCTCCGACGATGATGCAGTCGCGGTTGCCGGGATCTCCGCTGTCGACCGGCCGCACCGGCTGTCCGAAAGGGAAGGTGGACGATGGGATGGCGTTCATGGCATCTCTCCTGGCAGCGGCCGCATCCGCGGTGTCTCCGCGAAGCAGCAGGTCACTGCGGTCAGCCTGGCATCATAACGCCTCACGCGCCGGAGTGTGCAGATCCTCCGCCTGCACCGCCGCGCAGCCGCAGCCGCCGGCACCGTCTCGGCTTGCGCATGAGCTAGGCCGCTGCGACACCGGCTTGGCACCGCCCGTGCTTCCGAAACCGGCCTTGACCATCTCGCGCGCGGGGAAATCTGCGATGGATTTGCCATCCTGCGATCCCGTCCGCGGATGCGGAAGGACGCCATCGCCCCTTCCCGGCCTCCGCGCGGCGACCCGGCAGGCATATGCCCCGCCAAGGCCCTTCTCCGCGCATCCCGGCACGTGGAGTCGTGGTCAAGCGGCGATGCGATGAGGCCGGATGTTGACGGGCATCCCCGATGACCAGCGTCGCGGGATGGCACGCACGCTACCACGCAGGATCGCATCCCCTACCGACGCCGCAGCTGACGACGAGGCCTCGCATGGCCGGATCTGGCACCTCGTCTGCGCCGGGGCAGAGGCGGGATCATTCACCGATCTGCACCGCCGCGCCTTCCATCCCGGCGAACGTCTGATCGACGACCAGGGCAACCGCCGGGTCGTCGTCGCCGTCATCGACGAGCCGTCCCTCCGCCTCGGCGTCAGCGCCCCCCTGCGCTGACCACCCTCGGCGCGCAGCGTGATGCCCTTCCGCGGCCCGCTGCTAGAGTCGGCGCATGCCCGCGCGCCTCTCGCTGGGACTGCTCGCCGATCCCGGCGACCCGTTCGCCCGCCTGATCACGGCGGCGCTGCGGCGCTGCCTGCCGGCCGGCTGGCGCCTGCACGAGGGCGATGCGCAGCCATGCATCGCGGTACAGCGTCGCGACGACGGCTCCTGGAGCGTCGCCGCCGGACCAGGTTCGCTGGAGGTCGATGACCTCGCGGTCGGCGCCGCGGCCGCACGCCACCTCGCCGCCCTCGGAGCCCG
>JAFLCQ010000346.1 GCA_017302815.1 Planctomycetota bacterium
CGCGGCTTCCGGGGCCGGCGCAGCGGCCGGGGCCGGTGCGGCCGCCGGAGCTGCGGCTGGCGCAGCCGCGGCCGGCGGAGCGGCGGGCTCGGGCGGCGGCTCCTTGCCCTCCTCCCAGAAGAACCAGGCGACGGTGCCGTCGTCGAGATCGCGCTTCACGGCGGCGAACTTCGGCGCGTCGATCGGCACGAACAGCGTCACCGGCTTGCCGTCGAGCTCGGCCTCGGTGATGGTGAAGCTGGGCTTGGCGGTGACGCCGGGCTGGGCGAAGATCGCCAGGTAGCGCTTGCACAGCTCGACCGACATCGGGTTGCGGGCGCGGCGCACGCGCTTGTCGTCGCGCCGGTTGCGCGGCAGCAGCTGCAGATCGTCGGCCGGGGTCGACTGGTTGACGGCGTCGAACTTGAGGCGGTTGTTGACCAGCGCGACGTCCTTCAGCGCCAGGCCCAGCTCCATGACCTGGATCACCGCCGTCCAGTAGGTCGGCGAGCCGTTCTGCGCCGCCCCACGCACGCGTGCGGCCTTGACCTGGGTGAGCTTGATCACGTCCTCGGCCGGCATGTTGCCGGCGCGGATGGCATCCAGCGTCAGCTCGACCGCGGCGGCGAGGTAGTCCGGGTTGGTGGGATCGTAGTTGATCAGCTTCTCGTACAGCGCGTTGGCCTTCTCCTTCTGGCCCAGTTCGCGGTAGGCCAGGGCCAGCTTGCTGCTGACCGAGATCTCGCGGCCGAGCTGCGCCACCTGGGTGTCGAGCTTGGCGAGACCCTCGTCGATGGCCTGGAAGGCCTGGCCGAGGGTCATCTTGTTGCTGGTCACCTCGCCGCGCAGGGCGCGGATGGCCTCGAGGGCGCGCACGAAGTCGCGCTTCTTCTCGCCCCACTTCTCCTCGGCGAGATCCTGCTCGATGATCTTCTTGGTCAGCTCGGGATCGTCGACCAGCAGGTCCTTGGCCACCGTCCACTTGGCGCGCAGCTCGGGGCGGGCGGCGAGGGCGGTGTCGAGGGCGCTGAGGGCGTCCTTGGGATTGTCGCGCAGGGCGGCCAGTTCGGGGTCGCCCGAGACCTTCTGCATGTAGAGGTCGTAGAGGCGCACCGCGCGCTCGTGCTCGTCGAGATCCCACAGCACGTTGCCGACGCCCAGCAGGGTGTTGCTGTCGCTGCCGGCGTGCAGGCGCGGCTCGACCAGGTCGGCGAAGGCGCGGTTGGAGGTCTTCTCGATCTCGCGCAGCTCCGGAGCCGGGTTGGGCAGGTTGCCGAAGGTCATGGCCTGGCGGCTGGTGACCTGGAAGATCCACGCCAGCTGCTGGCCGTTGCGTTCGATCTTCTCGGCCGCGTTGGGCAGGCGGTCCTTCTGCTTGCGCCAGGTCTCGTAGGTCTGGGCGATCTGCGGCCAGGCCTTCAGCAGCACCTGCGGGTCGGCGCGCTGCTTGTCATCCTTGACCATCGCCTCGTACCACTGCCGGGTGGCCTGGCAGAGGTAGCCCAGCATCTGCACCGCCTTGTCCTCGTCGGAGGGCGGGTTGTTCCAGTAGTCGGGGCCGAGCATGTTCAGCACGATCTCGAACTGGGCCTCGCGCAGGGCGAGGAAGGCGCGCAGGGCCTGCACGTCGCGGCGGGCGGTGTTCAGCACCCGCTTGCGCGCCGGCTCGTTGACCGTCTTCAGCTCCTCCTCGGCCTGCTTGGCGACCGTCTCGGCCTCCTTGAGGGCGCGGTCGGCGATGGACTTCCGCTCTGCCGCCGCCTTGGTCGAGTCGTACCAGCCGATGTAGACCATGCTGCGCAGCGAGGCGCCATCATAGTTCTCGGTGGGGTACTTCTTCACGTAGGCGTCGATCAGCTGCAGGGCGCGGGAGTAGTCCTTGTCCTGGATGGCGATGACGATCTGGATGCGGTCCAGGGCCTGGCCGCCGTCGGCCGGACTGACCTTGTTGACCAGGCTGATGCTGTCGTCGTAGAGGCCGGTGATGGCGGCGGTGCGGCCGGCGACCAGCAGGCCCGAGGCGTAGGTGACGGCGTTGCGCGCCAGCGGGCTGATGTAGCGCCCGGCCGGGGTCCACTTGCCGTCCTTCGCCTTCCACGGCGAGGCGGTCTTGTGCGTCTCCATGCGCGCGGCGAGGTGGCGCAGGCCGGACTGGGCGACGATGGCGGCGTGCCAGCGCATGCCCAGCTTGTTCATCACCTCGGCGTAGCGGAACCACAGCTCGGGGGCGACCTCGTCGGCGCCGTCCGCCCAGGCGGTGTTGGTCAGGCCGAGGACGCCGTTGCGCAGGGCCACCGCGGCGGTGACCAGCGAGGCGCGCTGGGCGAGGGGGTCGGAGCTGGCGTTGGCCGAGCGCAGCATGGCGGCGGCGGTCTGCACCGCGCCGGCGGGATCCTCGGCGCGCGGCTGCTCGGCCCAGGCGCCGTCGTTGCGCTCGATCTTGTTGCCGCTGCTCATCCACATCGCGGCGTTGCCGGCCAGCGGGTTGGTGCGCACGCTGGCGACCGCGCCGAAGGCGGCGGCGGCTGAGGGATCCTTCTTGGCGTTCAGCAGGCGGCCGGCCTGGAAGTAGACGCGGGCCAGCTCGCGGGCGCGTTCTCCGTCCTTGTGCGCGAGGTTGAAGTGCGGGTTGTTCTTGCACTTCTCCTTGAACTGCTGGTAGACGTCGATGCCGTTCTGGAACAGCTTGGGGTTGACGTCGAGGCCGAGCTCGCGGTACCAGGCGATCAGCGCGCCGTAGGTCTTCACCTGCAGGGTGCGGATCTCCTCGGCGGTGGCGGGGTCGCGGAACTCCTTGGCCACGTCGAGGTCGAGGACCTTGGACATGTCCGCCGCGAGGTCCTCGAGGTTGGCGTCCTTCAGCTTGTAGCGCGCCGCCTGCGCCGCGAGGTCGAGGGTCTGGGCGCGCAGCATGGGGTGGTAGTCGCCCCAGGTGTAGTCCCACTCCTGCAGCAGCTTGAAGTTCTTCTCGGCGAACTTCTTGAGGAACTCCTTCGCCGGCTTGGGGTCGAGACCGAACTCGGCGCCGCGCTCGGCAACCTCGCGCAGGGCCTTGTGGGCGAAGTAGACCGGGCGCACGGCGTCCAGGCGCAGTTCGACGCCCTCCTGCGCCGTCTTGAGGAACTTGGGATCCTTGTCGTCCAGGTTCCACGCCTCCTCCTCGGCCTTGGCGTGGGCGGTTACCGCCTTCACCGCCTCGGCGAAGGACGACTCGGTGGCGGCGGCGAGGGAGAGGACGGTGGCGTTGAGGGCGGCGCGGCGCTCGGCCGGCAGGGCCTCGGGGCCCATGCGGTCGGGCGGGGTGTCCTGGCCGACCACGCGCAGCAGGTCGTTGACCAGGCGGATGACCGCGGCCGAGCCGCCGAACTCCTTGGCCAGATCCTTCGGCAGCTGGTTGGCCTTGCGCGCCGCCTCCAGCTCGGCCAGCAGGGCCTTGGCCTCGGTGGCGAGCTTGGCCTGCTCGGCCTTGTCCGGGCTGAGGGCGCGGAAGCGCTCGGCGTAGAACCAGGTGAGGAACTTGCCGTGCCAGGCGGCATCGGGGTGGCCCGCCTTGAGGAAGTCGGCCAGCTGGCGCTGCGCCGGCAGGCGGTACTCGCGCTCGATCAGAGTCTTCACCGCCTCGAGCTGGGCGTCGCGCTCGGCCGGGCTGGTGGCGGCGAAGCCGACGGCCGGGAACAGGCCGAGGGCGACCAGGGTGGGGGCGATCAGGTGCAGGCTGCGACGCTTCATGGCTGCTCCGCTGGGGCGGTTGGCAAGTGTGTTCGGACGATGCGGCCCCGCCAGCCGCGAGCCCGAGGCAGGCGGGCGAGTGTGACACAATGGGCGCGGCCGGTTCCTATGGTGAACGCACGGCGTCGGCTACGGTTCGCGCAGCCTTGCCGGTCTTTCGCGGTCCCATGATGCCGGTCGGCAGGGGAGCGAGATCCGGCGGCGCCAGGCGTCCGGCCCGCCAGAGGTGGAAGCCGAGGGCGCCGACCATGGCGGCGTTGTCGGCGCAGTGGCGCGGCTCGGGCAGCAGCAGGGTCCAGCCGGCGCGAGCCGCCACCGTCTCCAGGCGCGAGCGCAGGGCGCTGTTGCAGGCGACGCCGCCGCCGACCGCGATGCTGCGCACCGCGTGCGCGCGGGCGGCCTCCGCCAGCTTGTCCGCCAGGACGTCGACCACCGCGGCCTGGAAGGCGGCGCAGGCATCGGCGACCTGCTGCGGCGACAGCGCCAGGGGGTCGCGGCCGAGCGGCCCGCGGGCGTGGCGCAGCA
>JAFLCQ010000347.1 GCA_017302815.1 Planctomycetota bacterium
CGCCGGCGGCCGCGCCGATCCCGCGGCGCTGGGCGACCACGGGCCCGCGGGTTACCGCCAGCGCGCGCGCTTCTACGCCGTCAGCGCGCAGGCGCGCCTGGCCTACGCCAGGAATGTCGCCGCCTACCTCATCTTCCTCGCCGAGACGACCGGACTCGCCGCTGCGGCGGCCTGCGCCGCAGCGCGGGCGCGGCTCGCGGCCATCACCACCCTCGACGACCTGGCCCCCTAGCAGGCTGCGGAAAACGCAGCCTGCTAGCTTTGCGATCCTTCGGGGGCGACCTGCGGTCGCTATTTTCCCCGAAGAATCGCAAAGATGCTTTTTGCCACATGGGGGCCGACGCCCCCCTGCACCCCCGCAGGGTGCGGTTTTCCGCACCCTGCTAGCGCGGACGCGGATCCGGCCGCGTCACCGGCACCGGTTCGCCGGTGCGGAACTCCTCCGGCACCGTGCGGCCCACCGCCTGGTGCGAGAGGCGGAAGGCGCGCGGAGTGGTGCGGAAGCGGGCGGCGAAGGCGCGATAGAAATGCGCCAGGCTGGCGTAGCCGCAGCCGGCGGCGATGTCGGCGATGCCGTCGCGCGACAGCTTCAGCCGGCGCGCCGCCTGGTCGAGGCGGATGCGGTTGACCAGCTCGGTGGTGGTGCAGCCGTAGGTCGCGCGCACTACCCGGTTGACGTGCGCCGGGGCGCGGCCGCACAGGCGCGCCAGCTCGGCCGGGCCGGCGGCGAGATGCCGAGGCGACGCCAGCGACTGCACCGCCTGCTCCAGCCAGGCCGGGGCCGAGGCCGGCGCCGCTCCGCGCCGCAGCAGGCGCAGCAGGTCGATGAGGAAGCCCTCGGCCGCCAGACGCGAGGCGTCGCCGGCCAGCTCCTCGGCGGACTCCTGCAGGCGCTCCACCGCAGCCGGCGGCAGATGCCGCTGCACCGGCATAGGCGCATCGCCCCAGGGCCAGACGTCGAGATCCCCGGCCAGGCGCTGCGCCAACGGCGGCAGGAGGTCGGCACGGTAGGTGACATTGACCATGACGAAGCCGGCGGTGGTGGCGAAGCGGTGCGCGTCAGGTGGCCGCATGATCGTCAGCATGCCGGGGCCCAGGCGCTGATCGATGCCGTTCACCGTATGCAGCGCCTCTCCGCGCTCGATCCAGAAGCACTCGCCGAAGGCGTGGTCGTGGAGGTCGTAGCCGTCACCGGGGCGGTATTGGATGCGCACCACCTGGATCCAGCGCCCGTGGCTGAGGCTGGCCGGCACGGGAAGGCTACGCATATCGCCGTAGGGTAAGAATTGCTCCAACCACGGGCAAGGCGCAAGGCGCCCGGGCGCTAGGATGGCAGCCATGCAGACCGCCCCCGCCACCCTGCGCAGCGCCCCCTGCCTGCGCCGCCATCCCGCCAACCCCGTCCTGACCCCGCGCCAGGTCCCGTACCAGGCCAGCCTGGTGTTCAACGCCGGCGTGACCAAGTGGCAGGGCCGCTACATCATGGTCTTCCGCAACGACGCCGGCCCCAACGGCCCGGACGAGCGCGAGAAGCTGACCCACACCAACATCGGCTTCGCCGAGTCGCCCGACGGCGTGAACTGGACCGTGCGCCCGCAGCCCCTGCCGATGCCGGGCGCCGCCGCCTTCGGCCTGGACGAGGGCGACCTGCGCCGGGTCTACGATCCGCGCCTGCACGTCATCGACGGCAAGCTGGTCCTGTGCATGGCCACCGACACCAACCACGGCGTGATCGGATCGGTGGTCGAGGCCAACGACGACCTCAGCGCCTTCAAGGTCCTGTGCACCACCCTGCCCGACAACCGCAACCTGGTGCTCTTCCCCGAGCGCATCGGCGGCCAGTACGTCCGCCTCGACCGCCCCTTCCCGGTCTACAGCCGCGGCCGCGACCGCTTCGACATGTGGCTGTCGCGCTCGCCCGACCTGCGCTACTGGGGCGACCACCGCCTGGTCATGGGCGTCGAGCACGTCCCCTACGCCAACGACAAGATCGGCCCGGCCGCGCCGCCGATCAAGACCAAGGCCGGCTGGCTGTGCATCTTCCACACCGTCGACCGCGACGAGTCGCGCGGCAAGAACGGCTGGGAGCCGACCTGGAAGAAGCGCTACTGCGCCGGCGTCGCCCTGCTGGATCTCAACGATCCATCGAAGGTCGTCGGCATGAGCAAGTCGCCGCTGATCTTCCCCGAGGCCCCCTACGAGGTCTCCGGCGGCTTCCGCGACCACGTCATCTTCCCGACCGCCGCGATCCTGGAGCCCTCGGGCGAGGTGAAGATCTGGTACGGCGCCGGCGACGCGGTGATGGCGCTGGCCAGCGCCCACGTCGACGAACTCATCGCGCTGTGCCGCGATCCGCGCTGAGGCCGCAAGGCGGCCGGTAACGTTCGCACATCAAGTACGTAGAAGATGGACATGCAGCGTACGTCCGAACCAGCCCGTATGCTGCTGTGCTGCCTCCTCGTGGCACAGGCCGCTCCTGGCGCGGAATCCGAATCGCAACGGATTCCGGGCTGGGGCACCTGGACCAAGCGAGTGCAGCCCGTTCTGGAAGGGACCTATGGCATTGCCGGCGATCCCGATGTGGTGCGGGTCGGCAGCGAATTGCGTATGGTGTTCGGAGCCTTCGATCCGGCCAAGGCACCGCAGGGTCCGGCGACGTGCGGTGCACACTCGATCGACGGCCTGGCCTGGACGACAATCGATACGGGCGATGTCCTTGTGCCAGGCCGGCTGATCCATCCGGGAACGGGAACCTGGGAAGACACGCACGAAACACCGGCGTGGCTGCAGCTGCCGGACAATACCTGGATGATGTGGTTCATCGGCTACATCGATGTCGGTGGCTGGGTCGCATCATCTCCGGCGCGGATCGGTGCTGCGAATTCCAGTGATGGGCAGACCTTCGCTGCCATCCAGGCGACGCCGGTCCTGTCCGGCAGCGACGACTTGGATTCCTTCTCCATGACCTCGCCGAGCGTGGTCCTGCACGAAGGCGTCTACCACATGGTGTATGCGGGCTGGGGCTATCCCGAACCTGGCGTCTTCCGTGGTCAGATCCTGCGAGCGACCTCGACGGATGGGGTGGCATGGACGCGACTGCCGCAACCGGTGCTGCAACGCACCAGCCTGCCAGGCTTCATCGACGAGTCCTTGGCTGAACCGGAGCTGCTGCGTGCGCCCGATGGCACCTGGCTGCTCCTGTTCACGGCTACCCACGGGGATACAGGTCATGATATCGGCATCGCCAGCGCTCGGACGCTCGATGGGCCGTGGTTGGTCTGTCCGCAAGCCATCATCCGTCCGACCCCAGGGGCATTTGATGCCCACATGGCGGTCGCACCCACAGCGCTGATCGAGGATGGGCGCTTGCGCATCTGGTACGCGGGCAGCAATGCCTCCCGCACTGAGATTGCTGTCGGCTATGCCGAAACGTCCTGGCCTCTCAGCGGGGACGACGACATGGGTGACGGGGATGACGTAGGTGGCAAGACGAGCCAAGCCGTGACTGGAGGCACCCGCGGCGGCTGCGGAGCCGGTGGCGCCACCGCCACAGCTGCACTCGGCGCCCTGCTACTCACGCTGCTTCAACTGCGATGCGGTCCGAAGCGGTCTGCAACCACACCGCTTTGACGCTCATGTCACTAGACCCGGCTCGACGCGCTTGTCCCGCGCGCTACGCCATTTCCAGCGCCCACGTCGACGAACTCATCGCGCTGTGCCGCGATCCGCGCTGAGCAGCCGCCGACCCGGCGCCAGCTCGACCACCGCCGTCCCGCAGTCCTCCACCGCCACGCCATCCGCATCCACCGCGATGCGCTGAGCCTCGCCACCCAGGTCGAGACGGCGCAGCCTTGCGCCCGGAGCGGCGACGACGATGGCGGTGCCTCCGGCGGCGGCGGGGTGCCGCAGGGTCAGGCCGTCCAGCTCGATGCCGACGCTGGCGGCATCGAGCTCCACCGCCCCGGCGCGGATCGCCAGATCGGCGACCCGCACCTGCGCGGCGCCACGCAGCTCCAGCATCGTCCGGTGACGCTGCAGCGAGATGCGACGGGCGCTGGGATGGTCGTCATCGGCCAGGCGCAGCAGCACGCCGGCGCCGGTACGGCACCACATGCCCGGCTGCACGGCCAGGGCGAGCGCGCCCAGCACGCGCAGCGCGTCGCCAGCACGCAGGGAAGGCGCTCCGGGGGGCGTCAGCACCTGGACGACCTCGCCATCCCGGCCGAGGACGCGGCCGGCATGCCCGCCCCAGCGCAGGAAGGCCGCCGACAGGTCCCCGGCCGGCAGCCCC
>JAFLCQ010000348.1 GCA_017302815.1 Planctomycetota bacterium
CCCGCCAGCCCTGCTGCGCGCCATCGCCGCGATCGAACGCACCCTCGACCGCGACCTCGACGTGGCCGCCCTCGCCGCCGACGCCGGGGTCAGCGCCGGCCACCTCGGTAGCCTTTTCCGCGCCCACCTCGGCCGCTCGCCCAAGCGTCACCACGCCGCGCTGCGGCTGGAGCGGGCGCGCATCCGCCTCGCCAACCCCTACACCACCGTCTCGGCGGTGGCGCAGGAGCTGGGCTTCGCCGATCTCAACTGGTTCGTCCGCCGCTTCCGCGCCGAATTCGGCGCCCCGCCCGGGCGCTGGCGGCGGACCTCGGTCAACCCGCAGCGGCGGCGCGCAACACGCCCCATCCCGGGGCGCAGGCCAGCGCCTGGATGAAGAGGCCGCCGACCACGCTGCGGGCCTGGAAGCCCTGCTGCCGGCCGCTGGCGGTGTCGTACCAGTCGGTCATCGGCACGCGGTCGGGCGCGGTCTCCAGCCAGCGCATCACCGGCGCCAGCAGCGCCTGGAAGTCCTCGCGCCGCTCGGAGAGCGAGGCGCTCCACACGATCCAGTCCAGCTTGGTGTAGGTACGCCGGCTATCGAGGGGCAGGCCGAAGGCGCCTTGCAGGCGCAGGTAGGCCGCCACCTCGCGCCGCGCCACCGCCGGCGGGAAGAGGCCGAGCCCGAGCAGGCGGTCCCACACCAGATTGTACTTCTGGCTCCAGGTCCCCGGGCCATCGAAGGTCAGCCGCGAACGGATCCCGTCGTCGGCCATCGCCTGCCAGCGCCGCGCCATGTCCTCGGCCGCCGCCCGCCAGGCCACCGCCTCCGGTTCGCCCAGGCCCTCCGCCAGCTGCGCCGCGGCGCCGATGGCCAGGATCGCCTTGATGGCGAGGTTGGCGTTGTGCGCCAGGTGCCCGGCGAAGTCGTCGGTGCACAGCTGGTTCTCGGGATCCAGCCCCTTGTCGACCAGATACGCCGTCCAGCGCCGCAGCAGCGGCCAATGCGCACGGGCGTACGCGTCCGAGCCCTGGGCGCGGCACAGGGCGGCGATGAGCAGCAGCATGTTGCCGCACTCCTCGACCGGCATCTGGTCGCGTTCGCTGGCCTCGCCGCCGCCGTAGACCTGGCCGTTGACCAGCGGGAAGGTGCCGAGGTCGTGCGGCGCGAAGGGGAAGCGCCAGCGCGGGCTGGCGGCGTAGTCCAGCACCGGCGTCAGCATCGCCTGCAGCAGCGCAGGATTGGCCAGGAGGAAGAGCGGCGCCGACGGATAGGTGACGTCGACGGTGGCGGCGCAGCCGTTGGAGAAGTTCTCCTTGGAGATGAACAGGGCGGTGCCATCGATGTCGGCCGCCAGCTTGTGCGCCGCCACCGCCTGGCGGTAGGAGGCTGCGCACAGGTCGCGGTAGTCCGGACCGCCGGCGGCCTCGCAACGCGCCAGCAGGTCGCGGTCGAAGCGCTCGCAGCGCCCGGCCAGCTCGCACCGCCGCGCCGCCATGTCCTTGAGCATGGCGGCGAAGGTCATCCCGCCGCGCTGCCAGTAGGGCCTGACCTTGCGCTGCATGTACTCCAGGGCCCAGACGTCCTCGTAGGCGACGATGAAGGACGCCTCCGCCGCGGCCGCGACGCTTCCGAGGTCCACCGCCGCCGCCATCTTGATGTGGCCGTTGTGCACCGCGCGCGGCATGTCCGCGTCATCCTCGCACGGCATGACTCCCTGCGCGGCCCAGGCGGCGCGCATCGGTCCGTCATCGGCGATGGCGGTCGCATGACGGCCATCGGCCTCCACCGCCAGCCAGCACCAGCCCCAGTCCGTGCGCAGGTTGTCGCCGCTGCGCTGCAGCACCCGCTGCGCGGCGGTGCCGATGCGCATGCCATCGATGCCGGCGATGCGCAGGCGGTTCCACACCACCTGGTCGCCCTGCGCGTCGGTCGCCCACTCGCCGCCGATGTCGAGGTAGGCCTGCACCGCATGCGGCGCTCCATCCAGGGACCGCACCTCCAGCGACACCAGCCCGACCGGGCGCGACAGCAGGTCGAGATCGTCGGCCAGCAGCGGATTGAGGAAGGTCACCTCGGCCTCGACCGCTCCGGCCCGCAGCACGTACACCGTGCGGGTCGGCAGAACCCGGCGCGAGCTCTGCACCGCCTTGCGTGCGGTGCATGGGCCGAGCAGCGCATAGGCCGCGCCATCGACCCGCAGCATCATGCCCGCTCCGCGGATGGCTCCGGTCCAATGCATCGGCCAGGCGTCGGGCAGGGCGTCGGCGGCGGTCCAGATGCTGAATCCGGGATCGCAGGCGATGAGCGGATAGGCGGGCAGGCGGCGGTCGGTCATGGTCGGGCTCCGGTTGCGGCGAGCCTACTCCCGGCGAGCATCCGCCGCCATGGGCGCCTTCCCCTCGGACCTTCGTGAAATCCACCACATCGGCTCCGAGACCCGGGAATGGCTGGTCGCCGCGACCGCCTCGCCCGCCCTGCGCGAAGCGCGCATCCAGCTGTGCGGCGTGTCCGCCGCCCGCCCTGGCTTCTCCTTCGTCCGCCGCTGCCCTGAGCACAGCCAGCTGCTGCTGTCCCTGAGCCCTGGCGGCGAGGCGGTGCTCGACGGCGCCTGGTGCGAGCTCCGCCCGGGCCAGGGCTATCTCACCCCGCCAGGGGCGCCGCACGCCTACCGCTGCCAGCCACGGGCCGAGTGGCTTGCGGTGTGGGCGATCCTGATCGAGGACGACGACGCACCGCGCCTGGTCACCGCCGAGGTGCCGGCGCTGATCGAGGCAGACGCCCGCCCATTGCACGACGCCACCCTGAACCTGCATCGCGAGTCGGTCGGCGGCTCGGATCCGCAGCACCTCCGGCTGTGGAGCGAACTGGTGGCTGCGCTGGTGCGGCGCCATCTTGCGCCGGTGGCCACCGACCAGCGGCTGTGGCGGCTATGGGAGGAGGTCGACGCCGACCTCGGGAGGCCGTGGACCCTCGGCGATCTCGCCCGCCATGCCGGACTGGGCCCGGAGCAGCTGCGACGGCTGTGCCTGCGCCACCTCGGAGCCAGCCCGATGCAGCATCTCGCCCGCCTGCGCATGCGCCGGGCCGCCGCCCTGCTGGCGACCGGAGGGCGCGGCGTCGCCACCGTGGCGGCCGCCGTCGGCTACGACAACGCCTTCGCCTTCTCCACCGCCTTCCGCCGCATCATGGGCCGGCCGCCGTCGCGCCTGCGGCCGCCGGCGGGCGGTCGGCGCAGATGACTAGGCGGTGCAGCCCGGCGGCGACCACGGCCATCAGCACCACCGACCACAGCAGATCGCTCAGCCAGTGGGCTCCTGACAGGACGCGGGCAGCCCCGATCCAGGCACAGAGCGCCATCCCGGTGGCCAGGATCGCGGCGGCATGACGTGGACGCGCACGGCGCAACAGCAACCACAGGGCGATGGCGGAGGCTGGCACGGTCACATGGCCGCTGGGGAAGCTGCGCCCCTCGGGACCGGGCTGCCAGGGCTGCTGGAAGGTCGCGGTGCCGCCCAGCCCAACGGTGTCGCGCGGTCTGGGCCGGCCCCATCCATCCTTCAGCACGACATTGGCCAGCAGCCCGCAGCCGATCGCGACCACCAGGGCGACGTATGCGGCCTGACGCCGGAATCCGCGCAGCCAGGCCGCGACCACCGCCACGGCGAGGCCGGCGACCAGCACGCCGGGCAGATGATAGGGCAGCAGCCACCACCAGTTGTCCTGCACCTTGCCGCCGCGGGCCTGGTTCCAGGCATCGACGGCATTGGCCAGGGCGCGGTCCGCATCCAGGACGGCGATGATCGCCGTGCCGGCCACTCCGGCCGCCAGCGCCAGGGCGGGCAGCCTCCACCAACCAGGTTCCAGCTCCCGCGCAGGCATGGACCGGCACGGTGCCCGGGGTTCACGCGATCACCAGCATACGCACAATGTATTGTGCGTATGTGGTGGGTTGGCGCTGGCGGCGATTGCCGGACCCGCGCGATCGCGGACAAATCCCCGTAGATCCAGCGATAACCTGCAAAAAACCACACCTTTCCGCCTCATTGCCGCCGCCTGCGGATGTCTCATCCGGGCCGATCGCACAATGAGTCGCACAATAGAGGATGCCCGATGACCGCCAAGCTCGACCCTGCCAGCCAGGCCAATGCCGCCCTCGTCGATGAGCTCTACCGCCAGTGGAAGGCCGACCCCGCCAGCGTCGGCACCGACTGGCAGGTCTTCTTCCAGGGCTTCGAGCTCGGCTTCGCCCGGCCGGCCGAGGAGGCCGCGGACGGCACCGCCGAGGGCGC
>JAFLCQ010000349.1 GCA_017302815.1 Planctomycetota bacterium
TGGAACGGAACGAACGCCGACCGCCGGAAACCTGCTGGAAGCTACCCAGCAGGTTTCTGCTTCATGGTGCCGGGACGATGCACTCCCGGCCGCGCATGAAAATCAACTTACAAGGAACGGAGGGAACGGAGGCGAAGCGGTCGTCGGGTCGGGCGAATCCACATTGGCGGAGTCCCCTGATGCTCGGATGTGGACTGAGGTTCGCGGGTTCAGAATCCGATATGCGTCCTGCCATGAAACGACGACGCCCGACGGGAGGACCCGCCGGGCGTCGCTGGGAAACCTTCAGTCGCGGCTGATCAGCCGGCGGCCTGGCGGTTGCTCTTGAATTCCTTCCAGAACTCGGCTGGCATGTCGAGGGCGAACTTCAGGGCGCCGTTCGAGCCGGCGTACTGCGGCTCTTCGACGGTGGTCACGTGGCCGCCGCCGTACTCTTCAAGGGCCTTCTCGATCGCGATGCCGAGGCCCTTGATCACCGAACCACCGCCGCCCAGCAGGATGTTGTTGCGCATCTGCGCCTGGAATTCGGGGTCGTAGGTGGCGATCAGGTCCTGCAGCGCGGCGACCGTCGGGGGCACCAGGGTGTAGCAGGCCTTGTAGATCAGCTCGGTGATGTCGAACTTCTGCGGCTTGCCGGCCACCGGCATCTCGACCACGGCGCGGTCCATGTTGGTGGACACGCTGGAGAACTTCTCCTTGAAGCCGCGCACCATGTTGATGCTGAACTGCGCCTCGGGGTACTTCTCCTTGATCAGGCGGGCCAGCTCCTGGTCGATCGCGTCACCGGCGATCTCGTGGGTGCGCTGGTCCTCGGGCTTCGGCATGGTGCCGTGCAGACGGCAGAGGTCGGTGGTGCCGGCGCCGATGTCGATGACCAGGGTGTTGTCGATGAAGTCGAGGCCGTAGGCCACGGCGTACGGCTCGGAGCAGATGATCACCGAGTCGATGCAGTCCTTGGCGGCCTCGAGGATCACGGCCTTGCCTTCGACGCTGGCTTCGGCGGGAGCGCCGATCATGGCGTAGACGGTGGCGCCCTTGGGGATCTTGCCCAGGCCGACGACGTACTCGAGCAGGTCCTTGATCGCCTTCTTGCGCTTGGCGTCGTCCACCGCGCCCTTGTGCTTGACCGACGAGCCCGCCATCGGGCGGTACAGGTCGAGGGCGAGGCGGCCTTCCAGGGCCTCCTTGCCGTAGATGATGTCACGGCCGCCGAACTTCTTCTTGGCGACGTGGTCCTTGGGGTAGCCGACGTAGGACCAGACGGTCTCGCGGACGCCGGTGGAGGTCGTGATCGAGGTGCGGCTGGTGCCGAGGTCGATGCCGATGTAGACGGTGTCGGACATGCGGGATTCCTTCAGGGGTGCTGGTGTAGGTGGAGGGGGTTTGGCTGGAGGTGATCAGCGCCGGGAGGCGTGATCGGTGAGTGATTCGCGGTTACTTGCCGGCGGGAGGCACCACGATGCGTTTGATGGCGCTGGGCGCGTCGTCCATGGCGGCGGCTGGCGGCGGCGCCTCCCACGGCAGATCGTCGGGATCGACCGCCACTTCGGGCTGCTCGGAGGCGGCCTCGGCAGCGGCCGGTGCGGAGTCGAGGGGCGGCGGTTCGAACTTCTTGTAGTCGCGCAGGATCTTGACCCCGCGGTCGTCGCTGGAGGTCTTCGCCACGGTCGGCGCGGGAGCCTCCCAGGGCAGGTCGTCGGGATCGACCGCCGGGACGCCGGCTGCGGGGCTGGCGTCGCCACTGTCGGTCGCGGCCTCCGCTGCGGTCGGAGCCTGGGGAGCCACGGTCGCAGCGGGCTCTGCCGCCGGCGCGTCCGGCTTGGCCGGCTGCGCATCCCCGGCCAGCGCCTCGCGCTTGGCCTCCTCGGCCTCCTTGCGCTTGCGCTCGGCCTCTTCTGCCGCCTCCTTGGCCGCCTCCTCGGGCGTCTTCGTCTTGATGCCGAGTGCGCGGCGCAGCTCGCGGTTCTGCTCCATCAGTTCGCGCATCAGCGCCAGCTTGCGCTCGCGGTTCGGATCGTCGCCGGAGATGCCGATCTTGTACTTGTTCTTGACCTCGGCGGCGGAGATGCCGTGCTTCTCCATCGCCTCGGCGATCTGCCGCGCCTCGTCGCGCTCCTTCTCGGTGGAGTCGAGGCTGTGCGCCAGGCGCGCGACCTTCTTCTCGAGCAGGGCGATCTTGTCGTTGTGCGCCGCGAGTTCCTTCTCGCGCATCTTCTCGCGCTCGGAGTCGAGGATGTCCGCGACCATCTCGCGGATCTTCAGCTCCAGCTCGGGACCGGCCTCGCCACGCGAGACCGCGCGCTCCAGCACCTTCGCCATGCGCACGTCGATCTCGGCCAGACCGGCCTCGGAGACGGTGAACTGGTCGGCCTGGATGGAGCGCTTGCGCTCCTCCTCCAGCAGCATCTTGGCAGCGTTGAGGTCGTTCTGGAGGACGCGCGCCTTCTCCTCGGCGCTCTTCTTGTCCAGCTCGAAGGCCTTGAGGCGCTCCTTGAAGCCCTCCTCGGCCTCCTCCATCAGGCGCTTGCGCTCGGCCTCGCCCAGCGCGCGGGTGAGGTGCGCCGCCGCCTCCTCCACCGCCTCCTGGATCAGCGACTTGATCGTCGCCATGTTGAGGACGCGCACCTTGTCGTGGCGCGCGGCCAGCTCCGAGGCGCGGACGGTCTTGGCCTTGGAGCGGATGGCCGCGCCCACGTCCATGCGGCCGTCCTTGCCGATGGTGCGGGTCCGGCCGGTCTGCTCGACCTCGTCCTGCGCCGGTTCGATGGCGGGCTGGCCGCCCGCCGGGGTGTTCGCATCGAGAGCGGGCGTGCCGGCCGGCGTCGTATCGACCGGCTTGGCGTCCTCGATGTGGCGCAGCTTCTCGAACTTGTCGGTGGCGGCGATGACCACCGGGTGGGCCTTGGAGTCGTCGCCGGGGGCGCTGGCGGTCGGCTCGTGCTCGACCGGAGCGGACACGGAGGGCTTCGGGCCGGCCTTGATGATGCGCCGCGATGGGCGGTGCTCGGGCGGCGGCGCCGCCGGCGGGGCGGGCACGCTGGGCATCTCCACTTCGACGTCGCTGGCGCCGAAGGGCGTGAAGGTCTCGCTCTTCGGCCGGATGACGCGGCGGGTGCCATGGCCGGGGGCGGCCGAGGCGCCGGTGTTGGTGCGCGCGTAGGCGGCGAGCAGGCCCTTCAGCTTCTGCTCTTCGCCCGGGTCGAGGTGCATCCAGCGGATGCGCAGGCCCTTCGGGTCGGGTCCGACGACATGCGCGAAGAACTTGCGCGGTGGCTGGCCCTTCAGCTCGAGGGTGAGGTCGAGGTAGGCGTTGGGCTCGAACTCGACGTCGGTGTCGATCACCGCCTGGGTCGCGCCGATCTCGACCAGCGGGACGGTCAACGGAGAACCGGTGGGATCGGCGATGGTGACGCGCGAGGCGCCGTCAGCGGTCGAGAGGGCGAGAGGGTCTGGCACGGGCTGCGGGTACTCGCTGGGGCCCGACTCTGTAGGCCGGGGGCGATGGGGTCAAGCGCAGCGCCGTGCAGTCGTGCACGCGTGAATCCCCCATTGCCGGACGTGGCGGCCCTGGACATTCCCCGCATGCCCCAGGTCCAGGTCGTCCGCATGCCGCATTTCAGCGGCCTGCCCCTTCCCGCCTATGCCACCGCCGGCTCCGCCGGGATCGATCTCCTGGCCGCGATCAGCGAGGCGGTCGAGCTGCTGCCGGGTCGGCGGGCGCTTGTCGCCACCGGCTTGAAGCTGGCGATCCCCGCCGGCTTCGAGGCGCAGGTGCGGCCGCGCTCGGGACTCGCTGCCAACCATGGCGTGACGGTGATGAACGCCCCCGGCACCATCGACAGCGACTACCGCGGCGAGGTCAAGGTCTGCCTGGTCAACCTCGGCCAGGAGCCGATGGTGATCACCCGCGGCATGCGCATCGCGCAGCTCGTCCTCGCCCGCGTCGAGCGCCTGGAATGGCAGCCGGTCGACAGCCTGGACTCCACCCATCGCGGCGAAGGCGGCTTCGGGAGCACGGGCAAGGCCTGAGCGCATGCGGCGCATCCTCGCCGACTGCGGCAACACGGCGGTGAAGCTGGCGTTCGACGGCGGGCGGATGCGCCTGGCCGCGGGCGACGTCCCGGCCTGGCTGGCGCTGCATCCCGCCGACGAACTGGTGCTGCTGCCGACCGCCGCCGCATCCGCGGCCGCGGTGCGCGCAGCCTGGAGCGGCCGTCTGCGCGAGGTGGGACGCGACCTTCCGCTGCC
>JAFLCQ010000035.1 GCA_017302815.1 Planctomycetota bacterium
ATGGCGAGGACCTCCGGCGCCGCCGCGACCGCGCGCGAGGATGCCGGTGCGCTCGCGGTCAGCAGCGGTCGCGAGGCGTGCGGCGTCGGACCCGGTTCGAGATGCAGCGAGATGGAATAGAAGCCCACCGGCCGGTCGCAGAGGTCCTCGTGGCGGTCGCCCGGGGCGATGAGCATGGCTCCGCCGCACGGCACCTCGAGCTGCGTGCGGTTGACCAGCGCGCGGTAGGCGCCGTGGATCGGCAGCATGATCTCGACGTGGCGGTGCAGGTGGGCGGCGACCCAGTGGCTGGGCTTGCACTGCACGCGGTGCAGGCGTTCGAAGATGACCCGGAAGGGCGGCGGCGCCGGATCGCCGTCCGGGCGCGAGATGGCGTACAGCTCCGCTTCCTTGGGCATGGCGGCAGCATAGCAGCCGGAAGCGCTGGTGTTCCTCGCGACGGGCTGGCTCTTGGACTGCCGGGCGGCCCGCTACAACCCGCAGCGCCGCGCGTGCGGCGCGGCTGCATGGGTGCCTGTAGCTCAGTTGGTAGAGCAAGGGATTTTTAATCCCTGGGTCGCGGGTTCGATCCCCGCCGGGCGCACCATGATGGAATGTACAAACCCACGGTGTATGCCGTGGGTTTGTGCGTTATGCGCCGCGCCTGGTGGCGACGGGAAACGGGACCAAACACGGGTCAATCCCTGTCCGCATACCTCTAATGACCGTCGTTACCTGCTCGAATCTAGGATTCAATTAGGACGCCATGGGTAGATCCGGGAAGGGCTATCGGGTGCGCTGGCTGCGCGGGGCGTGCGTGGCTGAGGTCTGGATCGGGACCTGCTATGTCTCAGCGTCGTGCAAGCCCGAGGGCCAGGGGAAACGCGCCCTGGAGAAAGCCCAACGGGCGGCCGAGGACTACGGGGCCACCGAGGCGACGAAGGTGCAGGCCGGGGTGCGGGCGCGGGCGGCGATGCCCAGCGCGATGCGGCGCCTAGCCGGTGACTACCTGGTGATGCGTGCGATGTGGGTAGCCAGGCGCAGGATCGGGGCGAACTTGCTGAAGCCGCGCATGGACCCCGACCGCCGGCGTTAGGGGCGTAGTGGAAGACGTTGGCGCTGCCGTCGGGGGCGTACCAGTCGATCTTCGCCCAAGTCTTCCAGTCGTTGGAGCGGACGTGCAGGCGGTCGCGGATCTCGATTCCGTTGACCAGTTTGCAGTCGACGTTGGGCCGGCTGTCGGGGTTGCAGACGCGGGCGGCATCGACGCTGCGCCAGGCGGTGGCGTACCCCTTGCAGCCGGGCCGGTTGGGCACCCAGGAGTGCACCGCGAAGCCATCGCCGGCGACGAAGCCCGACAGCACGACCTGCTCGATCAGTTCGACGTAGGTCAGGGCGCAGCCGGCGTCGAGGCGCTTCTCGGCGGTGTGGGTGCGCACGGCGGCGGTGATGCCCTGGCGCAGGGTCAGCTCGGGCGTGGTGACGGAGGCGTCGGCCTGATAGGCCGAGACGTAGTGCCGGCCGGTGCCGATGATGTTGCTGCTGATGCGGTCCAGCAAGCGGTGGCGTAGGGGGCGTTCAGGGTCGGGCGCCAGGCGCGCTGGGTGATGGTCAGGCCCTCGCGGTCCCAGTCCTCGACTGCGGACATCTGCGACGACCACTAGGCCGTCCAGTCGGTGAGGGTGCGATCAAGCGCGGCGGCGGCGTAGGTGGTCACGGCAACTCTGCAGTCTGGAAGACGACATCGCCATCGTCGAAGGCGACGAGGTCACGCAGGGCCTTCGTGGCGGTGATGGCCTCGGCGATGCTGATCGTGCGCGAGACGCCGGTGGGCAGGGTGTAGGTGACGATCGCCAGGCCGCTGGCGTGGGCGACCAGCCACGCGGCCTTGATCTGCTTGTACAGCTGCCGCGCCGTCACATCGGGCGTCGCGTCCGGGTCGGACAGGGCGGTCAGGGCTGCATCCGACAGAGCCATGTCCGGCAGGCTAGGCCGGGGCGGCCCAGGTAGCGGGCGGGGGTTTGTCGCTGGACAAGTATTTAATGAACACCAGATGACTTTCTCGGCTTTTCCCAGACTAACTATTACTCGCCTATTCAAAATTGCATATGTGTGACACTAGAGTCACATGGACACCACTATATATAGCGCCGATATATTCTTGGTTCCCGGAAAATGCTTGCCTGCTCTCCCCAGCTTAGTAAATAAAGCCATGTCCGATACGGATCGTACTGTTGCTGGGTTCGCGAAGCGGCTAGTCCAGCTCATGGCGGAGCGGGACCGCATTGATGCCGAGATAGCGGTGCTGCGCCAGAGCATCACCGCAGAGTGCAACAACGCCGCCAGGCCAACCCGACTCGACAGGACAACGCCTGGCGCCACAGGAGCGACCGTTGCGGGTCGTGTACTCGCCTATCTGCAGGACCATCGGACCGTACATCGCTTCAAGGTGCTCGCTGAAACCCTATCGATCCCCGCCAACACGCTGGCCGCAGCGGTTGGAGATCTGGTTAAGCAGGGCCTCGTCTACCGTTATGGAAATGGGCTTGTCGGCTTGCCTGGGCTCGATCCCTACAGCCTGCGCTCGATGATCGATGATGCCAAGTCCACAGAGTCATCATCCCTGTTCTCCAACCTCAACCAGATAGCCAGCCACGGGGCATTTACCGGCCGGGACCGGGACGCCCTCATCAGTCGTATTGAAGCCGCCATCAGGAACTCCGACGTAAACGGGAAGCCATTATGAAATAAGCTACGGGCTGCCATGCACGCCGGTGCGCAGTTCCCAAAAAACCAACAGGGCCAGCCAGCGAGGTACGAACTCGCCAACCAGCCCTGCAGGCGATCCCCCGAAGGAGCGAGGCCACTCATGTAAGGGGCCGGCGCCGCCGGTAGATCTACGACGTCTTGAGACGATCGCAGTCTATCTACGGCCACCGCCGGATCAATCGGGCCTCCTCAAACTATTGTGAGGACACGATGATTGCCCTTCCGTATACCCCGGCGCCGCCGGGATTCCGCTGGGTCTTCGTCCGTTGCTTCCGCCACTGGATCACCGGGAAGATGGTGTACCGCCGTAATGGTGGCTACTTCCGCTTCCTGGCCCGGGCGTAGGCAAACGACAAAGCCCCATCTCTATGCCTGATGTAGGTCAGGCCGCACGCAGCCACGCCCTTCTGGGCGTGGCTGTTTGCGTTTAGCTGGGGCGTCCAGACGAAGGCTGTTCGTCTTGCTCGGGAGCGTATCTGCTTATCCAAGCCGTGCGCATAGCCTGACCGCCTGATGGGAGTCAGTCCGACTGCCGAACATGTGGGCTGCGAAAATTTGGACAGTGGCGGTCGGGATCAGGCGGTGCGCTTGGCCTGAAGACGCTGGGCGTAGGCGGCTGGCATCAGGTCGAGCAGATCGATGTCCCCGGGGATGAGGGCCGGTATGATCTCGGTAAGGTACGTGATGGGCTAAATACACTTATGTGTTACGCTTGCGCTAGACCGATCGCTCCAGCCCGAGATTGGACACTTCCAACCATTGACCGATGCCCGGTATGCCCAGATGCCAGATATGAGCGACACCACTCGATACCTTTTTGGCAGGGGGCTCGCCCACGCCCTCATCATCATCGGTTGGATCGTGGCCGGCCTGGTCGTCGTTGCTGCGACCTTCGCCATGACCATGGGCAAGGAAGGCATACCGCCAATCCTCCGCGCCTTAATCGGCCTTCTTATTGGGAGCGTTGCCGGCGGAGTCATCGGTGCCGTCAATCATGGCGTATGGCAGGCGCTGCTGGCGCTGTTCGACATTGCCGACCACACACAGCAACAGACCGACATACTGCAGCGACTAGACTACCGAAGTGACCAGCACGACCGTCCGGCGGTGCGCAACCGCGTCGTCACCAGCGCGCCCACTCCCGGCGAGGTTTGGGCGGCGCCAGTCGAGCCTACGCCCCCGCGGCCATCGCCCGCACCGTTCGTGCCTGCCGGCAAGCGCGCAGGAGAAACGGATGAACAATGGGCCCGCCGCATCGAGCGTGAAGAGGTCGAGGCGTTCAAACAGAAGCGTGGAGCCAATGAAATCTAGGATATTTCCTGGGACATATTGTTTATGCCCATAAAAATATGGATATTTCTAATCCCTGGGTCGCGGGTTCGATCCCCGCCGGGCGCACCAGAAGCGGGCCATCGCGCCGTCCGCAGGCAGGCTGACATCGTCCTGCCTGTGGACGGCGGATCGCGACCGTCGCGGTCGGACAACTGTCCCGGGGATGTTCTCGACGCCGGGTCGGCTACGGCTGATTGAGGGAAATCCAATCCGTTGCTCCGCAATGCCTTGAGCCGGTGTGGCGATGTGGCTCGGGGATCGGGGCGGTGCACGAGGGGTTGAACAAGTTGAGGCCGGGGATCCGGCTGCATATGCTGCAGCCATGGGCCTCTCGGCATCGCTTCGCAGCTGCGGCAGCCGGACGGCGTTCAGCCTGGTCGAGCTCCTCGTCGTGCTCGCCATCGTGGTGGTCCTGGCCTCGCTCGTGCTGCCGGTGATCCAGCAGGTGAAGCAGAAGGCGCGGCAGATGGCGTGCCTGAGCAATCTGCGCCAGCTCGGCTGCGGCCTGCAGGGCTACGCCATGGAGAACGACGGCATCTACCCGTTGTCGGACGAGATGTACGGCAAGGACTGGCTGGTGTGGATCTCGCCCTACGTCGAGGCGGACAAGGATGGGACGATGAATCGCGGCGACGCCCGCAGCCGCGTCCTCATCTGCCCCAACTTCCCCGCCTGGGGCGGATCGCCCTATGGGGCCAACACCGGCTACGCCTACAACTTCTACATGAATCCGCGGCAGTCGGGCATCACCCGCGCGGCGATGACGGTGATGGTCAGCGAGCGGACCGGCGACAACGGCTTCGGAGCGCCGAAGGAGCTGGACTACAGCCGCCATCCCGCGATCGGCCGGCGGCTCGACTACATCTGGCCCGGCGACCAGTTCGGGCAGATGGCGACGATCCCGCTCCGGCAGCAGGTCGGGGCGGTCTTCGCCGATGCGCATGTGCAGGCGATCAACAAGGCGCAGGCCTGGTCGTGCATGAAATGGAAGGTGGCCGGCGGTGATCTGTGAATCAGCGCTGGCCGGGCCGCGCCGCTCCGGTCATGTGGCGGTCGGCGAAGTCCATGAAGCGCTGCCAATCCCACGGCGTGAGGTCGTGTTCGCCGTCGCGCAGGTGGTAGCCGATGCTGCCCTCGTGCAGGGGGGAGCCTGCCGCGGGCATCGCCGTCGCGCCCAGGCCGGTCTTCCGCCACAGGTCCCACACTGGCGAGGCGGCGACGCAGGAGCGGAATTCCGCCCGCGGGTCGGCGCCCCAGTCCTTGCTGGCGCTGCCGACATAGACCAGGCGGGGGGCGCACAGCGCCAGCACCTCGTGCTGGTCGAAGGGCATCTGCCATTCCCGGCCGCCCCAGGCGGCGTAGTTGCCGCAGAACCAGTGCGGGAATTCGCGGGTGATCGCAGCGATGTCCTGCCCCGACTTGCCGCGCGAGGCCGCCGCGCCCGAGCTGCCGGAGCAGTTGCTGACGGTCAGCGCGACGCGCTCGTCCTGGGCTCCGCACCACAGCGAGGTCTTGCCGCCGCGGCTGTGGCCCACGACGGCGATGCGCCGCGCATCGATGTCGCGATCCTGCACCAGGTAGTCGACCGCCCTGCTGGCTCCCCAGGCCCAGGCGGCGATGGTCGCCCAGGCGTCGCCCGGCCTGGGTGAGGTCGGCTCATCGAAGACCGCGTGCACGCCATCTGCGAAACCGTCGTTCTTGTCGGGATCGACATCGCCGACATGGAACGCCGCGGCGGCGTAGCCGCGGGCGACGATCTCCTCGGCCGGCCAGAAGCCGCTGCGGGAGGTCCGGGTGGGATCGATGTTGCGGCGACCGCGGTTGCAGATCAGCAGCATGCAGGGGGCGTCGGCGCGACGGGCGGTCGGCACGAAGAGGGTCAGGTCCATCCCGCCGCTGCCGTGCGGACCGGTCCAGGCGATGCGCACCTGGCGCAGGTCGGCGGCTCCGCCCATCGCTCCCGGCTGCCGCTGGGTGATGGTGAAGCTGAGATTGTCCGGCCTCTCGACGGGATTGCGGCCGTAGACCTCGCGCCGGAAGGTCTCCAGGAGTTCGCCGCGGCGGCGGGTGGTCCACGAGCGGACGTCGGCGATGCGGGTGCCGTCCCCGGCCAGCAGCGGATCCGGGAGGGTGATCTCGCCAGCGCAGGCGATGGCGGTGATCAGCAGGGCGGTGAGAGCCCGGACAGGTCGGGGTGAGGGCATGGTGTGCTCCAGGTGGCGCATGAGTATTCACGAAATAATTTCGTCATGCAATGGCGTGAGCAGTCAGATAATTGTAATTATCCAGTAAAGTAGCGTCAGTAGTCCTGACTAATCGGAGCTATGGCCGATCGTTGCTGTGTAAAATATTGATGAAATCGACAATTATTCGATATTGTGTTACGAAATAATTAAACAAAACTTGATTTAATTTCCCAATTCACTACCATGATGTCGGGCATGAGCACCACACGCACGCGGATCAGCAATGACGGACAGGGTCTGGCGCAGGTCGCCGCCCGGGCGGATGTCTCCGTCGCCACGGTCAGCAAGGTCTTCAACAACAGTCCGCAGATCCCCAGCGACACCCGGGTGCGGGTCATGCAGGCCGCCCGCCAGCTGGGCGTGCGGCCGCGGATCGGCGTGCGCACGCGCCAGATCGCGCTGATCACCGAGCCGCCGTGGAAGACGCGCATGGGCGGCTACGTCAACACCCTCACCCAGTACGTCTGCTTCGCCCTCTCGCGGGCGGACGTCGGCATCACCATGCTGACCGAGGACCGCATCGAGCGGCTCAGCGACTGCTGGTTCGACGGCGTCATCGGCGTGGCCTGGGAGGCCGGCACGGTCGAGCGCCTCAAGGCCCTGCATGGCGTGCCGGTGGTGTGGTTCAGCGACATGCACGCCGAGAGCTTCCACGCCGTGAGCGTGGATCCGCTGCGCACCGGCCGCCTCGCCGGCGATCATCTGGTCGGCAAGGGCCATCGCCGCATCGCGGTGGTGCACGACCCCGACTGGACCGGCGAGCGTCGCGCCGCTGGCGTCGCCGCCGCCCTGCGCGCCGAGGCCGCCGATGCCGATGCCGGCCTGCTGCTGCTGCCCAATGACATGCCCATGCATCTGGTGGTGCAGCGCATCATCGCCGCCGGCTCCACCGCGGTGTGGGTCACCGGCGAGGATCTCAAGGTGCTCGAAGTCTCATGGCTGCTGCAAGAGCTCGCCGGCCGCCGCATCCCCGACGACATCTCGCTGATGGGCTTCGAGAATCCCGGCATCTCGGAGTTCCTGCGTCCATCGCTGACCACCATCGTGTCGCCGCTGCGCGAGATGGCCGAGCGCGCGGTCGAGCTGGTCCTGCGCGGGCCGGGCGACGGACCGCAGCGCATCGAACTCGCCGCCACCCTCATCGAACGCAACTCGGTCCGGCGCATCGCCTGACCCGGGAGGATCCATGCTGCGCATCGCCCTCATCCTGATCCTGGCCCTGCCGGCCCTCGCTGGCGAGGACCTCCTCGCCGCCGGCTACCGCTTCGAGACCCAGGGGCAGGCGCAGGCCGCGATCGAGGATGGCGGCCTGGTCGCGCGCCTGGACCGGGTCGATGCGGCGGTGCGCCTGCTGCCGTCCGCCGAAGGTGCGGTGTGGGATCTGTCGGGCAGCGAGCTGCTGGTGGTCGAGCTGGAGAATCGCGCGGCCCACCAGTCGCGGATCAACGTGCGCCTGCGCGCCGACGGCGAATGGGTCGGCGGAGCGGCCGTGAATCCCGGCGAGCGCCGCGCGCTGCGTTTCCGCCTGCCCCATCGCTGGGAACAGCCGCCGGCCAAGGGCGTGCCGCAGCCGCGCCAGGTCGACACCCAGCGCGTGGCTTCGGTCGACATCTTCATGCAGTGGCCCTTCGAGCGTTCCGCCACCGGCGTCATCGATTGCCGGGTGGTCGGGCTGCGCACCGAGGGGACGGCCGATCCGGCGTCGCGGCGCATGCCGCAGCCCTACCTCCCGCTGGTCGATGCCTACGGCCAGAACGTCCACGGCGACTGGCCGGAGAAGGTGCGCAGCGATGAGGACCTGCGCGCCGCCCTGGCCGCCGAGCGTCCGCAGCTGGAGGCGGCGCGCCGTCCGTCCGGCTGGAACGCCTATGGCGGCTGGGAGGCGGGCCCGCAGCTGGAGGCGACCAGCAGCTTCCGCACCGCCAAGGTCGACGGCCGCTGGTGGCTGGTCGATCCAAGCGGCCGCCTGTTCTTCTCGCACGGCATCGACGTGCTGCGCCCGCACGCCGACGCCATGCGCACCAGCGGCCGGCTGGAGCTGTTCGCCGCCGCCCCCGACACCAACTCCTGGCAGCCGGTCGACCGCAACCTGCAGGTGAAGTACGGCACCGCCGACTACCTTCCCGCCTTCCATGCCGATCTCGAACGCCGACTGGTGGCCTGGGGCATGAACAGCATCGGCGCCTGGGCGTCCGAGGCCTTCATCGCCAGTGCGCGCACGCCCTACACCCTGCAGCTGACCGAGATCCCGGCCAGGATGCCGCGGCTGGGCGGCATGAAGCTCTACGACGTCTTCGATCCCGCCTACGCCGCGTGGATGGGCGGGCTGCTGGCCGAGCAGATCGCGCGGCGCGAGGTGGTGCGCAGGTCGATCGATGACCCGATGTGCATCGGCTACTTCATCGACAATGAACTGGGCTGGGGCCGCGACGGGCAGCTGGCGGCGGTGATCCTGGCCTGCCCGCCCGAGCAGGCGGCCAAGGCCGAGCTGGTGCGCTTCCTGCAGGACCGCTACACCGGCATCGCGCAGCTGAACTCCTCGTGGGGCGCCGACTACGCCTCGTGGGACGCCCTGCTGGCGGCGCGCGAGGTGCCGGCCCAGGTACAGCACCGCGTCGACACCGACGCCTTCGCAGAGCGCTTCGCCGAGCGCTACTTCAGCATCTGCCGCGATGCGGTGAAGCGCGGCGCTCCGCACCGCCTCTACCTGGGCAGCCGCTTCATCGGCACCGACTCGGTGAAGCCCTGGTTGTACCGCGCCTGCGCCAAATCCAGCGACGTGCTGTCGGTCAACATCTACGCCCATGGCGTCGCCGGATTCCCCGTCGCCGACTACCCGGACGTGCCGGTGCTGATCGGCGAGTTCCACTTCGGCGTGCGCCAGCGCGGGATGATGAGCCAGGGCCTGTGCCTGGCCGGGGCCGACGAGGGCGACCGCGGGCTGGCCTACACCCGCTTCATGGAGGGCGCCCTCGCCCATCCGCTGATCGTCGGCGCGCATTGGTTCCAGTTCCGCGACCAGCCGCTGCTGGGACGCGGCGATGGCGAGGCCTACCAGATCGGCTTCGTCGACAACACCGACCGTCCCTATCCCGCCCTGACCGCCGCCGCCCGCGCCATCGCCGAACGCATGTACGGCCTGCGCGCCGGCAGGAAGGAGTGATGCCATGCCGCGTCGCGCGCTCGCCGGCTTCACCCTCATCGAGCTGCTGGTCGTGGTCTCGATCATCGCCATCCTCGCCGCCATGCTGCTGCCGGCCATCGGCCTGGTGCGCGAGATGGCGCGCACCACCCAGTGCGCCAGCACCCTGCGCCAGCTCGGGATGGTGATGAGCGCCTATGCCGGCGACAACGACAGCGTGCTGATCCACGCCGCCAAGTTCGATGCCGCCGGCACCTGGCTGAACAACAGCTCGTGGGATGACGAGATGTACAAGCTCGGCTACATCGAACGGGTGCAGGAGGTGCAGTGCCCGAACGACGTGCAGCCGAAGTACAACTCGCACCTCGGGCACGCCAAGCGCGGCTATGGGGCGAACTGGTCGACCATGGTGGTGTCGGGGGTGGCCAGGGCGGATCCCGACCGGGCGCTGGGTCTGCCGCTGAGCGCGGTCAAGCGGCCGGCGTCGAAGGTCATGCTGGCCGACAGCGCGAAGGTCAACTGCGTGTGGGACAGCATGGCGGACGTCCACCTGTGGAAGGACAGCGACATCTTCGTGCTGTCCAACGGCACCAAGCCGCGTCTGCATGGTGGCGGCAAGTCGGCGAACTACCTCTTCGTCGATGGTCATGTGCGCACCCTGCCCCGCCCGCCGGTCGGCGCCGAGAACCAGGACGCCTATCTCGGCATCTGGACCTCGAAGAACGGCATCATCCCGGATCCCTCGCGCTACTGAGCGGGCGGCAGGGCCGGCAGTCTGCCGGATCGCGTCAGGGTGCGAAGAGGTTCACATTCCAGTCCACCTGGTAGTCGGCGCGGGTCGGTCGCTCGGGCACCTTCTGCACGTGGAAATCGGCGAAGGCGATGACCGCCGCCCGGCGATGGCGGTTGCTCAGCGCCGAGATCTCGCCGGCCGGCTGCGGCACGGCGGTCGGGGCGAAGGGGCGCCCGCTGATCTCCCAGTAGGGATAGCCGAAATACTTGGAATCGGCGAGCAGCACGGTGGCGGCCGGGACGCGGACCCGCCCGGCCAGCACGTCGCTCCGGCCGGTCAGATTGCGGGCGCAGGAGTAGTGGCAGGCTCGCACCGCCACCGTCGGCTCCGCTGCCGGGCATCTGCGCACCGAGGCGATATTCGCGCTGCTGCTGGCCTCGACGTAGTCGAGGAACCCATCGCTGGTGAAGTGGCTCCCCCAGCCGTTGGGATCATCCGCGGTGATGGCGGCGTACGGCCAGCGGCCTTCGTTGTCATTGGCGTAGGCACCGAAGCCTGCGCTGACTTGGCGCAGGTTCGACATGCATTTCGTCGCGCGGGCGGCGTCGCGCACCAGGCTGACCGCCGGCAGCAGCATGGCGGCGATGACGGCGATGATCGCGATGACCACCAGCAGCTCGATGAGAGTGAAGGCCGGCCGCATGTCAGCGCCCTCCGGCAGCCAACGGGATCTCCAGCGCATGATCATCGCCGGACGCCCGGAGTCCGAGCCGCCAGCCGGACGCGGTCCGGCGCAGCTCTGGCGGCAGATCGTCGCAGGCGTAGGTCATGGCCTCGGCGACCGCTTCCGCAGGGACTCCGGGATGGCGGATGACGCCATCGCCCAGGCCGCCGTCGACCCCGATGCGGCGCAGATGGACGGCGGAGCGCTCGCGCAGAGCCGTGCGCAGCCCGCTGGGCTCGATGCCGTCGCCGTGCAGGCTCCAGGCCGTCTCCTCCGGGCCGCCGCAGGCGGATAGGAGCAGGACGAGCCCGGCGATGACGAGGCGTCTCATGGCGAGGCCGCCAGCTCGTAGACCAGCCGCACCACGCCCTGCACCTCGGTCGCCAGCAGGCTGACGCCGCCGGGCAGCCGCCAGCGCACCTCGCTCTGCTCCGAGGCCACGGCGACCAGCTTCTCCGACTGCGCGGCGCCATGCGCGCTGCGCAGCTGGGCCAGCAGGTCGGCGAATGCCGGAGCCTGGCGGAAGGTGACGGCGATGCGATGCATGCGGCCGGCCGTGAAGGCGATGTCGAGATCGGCCGGCTGGCCCCACACCCCGTCGAGCTCGCTGACCGTGATGCTGCAGTCGATCCCGTCGCCCTGGCCGACGGGGCTGACCGCGGTCTTGGTCAGCGGGCTGTCGCGCAGGGCGCGGTGGGCGCGCTGGTAGTTGTCGCCCCAGGACAGGCCGGGCACCGGGTGCGGCACATCGGCCAGGGCCGGATCCGTGGATTCCACCGCCATGTCGGCGGTGGCGACGGCCTGGACGGCGCCCGGGCTCGGATCGATGGCGGGGGTGCAGGCCGCGCCGCGGGATGCGATCTGGATGCGTCCCATCCACCAGGTCTGGCCCGGCTGGCGCAATGGCCCGGTCCCGCTCAGGGCCTGGCTGCCGGCTTCGCGCAGGGCGAAGTCGTAGGCGGTGAAGCGTCCTTCGATGGCGCTCGGGAAGGCCAGGGTGTATCCCGCCGGATCCACCACGACCGGGGCGTGGCCCTGGTTCCGCACCGCCCTGCCCTGCTCGATCGGGCCGCCCGGGACGGTGAAGTCGAAATCGAAGCCGGTGTTCCGCGCATCGCCGGCCGAGCAGACCAGCATGCTGCGGCTCGCATCCGGGCCGGTCAGCGGCCGACCGTCGGTGCTGATCAGCGCGAAGGTGGTGAAGGGACCTTCCAGGCCGCTCAGGGTGATGCCGTCGGCGAAGGCGTGGCTGGAGGGAGTGCGGCCGACCAGCACCTTGGCGGTCGGGGCGTCGATGATCAGGCGGCCCTGCTGCCAGTCCCAGGTGGCGAAGGGTCCGGTGGTCACCGGCCCGGCGGGGCTGGGCTGCTTCACGCGCTGGGCCAGCGGCACGCCGTCGACGGAGGCGCCGCCGGGCGAGCCGGGAGCGAAGGCGATGCGGCTGCCGCGGGTGAAGGTGTCGAGGCTCATGTCGCGCCCGCCGATGCCGTTCCAGACGTCGTACGAGAAGATGGCGTCGGCGCCCATCTCGTAGCGTACCGGCTTGGCGGCGACCCCGATCGTGCCTGCCAGGAACAGACGGCCGGCGAGGGCGACGGCTGCCGACATCGGCGGGTCGTGCTCGAGGTGGACCCCGTTCCAGAAATGGTCCGGGGTCGGCGGCGGCGCGCTGCCGGCCAGCAGCTCCTCGTCGCTGCGCGCGCCGATCCACGAGCCGTGCCACACCACCACGTCGAAGTCCTGCCAGTCCGCCATGGTGGCGAGGATGAAGGGGTACTCCGCCCGGCAGGGGCTGGGGCGGGCGCGCTGGGTCTCGTAGATCACCGACAGCCGGTCGGCGGTGCGCGTGCTGTCGAGGACGTAGAGGCCGGGCGGCGCGGTCAGCATCGAATCGTGGCGCCAGAAATACATGCTGACGGTCGAGGTGTCGCCGAGCGCGTTGCCGTAGGTCCAGGCGGTGTTCGGCTGGTATTGCGAGTCGAAGGAGAAGGGGACGACGTTGACGCCGACCCCGGCCGGGGCGAGGGTGCGGCAGAAGGCGCGGTACTCCTGGTTGCGCGCGTCGATCCGTTCGCAGACGAAGCGGATGAGATCCTGCTGCCGTGCGCGCGGATAGCGGTTGCGGTTGGCCAGCACCGGTTCGAGCTTCGCCCGTCCGGCCTCCTCATCGGCATCGAATGCACCCCAGCTGCGCAGCAGGGCGCCGCGATCCGGATAGCGCTGATCCAGCCATGCGTTCCATTGCGCCTGCAGCTTGTCCCGGAAGTAGGCCGGCCACTTCTCGAAGCCGCCTTCCAGCCAGCGCTTGGCCAGGCCCGCCTCGTTGTTCACCTCGACCAGGGCGATGATCTCGTCCTCGGCGTAGCGCTTGCCGGTGTAGGGATTGCGGTGGGTGAACACGTTCTCGGCATGGCGCATGCGGATGCGCCACAGGCGCTCGTCGATGTAGCCGAAGCCGTCGAGGTTCTTCACCTGCTTCACGGCCGACTTCCAGGCCTCCCAGTCGTCGCCGCCGGCGATCCAGGAGTCGTCGGCCAGCATGAGATCGATCGGGATCTGGCCGGTGCCGGATCCGACCGTGGTCGCCAGCATCACGAAGATGCCGTTGGCGCGGTAGTCCGCCATCATGCGGTCGTAGGTGTCCAGTGATGAGCCGTCACCGGGCGTGCAGTCCATCGCCCGGCCGCGCTTCGCCGACTCTTGGGTATAGAAGGCGGACTGGAACCACATGCGGACGCAGTTGAAGCCGAGGCGGCGCACGCGCTCGCCGCTGCCGTCCTTGACCATGCCCCACAGCCGGAGGCGGTCGTCGCCGTAGTACAGCCGGCCATCGCGCATGCGGGCGAAGACGCCGTCGCGCGGCATGATCGCATGCTCGAACAGCGTGGTCTTCGCCCGCTTCCGCAGCGTGGCCGTGGCCTTCGGCCTGTCGCCAAGCTGCGCCCGCTGCGGCGTCCCGTCCCCTCCGACCACCTGCACGGCCAGGGTCGCCACCGCAGCTGGGCGCTCCAGCCAGGCACGGCCGGCGAGCGCGAGGTCGATCCGCGCCTTCGCCGCTCCGCCGTTGGGCGACGTCGTCAGCGGCAGCCGCAGCGGCCCGGCCGGCGTGCCGATCTCCAGGCTGGCACCGGTCAGGGCGGGGCCGGGCGGGAGCAGGCGGCCGATCGACCAGGCGACCTGCTGTCCGGGCTTGCCTGAGGCGACGTCGAGACGCCCTTCGATGGCGTAGACGCCATCCTGCGCCGCGGTGAAGAGCAGCGCCGGCGCCCAGTCATAGGCTTCGCCGTGCCTGGCCCTGCCATTGCTGTGCAGCTGCAGCCGGTCCTCGCCGAGGATTGCATCGCTGCCGTTCGAGCCGGGGACGGTGAATCGTCCGGCTGGATTGACGGCCTGCATGCCGACCCTGCCGCGTACCACCGGCAGGCGGTCCCGCGTCGACAGGCCGATCAGCTGGATGCGTCCGACCGCGCCATCGTCCGCCGCATCAGCACCCAGGGATGCGGGCAAGGTGGTGGCCACCCCGTCGGAGCGCACGATGCGCAGTCCGCTGATGCTGGCATCGCCATGGAAGTGCCAGTCGGCCTTCCAGGCGCAGATCGCCAGCTCGTCGCCGGCGCGCAGCGCGATGCGGCGCAGACCGGGTTCGGCTGCGAGATCGACGCTGGCCGCGGCGCTGCGGCCTTGGGCCAAGGCGTCCAGCCGCGGCTCGGCGCGCCGCAGTTCCAGGTCCAGGTCGAGGCCGAGGAGATCGGCGCTGTCGACGGTGATGCGGCGCAGGAGCGGCAGATTCACCGTCAGGACGCCGCCCTCCGCCGCGATGGCCCGAGTCCCTTCCCCGAGCAGCAGGGGGTTCAAGGGCACCAGCACGGTGTCGTCTGCCGGTGCCTGCGGTGTCGGCTCGCCGGCCGCGAGATGGGCGGGGGGCGCGAAGGCGGCGGAGATGCCGCAAATGACGCCGAGCATGGTGGGTGCCAGTCGGTTCATGGCTGCCCCTGCCCGGTCGTGCCGGCATGGAGGTCCGGAGGCACGATGACGGCCGGCTGCGGTTCGCCGTCATGGTCGATCCGGCGCAGGAGCAGATCGACGGTCGCCGCAGCGATGGCGGCGAAGGGCAGGCGCGCGCACACGTAGGCGGCGCCGAGCAGCCAGGGGGATTCGTCGACCGCTCCGAGGTCCGACACGGCGGGCGCCGGCAGCCCTTCCTGGAGGGCCGCCGTCATGCAGATCGCCGCGTGGTCGGCGCTGTAGCCGATCACGGCGTCGGGAGGCTGCGGCAGGCCGCGCAGCCATCGGCGGGCGGCCGCCAGTCGCTCCGCCGCAGGTACGTAGGCCTGGAAGCAGGGAGCGTCGGCGCAGATCTCCTGCCAGCCACGCAGCCGTTCGGCCGAGCTGTAGTGGGCGCGGTCGTCTCCGGCATCGTGCGAGAAGTCGACGTAGGCGATGCGTCGCCGTCCGCGAGCCCGCAGGGCCAGGGCGATCTGCCGGACGCCGGCCCGGTCGTCGACCCGGACGGCATCGCAGGCGGCGTCACGATTGATCCACACCATCGGCAGGCGCGTGGCTGCCAAGGTGGCGGTGAGGCCTGGCGGTACGTAGTCGATGTAGTCGAGAATCAGGCCGTCGGCGCCGATGCGCTGCAGCAGCGGGCGCAGGCGGGTGCCGTCGGTGACCACGGCGTCCTCGACCCGGGCGATGGTCAGACGCACGCCGCGCCGGGCGAACTGGTCGTGCAACGCGCTCAGCAGGGCGTCGGGCAGGTAGCCGTGCAAACGGTCCTGGCTGCCGAGCATGGCGACGCTGTCGAAACGTCCCCGGCGCAGGGCCCGGGCGGCGCTGTTGGGCACATAGCCCAGACGTTCGGCGACCGATCTGATCTCCGCCATGCGGCGGGCGGTTGCTCCATAACGGGCCTCGGCGCCCGACAGACAGCGGCGGACGGTGCTGTGCGAGACCCCTACCTCACGGGCGATGGCATCGACCAGGTCGGCGTCGTTCAGCGTCTTGGGAGCTGACATATGACTATCGTAGCAAAATTGATTACGTAGTCAAATTAATCCAGCCACGTCTGTAAAGTTTGTGTGGAACAAGATTAGGTTGATGTCACCTGTTCTGAAGGATGCCGCGCTGCTGTCCGTTCTCGGGCCAGCCAGCTGGTCGGAGCCAGTCCGAGCAGCCGTCGGAACAGCAGGGTGAAGTGGGCCGCATCGCTGTAGCCCAGCCGGTTGGCGACGGTCGCGACCGGCAATCCATCCAGCAGCAGACGCTTCGCTGCCTCCATGCGCACCAGGGTGAGGTAGCGCAGGGGCGGCATGCCGAAGGTGCGGACGAAGCAGCGGCAGAGGTGCTCGTAGCTGTGACCGAGGGTGCGCAGCTCGCGGCGCAGCGAGCCCAGGTCGGGACCGCCGCGGTCGAGGAGGTCCTTCACCTGCGTCGCCAGCACCGCGGAGCGGTCGTCCGTTCCGACCGGGCTGCGCGGTGCGACCAGGCCGAGGAGCAGTTCGAGCATCAGCGCGCGTGCACCATGGCGGTCGCCGGCGCGCCAGCGCACGCAGACCCGGCCGGCCAGCGACACCGCTTCGGGATCGGCGGTCCCGTGCAGGAGCTCGCGAGGCAGCCAGACCGGCGGCGGCGTCGCGTCCAGGCCGCCGGGATGCTCGGCGAAGCGGAACCACGGAGTCGCCGGGGGTCGGCCGGTGTGCTCCCAGTCGAAGTGGATGCAGTGGCGGACGCAGGCGCCGTCGAGGGCCTGCGAGCGATGCCAGGCCCCGACCGGCACGATGGCCCAGCCGCCGCGCGCCAGGCGCAGCGAGCGGCCGGCGAGTTCGAGGTGGCAGGTCCCCGAGGCGACGACGACCAGTTCGTGGTCGGCGAGCAGGCGCGGCGGCTCGATGGTGCCGCGGCGCCAGGCGCCAGACCAGCAGAGGTGCAGCTGCGGGTTGATGCGATCGCTCCAATCCATCCTGGCATGATCATTTTCACCTATGCCAGGTCAATTCATCCGTCTGGATGCTGCCGTGAACACGCGATGATCGATGCAACGGTGGATGACATGAAGACCCAGGCCATCACTTTCACCAGCCAAGGCGTGGCCGCCCTGGAGACGATCGAGCTGCCGGATGCCGGGCCCACCGATGTCTCGGTGCAGCTGGAGGTCAGCGGCGTCTCGGTCGGCACCGAGCGCTGGGCGCTGCTCGGCAAGCGGCCGGAGATGGCCTTCCCGCACGTCCCGGGCTACATGGGCATCGGCCGCATCACCGCGGTCGGCGCCGTGGCCGCATCCTGCGGCTGGCGCGAGGGCCAGCGCATCAACTTCGCCTGCAGCCGGCTGCCGGCGCCCTACGCCGGCAACAGCTGGATGGGCACCCACCTCGCCCATGCCGTGGTCGATGTGACGGCGGGCCGCGAGGGGCGCGACGGGCCGCACCACTTCTTCCGCGCCGAACCGCTGCCCGAGGGGTTGGATCCCCTCGATTCAGCGCTGACCCAGCTGTGCGGTGTGGCGCTGCGCGGCATCGAGATGGCGCGCATACCCGCCGGTGGCACCGTGCTGGTGGTCGGTGCCGGGGTGATCGGCCAGTTCGCGGCGCAGATCTGCCGCCTGAAGGGCGCGCGGGTCATGGTCTCCGACGTGGTACGCAGCCGACTCGACATCGCCGCCCGCCTGGGCGCCGCCTGGACCGTCGATCCCTCGCGCGAGGACCTCGCCGCCCGCGCCGCAGCCGCCGCCCCGGGCGGCTTCGACGTCATCATCGACACCGCCAGCATCCCGTCGGTGGTCAACGCCGCCGTCCCGCTGCTGCGGGTCGGCGGGCAGATCATCTTCCAGGGCTGGTATCCGCCGCCCTCGGCCCTCGACCTGCACGCCATGCACATCCGCCAGCCGACCTGCCATTTCCCCTGCGGCCACAGCGGCCGGCATGTCGCCCAGGCCATGCTGTGGACGCGCGACCGGCTGATCGACGCGCGCAGCCTGCTCGACCGCGTGGTGCGGCCGGGCGAGGCGCCGGAGTTCTACCGCCACATGGCCGGCAGCTCGGAAGCCTTCCTCGGCGCCGCCATCGACTGGAGGAACGCATGAAGGGGCTCGTCGTCACCGCCGGCCATGCGCTGGAGCTGCGCGAGATTGGCGATCCGCGCATCGGACCCTACGAGGCCCTGGTGCGCATCCGCGCCTGCGGCATCTGCGGCACCACCGACCGCGAGCTGATCAAGGGCACCCAGCCCTACCACGCGGCCTACCCCTGCCTGCTCGGGCATGAGGCGGTCGGACAGGTGGTGGAGACCGGTACGCGGGTGCGCAGCTTCCGCGCCGGCGACTGGGTCACGCGGCCGGTCGGCATCTGGCCCGGCGAGAGCCGCGACGGGCTGGCCAGCGCCTGGGGCGGCTTCGCGACCCTGGGCGTGGTGCGCGACCGCGTCGCCATGCAGGCCGATGGCGATGCGTCGCTGGCCGGGGACTACACCGCCCTGCGCCAGAACCGCATCGCCGCGCCTTTTTATCTGCAGGCTTTGGGAGAGAATTTTGGTATTGGTAATCTGGGAAGGCAAGATCCTTACCCAGCTGATTATTTTACTGTAACCAATCCGGCGTATACTTCAGCCCCTACCAATACAGCCG
>JAFLCQ010000350.1 GCA_017302815.1 Planctomycetota bacterium
GGGCTGGAACTTCATCGAGTGGTCCTTCGTCAACGAGTGCATGCAGGACGTCAACTACCCCACCAACATGCTCTACGCCGCGGCGCTCGACGCGGCGGCGCGCACCTGGGCGCGGCCGGACTGGGCGCAGGAGGCGGCGCGGGTGCGGGCGGCGGTGCTGCGGCAGAGCTGGGACGGCGAGTTCTTCGTCGACAACGCCGTGCGCGCCGACGGCGTCCTGCGGCCGACGCGCAACCGTACCGAGTGCTGTCAGTACTTCGCGTTCTGGCTGGGCCTGGCGACGCCGGACAGCCACCCGCAGCTGTGGCGTCGCGTGCTGGAGCAGCTGGGCCCGGCCCGCGACGCGCGCGCCGTCCTGCCGGAGATCCACCCGGCCAACGCGCTGATCGGCTACCTCGTGCGCTTCGAGCTGCTGGCCCGCCACGGCCTGTCGGCGCAGCTGGTCGCCGAGATGACGGCGTACTACGCGCGGATGGCCGAGCGCACCGGCACGCTGTGGGAGCACAACGACCTGCGCGCCTCGGCCTGCCAGGGCTTCGCCTCGCACGTCGTCACCTGGATGATCCGCGCCGTGCTGGGCATCGAGCGGATCGATCCCGTGGCGCGGCGCATCGTCGTGCGTCCGCAGCGCATCCCGCTGCCGTGGCTCGACGTGCGCCTGCCGCTGCCGGATGGCGAACTGGAGCTGAGCTGGCGGCAGGACCGCTCGCCGGGGCTGCGCGTGCTGTCCGTCCCCGCGGGCTGGCAGGTGGTCGAGGCCGCGGTGCCCGCGGCGCCTTGAACGGCCGTTTGCCGCCGGTCTTCCGTTCGCCGACTTCCCCCCATCCTTCCGCGTATGCTCACCGCCCTGCTCCTCGCCCTTGGACTCAGCATGGATGCGGTGGCAGTGTCGATCTGCGCCGGGCTGTCGCGGCCGGGCGAGCCGTTCTGGCGCGCCCTGCGCATGCCGCTGGCCTTCGGCTTCTTCCAGGCCCTCATGCCGCTGCTGGGTTGGCTGGGCGGGAAGACGGTGGTCGCCTACGTCGCCGACTGGGACCACTGGATCGCCTTCGCCCTGCTGGCCGCCATCGGCGGCAAGATGCTGTGGGAGGCGTGGAAAGGCGATGACGAATGCCCGGCGGGCGATCCCTTCGCCTGGGGGCGGCTGAGCGTGCTCGCTATCGCGACCTCGATCGACGCCCTCGCCGCCGGCCTGACCATCGCCTTCATCCAGCAGCCGCCCCTGCTGACCATCGCGGTGATCGGCTGCACCACCGCCCTGCTCTGCCTGCCGGCGGTGCGCCTGGGCGGCCGTCTCGGCGAGCGCTGGGCCGGTCGCGCCGAGATCGTCGGCGGCCTCGTACTGATCGGCATCGGGGCCAAGATCGTGGTGGACCATCTCACGGCCTAGGCGAACCTGCCCTGCGTGGGCCACTCCGACCTGACCGTCCTGCTGCTGGCCCTCGCCGCCCTGCTGGTGGCGGCCCGCGTGTGCGGCGAACTCGCCCGCCGGCTCGGCCAGGCCGAGGTCCTGGGCGAGATCCTGGCGGGTGTCCTGCTCGGTCCGACCATCCTCGGCCGCTTCGCCCCCGCCGTGCAGGGGGCGATCTTCCCGGCCGCGGGGACGCCGCCGGCGGTCACCCTGGCCGGCATCGAGCAGCTGGCGGTGGGCCTCTTCCTCTTCGTCGCCGGCATGGAGGTCAGCCTGGCGGCGGTGCGGCGCGAGGGCGGACGCGCCCTGGCGGTGTCGGTCGGCGGCATGCTGGTACCCTTCGCCCTCGGCCTGGGTGTCGCGCTGTGGGTGCCGCACGCGGTCGGCGCCACCGACGGCGGTTCGACCGGCTTCGCCCTGTTCTTCGCGGTGGCCATGTCGATCTCGGCCCTGCCGGTGATCGCCCGCACCCTGATCGACCTCGGCATCTATCGCAGCGGCATCGGCGCGGTGGTCATCCCGTCGGCGATCATCATGGACCTGGTCGGCTGGCTCGCCTTCGCCGTCGTCCTGTCGGCGGTGGATCGCCATGGCGGCATGCCGACGTCGGTGGCGCAGACCGTGATGCTGACCCTCGGCTTCTGCGCCGTCATGCTGACCGTCGGGCGCTGGCTGATCGACCGCGCCCTGCCGTGGGTGCAGGCCTACCTCAGCTGGCCGGGCGGGGTGCTGGGCTTCGCCTTCGCCCTCGCGCTGGGCAGCGCCGCCTTCACCGAGTGGATCGGGCTGCACGCCATCTTCGGCGCCTTCGTCGCCGGGGTCGCCCTCGGCGACAGCCCGCACCTGCGCCCGCGCACGCGGGTGGTGCTGGAGGACTTCGTGCGCTCGTTCTTCGCGCCGCTGTTCTTCGCCGGCATCGGCCTGAAGGCCGATCTCATCGGCAACTTCGCGCCGGTGGTCGTCGGCACGGTGCTGGCGGTGGCCTGCGCCGGCAAGCTGATCGGCTGCGGCCTGGGGGCCTGGCTGTCCGGGCTGGGGCCACGCGCGGCCGCGGCGGTGGCCATGGCCCTCAACGCGCGCGGGGCGATGGAGATCGTCCTCGCCTCGATGCGCTTCGGACTGATCGGCCAGACCACCTTCGTCGCCCTGGTGGTGACGGCCCTGGTCACCTCGCTGGTCGCCGGCCCCGCCATCCAGCGCCTGCTGGCCCTGAAGCAGGTCCGGGGGCTGGCCAACTGGCTGCCCCCGCGCGCCTTCGTGCGCCGGCTGCAGAGCGACGACCGCGAGGGCGCGGTGCGCGAGCTGGTCGCGGCCGCAGGGCCGGCGGGGGTCGAGATCGAGACGGCGGTGCAGGCCGTCCTCGCGCGCGAGGTCTCGGCCGCGACCGGCATCGGCGGCGGACTCGCCATACCGCATGCGCGCCTGGCCGGTCTGCACACCCCGGTGCTGGCCCTGGGGGTCAGCGAGGCCGGCATCGCCTTCGATGCCGCCGACGGCCGGGCGGCGCGCATCATCGTGCTTCTGCTGACCCCGGGCGAGGCCGAGGACGAGCACCTCGGGCTGATGGCGCAGGTCGCGCGCGAACTCGCCGATCCGGCGGTGCAGCGCCAGGTGGTGCAGGCGCGCAGCCATACCGAGCTGATCGCGCTGCTGCGCGCCGGCACGGTGGCGGAATAGCCGCCTTCAGCGCAGATGCTCGGCGAGGAAGCCGATCACGCCGAGGAAGGCGAGATCGCGCTGGGTCTTGTTCCAGCTGCCGAGATCGTGGCCGCCGTCGACCATGACCAGGCGTTCGCTGGCGCCTACGGCGCGCAGGGTGGCGTGCAGGGCCTGGGCATGCACCGGCGGGACGATGTCGTCGTCCCGGCCCTGGATCGTCATCACCGGCGGCACGTCTGGGCGCACCCAGGTCAAGGGCGAGGCGTCGCCATAGGCCTTGGCCGAGCGGTCCTCCGTCCCCAGCAGGGCGGCGATCAGCCCGCGCGAGTCCATGCCGCAGGAACCGCGCAGGGCGGCATCGCCGGACGGCAGCGACAGCGCGAAGGAGAGGCTGGTCGGTCCGGCCATGTTGACGATGGCGCGGATGCGCATGCCGGCGGGGATGGAGCCGTGGAAGCCGGCCAGCAGCGCGAGGTGTCCGCCGGCGGATCCGCCGATCAGCGCGACCCGCTGCGGATCGAGGTTGCGCGCCCTGGCCTGGGCCGCCACCCAGCGCAGCGCCGAGCAGATGTCGTCCAGCTGCGCCGGATGCGTCGCCTCGCTGCTGAGCCGGTATTCGACCGAGACGCCGGCATATCCCATGCTGGCGAATCCCCGCATGCCCTCGTGGTTGTTGCTGCGGTCGCCGGCCCGCCAGCCGCCGCCGTGGATCCACACCATCACCGGCGCGGGCTTCGCGGCCGGCATGGTCGGCGGCAGGAAGTCGAGATGGATGGCCCGCTCGCCGACGCGGCCATGGACGATGCCGGTCTCGAGGCCGTCGCCGGCGGCGAGGAGGCAGGCGGCGAGGCAGAGGACGAGGATGCGCATGGCCCTTGTACGGGCCTCGCGTCCGGGCGTTACCGGCCGGCGCGGGCGCGGTACATCCCGGCAGCGAGGCCGCGCGCGGCGTCGACCAGCTCGGGGTAGGGCCGGTCGGCGACGTCGACGAAGCCGATCTGGAAGTTCTCGCCGTCCAGCTTGCGGCCGGTCGCCGGCTCGTCGCGGTACTGGAACCAGTGCGTGCCGACGATGGCGGGATGGCGCATGGCGCCGGCGACGTAGGCGGCGTAGCGGCCGGCGCGCTCGGCCTGGCCGGGGACGCTGTGCACCAGCCCGCCGCGCGGCAGGCCGCG
>JAFLCQ010000351.1 GCA_017302815.1 Planctomycetota bacterium
GCCACCGCCTCGGCGCCGAGGTCCTCGATGGCGGCGGCGAGGCGTCCGCCCTGCTCCGCCGCGCGGGTGACCAGCACGCGCCGCCCCCACAGCGGGCGGTTGTCGAACCAGCTGATGGTCTCGCGGTAGCGCACGACATCGCCGACCACGGTGATCGCCGGCGCCCCGAGTCCGGCCTCGCGGGTCAGCTGCGGCAGGGTCGCCAGCGTGCCGACGACGCAGCGCTGGCGCGGGAGGGTGCCCCACTGGATCGAGGCCGCCGGGGTGTCCGGGGCGCGGCCATGCGCGATGAGGGCGGCGCAGTGCTCGGCCAGGTGCTGCATGCCCATGTACAGCACCAGGGTCTCGACCCGCGCGAAGGCCGCCCAGTCCACGCCCGGTCCGTCCTGGAGATGGCCGGCGACGAAGGCTACCGAGGCGCTGGCGGCGCGGTGGGTGATGGGGATGCCGGCGTAGGCCGGGACGGCGATGCCGCTGGTGATCCCCGGCACGATCTCGAAGGCGATGCCGGCGGCGGCCAGGACCTGCGCCTCCTCGCCGCCGCGCCCGAAGACGAAGGGGTCGCCGCCCTTGAGGCGGACCACCCGCCGGTGGCGGCGGGCGCAGTCGACCAGCAGCTCGTTGATCGAGGCCTGGCTCTTCGAGGTGTCGTGCCCGCGCTTGCCCACGTTGTGGACCACCGCCGATGCCGGGACCAGCGCGAGGATGCGCGGGCCGACCAGGTAGTCGTGGATGATGCAATCGGCACGGCCGATGAGCTCGGCGGCGCGCACGGTGAGCAGCCCCGGATCTCCGGGACCGGCGCCGAGCAGGGCGACATGGGGCATGCACAGACGATGCCGGCAAGCCGACGTGTGCAACGCGTGTAGCGGCCCGGCCGGATCCCCGTGGAGCGACGGCCGTCGAACCTAGTGTCCGGAGGCATAGAATGAGCGAAGACACCGTGCTGCTGGAGGGATCGGCTGGCGGCATCCCCGCGCCAGGGTCCGAGGTGGGGGGCTACCTCCTGGGCGAGGAGCTCGGACGCGGCGCGCAGGGGGCGGTCTACGCCGCCAGCCTGGCCGGCGACGAGCGCCTGTTCGCGGTCAAGATCGTGACCCTCGCGGGTGCGGATGCGCCGATGCTGGTCCGTCTGCGGCGCGAGGCCACCCTCACCGCGCGCATGGCGCATCCCGGCATCGTCACGGTGCACCAGGTGGTGGAGACGCAGCGCTATCTTGCCATCGTCATGGACCGGGCCTGCGGCCGCCCGGCCGACCGCCTGTGCGACGGCAGCCTGGGCTGGGAGCTGGCCCTGCGCATCGTGGTGGCGGCTGCGCGCGCCCTGGACTATGCGCATCGCCGCAACGGCCTCATCCACCGCGACCTCAAGCCGGGCAATCTCATCGCCGACATCCGCGGCGGGGTCATGCATGGCATGAAGGTGGTCGATTTCGGCCTCGGTCGCGATCGCAGCAGCGCTGGCGCCGAGGTGACGATGGCCGGCCAGGTCATGGGCACGCCGTGGTACATCTCGCCCGAGCAGGCGCGGGGCGAGCGCGACCTCACCTTCGCCACCGACATCTACTCGCTTGGAGCGACCCTCTTCCACCTCGTGGCCGGCCGGCCGGTCTTCGACGCGGGCTCGCCGATCCGCACCATCATGGCCCATGCCTCGGAGGCGCCTCCGACCCTGGCCTCCTGCGTCCCGGCCTGCCCGGTCGCGCTGTCCGAGCTGGTCGGCTACTGCCTGGCCAAATCCCCGGCCCAGCGCTTCCGCTCTTACCGCACCTTCCTGGCCATGGCCGAGCCCCTGCTCGGCGGCAATCCCTTCGAGCAGGTCGACGCCGACGTCCCGGTCACCGGTGCCACCACCAGGTCCGCCTGGCGCAGGCCGACCACGGAGGTCACCGCTGACAAGCCCGCGACCACAACGCGCAGCCTCTACCGCCCGCCCGGCCATCCCGGCCGCGAAGTCCAGCCCGCTCCCGCTCCCGCCTCCACTTCCGAGCCGCGCGGCACGACCCGCTTCATGTTCCCGGCGGTGAAGCTGCCTGCCTCTGCCCCGGAGGCGGCGGTCCCGTCCGAGCCGCGTCGTCGCGATCCCGCTACCGAGACGACCGCGATCCCGGCCAGCGAGATCGAGCGCACGGTCGGTCCGGCGCCGGATGCGATCCCCGCCAAGTCATCGCTGCAGCCGGGCGAGCGCATCGATGAGCACTTCACCATCGTGCGGGCCCTGGGCTCGGGCGCGATGGGCGAGGTCTACGAGGTCGAGGACCAGTTCATCGGCCGTCGACTGGCGATGAAGATCATGAGCGAGGCTGACATGATGCGGCCGGCGGCGGTGGCGCGCTTCAAGTGCGAGGCCGCCGCCCTGGCCTCGGTCGGCCACGTCGCCTTCCCCTATCTCGCCGGCGGTGGCACCTACAGGGATCGCGACTACCTCTACATGGAGCTGGTGCAGGGCGTCGATCTGCGCACCTGGCTGCAACGCAGCGGCGGCGTGCTGCCGGAACGGACGGCCTTGTCGATCGCGTTGCAGCTGGCCCAGGCCATGGAGGCGGCCTATCGCGTCTGCGGCATGGTGCATCGCGACCTCAAGCCGGCGAACATCATGATCGCCGAGTCGTGGGACGGCAGCCCGTAGGCCCGCATCATCGACTTCGGGGTCTCGGTCTACATCGATTATGGCGAGTGGGACGACTACAGCAGCCGCGCCTACACCTATGTCGATGATGGCAACGAGGGCCGCATCGTCGGCACCCCGGCCTACATGGGGCCGGAGCAGGCGCAGGCCGGGCCGCCATCACCGCTCATGGACATGTACGCCATCGGGGCGATCCTGCACCAGCTCCTGACCGGACGCACGCCCTTCACCGCTCCGGGGGTGGCTGCCCTGCTGGTCAAGATCCTGAACGAATCGGCACCGACCCTCGAAGATGTCGATGGCATCGCACCGGCGACGCGCCAGCTGGTGCGGCGCATGCTGGCGAAGAAGCCCGAAGCGCGCTTCAAGAACTACGCGCAGCTCATCGCCGCAATCGGCGCCGCCCAGCACGCGGTCCGCGCCTGAGGCGGATCAATCCGCGAGGCCGGCCAGCAGCCGGGCGGCGCTGCGATGGCGCTCGAAGGCCGCCTTGGCCCTGCCCGAGACGATGATCTCCCGCGCCTCGGCGCGGCAGGCGGCGTCCTGCGCGGGCAGACCGCGCCAGATCGCCAGGGCGGTTCCGGCATTGGCCGCGACGAATTCGAGCAGCGGTCCCCGTTCGACGCCGCCGAGGAGGCGGTGGAAGGTGGCGGCGTTGGCGGTGCAGTCGCCGCCGGTCACGGCCGTCTCGGGGGCGGGCTCGGCAGGCGCCGGCAGTTCGCTGGCTGTGGCGCCCTGCGCAGTCACTTCCCAGACGCTGGTCGGTCCGGTCACCGAGACCTCGTCGATGCCCGGGTGCCCGCAGGCGACCAGGCTGCGGCGCGTCCCCAGCAGCCTCAGGGTGTCGGCGAGCAGCGGGCCCTGCGCCGTGCGGGCGCAGCCCATCAGCAGGCTGGCGGGGCGGGCGGGATTGGAGAGCGGGCCGGCGAGGTTGAAGATGGTGCCCGGCACCCGCGCCGCGGCGAGCTTGCGGAAGGGTGCGGCGGCGCCGATGGCCGGATGGGCCTGGCGGGCGAAGATGAAGCACAGCCCGGTGTCGTCGATCAGCCGGCGGTGGCCGCCGGCGGCCGGCTGGAAGGGGATGCCCAGGGCTTCCAGCAGATCGAAGCTGCCGTTGGCGTGGTTGCTGCCGCGGTTGCCGTGCTTGGCGACCGGCACGCCGGCGGCGGCGAGGACGAAGCAGGCGGTGGTCGAGGCGTTGTAGCGGGCCCGGCCGCTGCCGCCGGTGCCGACGACGTCCATCACCGGCCGGCCGAGGTCGACCGGCAGCGCCTTGGCGACCAGGCCGCGCACGAAGGTGCTCAGCTCCACCGCCGTCTCGCCGCGCTGGCGCATCGCGACCAGCAGGTCGGCGCCCTGCTCGACGGTCAGCCGCGCACCGGTGATGGCATCCAGGGCCTGCTGCGCCTCCTCGGCGGTGAGGCCGGTGGGACGGGCGGCGGCGGCGACGAGGTCGGTGGACATGGCCGTGGTGTACGGAGCTGCGCGCAGGGCGGAAGGGGGCCGCATGCGCCCTTCCGCAGCCCGTGCGCGGACGTACAAGCGGGGGGTGCCGCCCCTCGATCCCACCATCGTCGTCGCCATCGCCATCTTCACCGGCATCGTCCTGTT
>JAFLCQ010000352.1 GCA_017302815.1 Planctomycetota bacterium
TGGCGAAGTCGATCTCCAGCGGATCGTAGGGTGCGACGAACTCGGAGAATATGCCGGCGAACATCATCGCGACGATGATGACGAAGCTGACCGTGCCGAGCGGCTGCTGGCGGACGAACTCCATTATCGCGCCGCGGGGGCGGGATGGCGTTTCCAGGACGGCGGCGTCGGGGGCGGCAATGGTCATGGCGTCACGCGTACCGGATGCGCGGATCGAACACGGCGTAGAGCAGGTCGATCGCGAGATTGACGAAGACGTAGAACGCGGCGATCAGCATCACCATGCCCTGGATCAGGGTGAAGTCGTTGCGGGCGACGCTCTGGACGAACAGCTGGCCGATGCCGTTGAGATTGAAGACCTGTTCGGTCACGACCAGGCCGCCGATCAGCGGGCCGCGGCTGCGCGCCGGACGCGGCATCGTCAGGGTGGGCGCCAGCGAACCGCTGCCGATGATGGTGGCCCCGCTCTGCAGCAGGTCGGGACGTTCGAGGGCGATCGCGGGCGGCGCTCCGGCGGCGATGCGTTCGAGGTCGGCCACCAGATCGGTAGCCGAGGCGTAGCGGTCGTCGGCCCGCTTCTGCATGCACTTCAGGACGACGGCCTGGTAGTGCTCGGGGATGTTCGGGTCCAGCTCGCGCGGCGCCTTGGGCGGGGCATGGATGTGCTGGTAGATGATCGAGGTCGCGTTCTCGCCGGTGAACGGCAGCCGGCCGGTCAGCAGCTCGTAGAAGACGACGCCGAGGGCGTAGAGGTCGGTGCGCTGGTCGCACGGCTCGCCGCGGCCCTGCTCGGGACTGAAGTAGCTGACCGTGCCCATCACGGTGCCGCTCATGGTCAGCGAGTGGCCGGCGGAGGCGAGGCGGACCAGGCCGAAATCCATGATCTTGAGCGACCCCTTGCGGTCGATCATCATGTTGCCCGGCTTGATGTCGCGATGGACGATGCCGTTCTCGCCGGCGGCGGCGAGGCCCTTGGCGCCCTGCAGGACGAGATCCAGGGCCTGGCGGTATGAGGGCTTGAAGCCTCCGCGCAGCTTGCGCGACAGGTCTTCGCCTTCGACGTACTCCATCGCGAAGTAGTGGTGCCCCTTGTAGATGCCGGCGGCGAAGACCTGCACCACGTGCGGGCTGCTCATCTTCGCGACCGCCTTGGCCTCAAGCTGGAAGCGCTCGCGGAACTGCTCGTTCTCGGACAGGTGCGACGGCAGCACCTTGATCGCGACCTGGCGGTCGAGGGATATCTGCTTGCCGAGATAGACCGCGCCCATGCCGCCGCGACCGAGCAGGCGGATGAACTGGAAGTCGCCCCAGACCTCGCCGAGGTGGGTTCCCGCCGAGGCATGCGGCTGGCCCGTCCCGACATGGAGGTCGGTCACATCCGTGCCCGAAGGATTCCTGCGGTCGGGATCGCTGAGATGGGTCGGGATGGCGTCCTGGATGTCGGCGCCGGGGGCGACGGTCAGGGCGGTATGCGCGGTCAACGGCGACGGCGGAGGTCCGACCTGGGTCATCGCCCCGGACAGGTCCGTTATGACCGTGCGCTCCTGGCCGGACAGGTCCGAGATGACCGTCGGCTGGTCGGGCCGGGTCCCTGGCACGGTCGGTTTGGTGGCATCATCGCCCGCGGAATCTGGCATCCGGCGCACACCTTCGCATACGTCCCCGGAGGGGTCAACCGGAACCCAGCATACCGGAACCAGGGTTCGGGATTCCTGCCGGCAGCCGCGGTTGACCATCCCCCACCCGTCCGTACCCTGCCCGACCCCCTTCACGGAGCAGCCGCATGGCCAAGCCAGCCGCGGGTCCAGACGCCGCACTCGTTGCCGACCTCACCCGCGTCACCGAGGCGCTGGAAGCGCGCTACGGCCGCCGCAAGCACCAGACCTACGAGGACGTCATCGAGGCGCTGGTGCAGCAGATCCTCGATCTGGGCGTGCCGGAGAAGTCCGGGCGCGAGGCGATGAAGCGCCTGCGCGAGGAGTTCATCGACTGGAACGACATGCGGGTCGCCACCGTGCGCGAGATCGAGGACGTCCTCGGCCAGCGCTATCCCAAGGTGCGCGAGAAGTCCGAGGACCTGCGCCACCTGCTGGCCGACCTCTACACCGCCTTCCGCCGCATGGACGTGCGCGAGGCCCTGGCCGGCGACGGCATCGAGACCCTGCGCGCCCTGCCCGAGACCTCGAACATCCGCCGCGATTTCGTCGACCGCGCCCTGCTGCTGTCGCTGGGCATCACCGTGTTCCCGTGCGACGAGGAGCAGCTCCGGCTGCTCAAGTTCCTCGGCGGCTGCTCCAAGGCCTGGACCCTGCAGCAGGCCCAGAAGCGCATCGAGGAGTCTCTCGACACCGAGGGCCTCGACCGCCTGTCGCGCGGCCTGCGCGAGCACGTGCAGCATTACGTCGAGGCCGGCCAGGACGAGCCGCAGATGATCGCCTTCGGCTGGGACCAGCCCGATCCCCTCGGCATGGACAAGGCGTCCAAGGCCAAGGGCGGCAAGGTCGAGAAGGCCGACAAGCCCAAGACCGCCAAGGTCGAGAAGGCCGACAAGCCCAAGACCGCCAAGGTCGAGAGGCCGGAGAAGGCTGAAAAGGCCGACAAGCCCAAGACCGGCAAGGTCGAGAAGGCTGAAAAGGCCGACAAGCCCAAGGCCAAGGCCGAGAAGGCCGACAAGCCCAAGGCCAAGGCCGAGAAGGCCCCAGCCAAGAAGAAGTGACGCCGTGGCGCTGCGTTCCGGCCGTTACCACAACATCAAGCACCACAAGGATGCCGCCGACCAGAAGAAGGCGGCCGTCATCGCCAAGATGGGCGTGCTCATCACCATGGCGGTGCAGACCGGTGGTGGACCGAATCCGGCCGACAACCCGCGCCTGCGCCTGGCCCTGAGCAAGGCGCGCGCGGCGATGATGAACAACGAGGCCATCGAGCGCGCGATCAAGAAGGCGATGGGCGGCGGCCCGGATGGCAAGCAGCTGGCGGACGTCACCTACGAGGGCTACGCGCCCGGCGGCGTCGCGGTGGTGGTCGAGGCCCTGACCGACAACCGCAACCGCACCGCCCCCGAGCTGAAGAAGATGTTCGAGGTGCATGGCGGCTCGATCGGCGCCCCCGGCTGCGTCGCCTGGCAGTTCAAGCCGCGCTCGGTGTGCGTGGTCGACTGCACCGACGACAACCGCGTCCTGGAGGCCCTGCTGGAAGGCGGTGCCGACGCGCTGGACGTCGCCATCGAGCCCGGCGAAGGCGTCTCGGTGATCGCCGAGGTGAAGGACCACGATGCCATCCTCAAGGCCCTGGCGGTCGCCAAGCTGACGGTCAAACGCAGCGACCTGACCCGCATCCCCGACACCGCGGTCGACATCACCGACCCGGCGGTGGCCGAGGCCGTGCAGGCCCTGCTCGACGACCTCGACGACCACAACGACGTCCAGGCCGCTCTGCACAACGCCGTCTTCCCGGCAACCTGACCCCCAGGCTCGCTCTTGACCAGCGGCCGAGAGCGGCCATCCTTCGCGCCCCCTTCGATTGGAGTCTGCCATGGCCCGCGGCCAGCATCGTTACCGTCACCGCCGCCTCCTGGGCGAGAAGAAGATCCAGGCCACCGCCAAGGCCTACAACGAGCCCCTGACCGTCAAGGAGACGGCTCGTCGCGACGTGCGCGTCAAAGCCCTGGCCAAGGCGCAGCTCGCCGCCGGCAAGCCCCTGTCCGCCGCCGCCCAGAGCTGGGTGTCGCGCCAGGCCGGCCGCCCCTTCACCAAGCTGACGGCCGAAGCCGTCGCCAAGGTCCTGGCCTGAACGACGCGCGCCCACTGGGCGCGCCAGTCGCGGTCGACATGTAGCCACGCCGGCATCCCGGCGTGGCTATATCACGTTTGCGGCCTGCTCCTTCAGCTGGTCGACTGCCACCTTCATCTCGACGCACAGCTCCGACAAAGCGGGATCATTCGCCTTCGCAGCCGAGGTGTTGGCCTCGCGGCCGAGCTCCTGGGCGAGGAAATCGAGTTCGCGCCCCACCGGATCGCCACGCGACAGCAGGCGGTCGAGGGCATCGAGATGGGCTCCGAGGCGGGTCAGCTCCTCGGCGATATCGATGCGCTGCGCCTCGATGGCGATTTCGCGGGCCAGGACCTCGGGGGGCACGGCGCGACCCACCGCCTCGGCGACCTGGGCGTGCAGCCGTTCGCGCATGACGGGGAGGCGCGCGGCGGCCTTGGGGGCCATCGCCGCGTG
>JAFLCQ010000353.1 GCA_017302815.1 Planctomycetota bacterium
CCTGGGGGGGCTGGGAAGGCCACCAGCCTAAGCAGTGCGTCGATCTGTTCGCGCCGCTGCTGCGCGAGCAGGGCTACGAGCTGACGATCACCGACTCGCTCGATATCTACCTCGACCAGCCGTTTATGCGCTCGCTCGACTTGGTGGTGCCGGTCTGGACCATGAGCACGATCACCAAGGAGCAGGAGCAAGGCCTGCTCGGCGCGGTCGCCGGCGGCGTCGGCATCGCCGGCTGGCACGGCGGCATGGCCGACTCGTTTCGCAACAACCCCGAGTACCAGTTTATGGTCGGCGGCCAGTGGGTTGCGCACCCCGGCAATATCATCGACTACACCGTGAATATCACCGACCGGGGCGACCCGATCATGCACGGCCTGAGCGACTTCCGCATGCATTCCGAGCAATACTATATGCATGTCGACCCGGCCGTGCAGGTGCTGGCCACCACTACCTTCACCGGCGAGCACGCGCCCTGGATCGACGGCGTGGTGATGCCGGTGGTTTGGAAAAAGCGCTGGGGTGCCGGCCGCGTGTTCTACAGCTCGCTCGGCCACGTCGCCAGCGATTTCGAGGTGCCCGAGGCCCGCGAGATCACCTGCCGCGGCATGCTCTGGGCCAGCCGCTAAGATCGGGTGTGGTGCAGCGGCGCTGCGCCACGCGCATAACGCGCGGCGAAGCCGGGCCGCAGCCCGGCTTCCGACTTCCCCAGCTTCGGCCCCTTCATGGAGCACAGCCGCCGCCGCGACCTGCGTGAGCGCCTCTACCGCGGCTTCGTCCGCCGCGGCGCCGACGTCCCGCACGACAACGGGCCGGTCATCGAGCGCATCCTGGCGCTGAAGCGCGAGCAGGCCCGCCTGCTCGGCTTCGCCAGCTGGGCCGAGGTCTCGCTGTCGCAGAAGATGGCCGGATCGGTGGCGGCGGTCGACCGTCTGCTGGACGAGCTGCACGCCGCCGCCCTGCCCAAGGCGCGCGCCGAGCATGCCGAGCTGACCGCCTACGCGCGCCAGAAGTCCGGCGACGCGGCACTGGAGCTTCAGCCGTGGGACGTCGGCTTCTGGGCCGAGCGCCTGCGCGAGGAGCGCTACGCCTACACCGACGAGGAGCTGCGCCCCTACTTCGCGCTGCCGCGCGTGCTGGACGGCCTCTTCGCCCTGTGCGGCCGCATCTTCGGCATCCGCGTCGAGGCCGCCGACGGCACCGCGCCGGTGTGGAACCCCGACGTGCGCTTCTTCCGCGTCCTCGACGCCAGCGACGGACGCCAGCTTGCCGCGTTCTACCTCGATCCGTACAGCCGGCCGGCCGACAAGCGCGGCGGGGCGTGGATGGACAACGCGCTGGACCGCAAGGGCGAGCGCGTGCCGGTGGCCTACCTGGTGTGCAACCAGACCCCGCCGGTGGGCGATGCGCCCAGCCTGATGACCTTCCGCGAGGTCGAGACCCTGTTCCACGAGTTCGGCCACGGCCTGCAGCACATGCTGACCACGGTGCCGCGTATGGAGGCTGCGGGCATCAACAACGTCGAATGGGACGCCGTCGAGCTGCCCAGCCAGTTCATGGAGAATTGGTGCCTGCACCGTCCGACCCTGGCGCAGCTGGCCCGCCACTGGCAGAGCGGCGAGCCGCTGCCCGAGCACCTCGCCGACCGCCTGCGCCAGGCCAAGACCTACCGCGCTGGCAGCGCCACCCTGCGCCAGATCTACTTCGCGCGCACCGATCTCGAACTGCACGCCCGCTTCGACGGCGGTTGCAGCCCGCACGACGTGCAGCGCCGCGTCGCCGCCACCCACACGGTGGTCGCGCCGCTGCCCGAGGACCGCAGCCTGTGCGCGTTCTCGCACATCTTCGCCGGCGGCTACAGCGCCGGCTACTACAGCTACAAGTGGGCCGAGGTGCTGTCGGCCGACGCCTTCGCCGCCTTCGAGGAGGCCGGCCTGGACGATCCCGCCGCGGTCGCCGCCACCGGGCGGCGCTTCCGCGACACCGTGCTGGCCCTGGGCGGCGGGAGGCATCCCATGGAGGTCTTCCGCGCCTTCCGCGGCCGCGCCCCATCCACCGCCGCCCTGCTGCGGCACTCCGGACTCGCCGCATGAGCAAGCGCCCCAACTACCTCGCCGCCGCCCGCGCCGTCGCCGACGCCGCCGACATCGTCCTGACCACGCACATCAACAGCGACGCCGACGGCATCGGCACCTCGCTGGCGCTGGCCATCGCCCTGGAGCGCCTGGGCAAGCGCGTGCGCTTCGCCTGCCCCAGCAAGCCGGCCTCGATCTACGCCTTCCTGCCGCGCTTCGGCATGGCGCAGACCGTCGACAACGATGCCGCCGCGGCGGCGATGGCGCCCTGCGATCTGCTCATCTCCAGCGACTGCGGCGACCTGAAGCGCCTCGGCGCCTGCGCCGCGATCCGCCATGGCAAGCTGCTCAACCTCGACCACCACGCCACCAATGACCGCTTCGGCCACCTCAACCTGGTCGACGAGCAGGGCACCTGCAGCGGCATGGTGGCGGCGAAGCTGCTGGACAAGCTCGACGTCGCGATCGACCGCGAGATCGCCGACAATCTCTATGCGACCCTGGTCTTCGACACCGGCCGCTTCATGCACAGCAACACCGACGCCGCGGCCTTCCGCTTCGCCGCCAAGCTGGCCGACGCCGGCGTCGACGTGTCGGCGATCAACCGCGCCCTGACCTACACCAAGAAGCCGCACGACCTGGCGATCACCCGCCTGGGCATCGAGCGCCTGACGGTGGACGCGCAGGAGCCGCGCCTGGCCGGCATTGCCATCACCCGCGCCGACATCGCCGCGGTGGGCGAGCCCGAGGACTGGGGCGAGCTGGTCGACGTGCCGCGCTCGCTGGCCGGCAACCAGGTGGCCTACCTCTTCCGCGAGGGCAAGGACGGCCAGACCACGCGCATGAGCATGCGCTCGAACCCGCCCTTCCAGGTCTCGCCGGTGGCGCAGGCCTTCGGTGGCGGCGGTCATCTGCAGGCGGCCGGCGCGACCTTCCCGGGATCGCTTGCTGACTGCCTGCGCGAGGTCATCCCGCGCCTGCGCCGCCAGCTCCAGGACTGAGCGGGGCGGCGCATGATCGTCCGTGAACGCCCGGGCATGTTCCGGCTCTTCCTCATCTGGAGGGGCTCGATCCTGCCGCGCGTCCTGCCCGAGATGCTGGTCACCACCGCGATCGCGGTGGCCCTGACCGGCCTCGAATCCTGGCGCCCGGGGCTGCTGCCGGAGATGCCCTCGGCGCCCTACGCGCTGCTCGGCCTCGCCTTCTCGATCTTCCTCGGCTTCCGCAACAGCGCCTGCTACGACCGCTGGTGGGAGGCCCGCAAGCAGTGGGGCCAGCTGGTGGTCGAGCAGCGTTCGTTCGCGCGCGATAGCATCGTCCTTGGAGTCGATGTCCGCCGGCGTCTGCTGCGTCGCGGCTTGGCCTTCGTCCACGCCCTGTCGGCGCAGCTGCGCGGCCATGACGCCGCCGCCTCCGCCCGGCCGTGGCTGGATGCGGCCGAGGCGGACGCGCTGGTCGGCAGCCGCAATCCGGCCGACGCCCTCCTGCGCCGCCAGGGTGAAGAGCTTGCCGCCGCGCTGCGCGAGGGCCGCATCGACGCGATCGTCTATCGTGGCCTGTGCGATCGCCTGCAGTCGATGTCCGGGGTGCAGGCCGCCTGCGAGCGCATCCGCCACACCCCGCTGCCCTTCGCCTATACCCTGCTGCTGCACCGCACCGCGCACCTGTTCTGCTTTTTGCTGCCGCTGGGCATCGTCCATGCCGCCGGCTGGGCCACACCGGTGCTGACCGCCGTGGTGGCCTACACCTTCTTCGGCCTCGACGCCCTCGGCGACCAGCTGGAGGAGCCCTTCGGCACGTTGGAGAACGACCTGCCGCTGGACGCCATCGCGCGGGTGATCGAGATCGACGTGCGTGAGGCGATGGGCGAGCGCGACCTGCCGCCGCCGCTGCGGCCGCAGAACTTCCTGCTGACCTGATCAGCCGCCCAGGCGCACCAGGCGGTGCTGGCCGGGGGCGGTGGCGTCGGCGGCGTGCAGCAGCTCGGCGGCGACGCCGGGACCGTGCTCCCAGATCGCCTGGAACAGGCTCATGCTGCGTTCCCCAAACCATCCATTGCGTTCGATCGCGCGGGAAGTCAGGCGGTTTCGGCTGCCTGCTCCCGCTGCTGCAGGAGCCACATCCGCGCGTAGGCGCCGCC
>JAFLCQ010000354.1 GCA_017302815.1 Planctomycetota bacterium
ACCACGGCGGCGGCGCAGGTCGCCTGTTCGCCGGCGGTGCGCTCGCCGTCGAGGGCGCTGGCCACCACGGCGCCGCCATGCAGGGGCCGGAATGCGGCCAGCAGGTCGGCCATGGCGGTGCGCCACAGCGGCACCGGGACGCCGCGGACGAAGTCGCGGTCGTAGAACAGGCCCCACGGACCGGCGCTGAGGGCGTGGTAGGCGGCGGCGCCGACCTCGGGCCGGTTGAGCAGGCGGACCAGGAACTGCGCCGTGGCCAGGCATCCGCCCAGGCTGTGGGTGTGGAACCAGTTCTCCTCCCAGCGCCGGCCCTGCTGCTGCGCCGGCCAGCGGGCGTGCTCGGAGACGTAGATGCGGATGGGATGGCCGGGCACCAGGGTCGCGCAGTCGTCGCGCAGGATGTCGAGATGGCGCTCGATCTCGCTGATCGGCAGGCCGCAGTAGTAGGGATGGAACACGAGCCAGTCGATGTCGCGCCCGACCCGCTGCAGCACGGTGCGGTGCCAGTCGCGCCAGTCGCCGGCGTGGCGCTGGCTCCAGCTCCACGGGGCGGTGGCGGCATGCACCGCGAAGGAGGCCTGCGGCTGCACCGCGCGCACGGCGGCGATGGTGCGGGCCGCGTAGTCGGCGTAGGCCGCCGCATCGGGGAAGCGCCCGGCATGGGCCGTGCCGTGGTCGACCTCGTTGCCGATCTCCCAGATCGCCACCTCGACCGGGTGCGGCATGCCCCAGGCCACGCGGCGGGCGGCCCAGTCCTCGCCGCCGTCGCGGCGTCCGCCCGGAGTCCCGGTGAGGAAGGCGGCGAGGTCGGCGTGGTCGGCGGGCTCCTCCTGCCGGCAGTTGAAGGTCCAGGTGAAGCGGGCCGATGGATCGATGCCGCGCACCGTGCGCACCCACTCCAGCGGTCCGAGGGCGCGCACCTGGCTGCGGCGGAACTCGTCGGAGATCGGCGTGCGCTCCTGCATAGGGCCGACGGCGGCCTTCCAGCGGAAATGCGCCGAGTCGGAGCCGGCCATGCGGTTGAGCGGCATGGGCAGGCCGGCGGCGAGGGCGCTGAACTCCGGCAGCGGACCGCCGTCGGTCCCGCCGGCCATCATGCGCTCCTGCGGCAGCCAGGCCTGGTTGGTGCCGAAGAGCAGCGGCGAGGCGGTGCTGATGCTGCGTGCGGGATCGATCGCCAGGGTGGCCGCGAGGTCGGTCGCCGCCGCGGTCGCGCGTCCGACGGCGACGCCATCGTATTCGCTGCCGGCTCCGTTGCCGGAAGGGCGCTGCGGCCCGGGTGAGGGCCGGGGAGGCTGCTCGGCGGAGGGCGAGGCGCAGGACGGCAGCAGGATGATGGCTGTCGCGAGCAGCATGATGGTGAGCGGCCAGGGCATGGGTCCGATGATCGCCATGTCGCACTGGCCAGCAATAGGACGTTGCGGATCGCTAGCACGCCTCGTCGACATCCGGGAGGGAACGCCGCATGCTAGGCCGTGCAGGCCAGTGCTAGCCCGGCGCATTGCCCCGGCCCAGATTGAGCCCCAGGAGCCATCCCATGATCCGCGCCCTCGCCCTCGCCACTCTGCTCGCCGCGACCTGCTGCGCCGCCGACGGCACCAGCCTGCTGCCGGCCGATCCGGTCGCAGCCTCCGCCGCCTTCGCCTTCGGCGACCACACCAAGCGCTGCTCGGCGACGACCATCGACGTCGTCGGCCAGCCCTTCGTCAAGGCGATGCGCGTGGCCGTGGTCGGCAAGCCGGAGCAGTCGTGGCAGGTCAACCGCCTCTACATCCTGCCGCAGCCGGTGGCGAAGGGCGATGTCCTGGAGCTGTCCTGCTGGCTCCGCGCCACAGCTCCGGCCGACGCCAAGCCCGCGGTGCGCCTGATCCACCAGCTGAAGGACAAGCCGTGGACGGCGGCGATCGAGCATCCGGTGGCGGTGACCGGCGAGTGGAAGCAGTTCCGCTTCGCCTGGAAGGCGGTCGAGGATTGGCAGGGCGGCACGCATCGCGTGGCGTTCTTCCTCGGCGGCGCCGCCGACCAGCAGGTCGAGTTCGGACCCATCGAGCTGCGTGCCCACGGCCAGGGCGATCCCGCCGCCATCGCTGGCGCCACCGTCCTCGCCGCGCCCAAGCGCTGACCCTCCGCATGCGCCCAGGCCGCAGCATCCTGATCCTGGCCCTGGCCGCCGCGGCCGGGGCCTACGAGATCGCCAATCCCGGCTTCGACGCCCGCGATGGCGGGCGGCCGGATGGCTGGATGACCTATGGCTGGGGCCGGCCGGTCGCGGGCATCCTGGCGGAAAGCGTTGATGATGCCGATGGACGCTGCCTGCGCCTGGGGGCTACCGCGGAAGGCTCGGCCGGGGTGATCTCGTCGCCGATCGCCCTGGCCGAACCCGCTGCCCTGCGCATCCGCCTGCGGCTGCGCCCCAGCGCCGACTACGCCGGCAACCGGCCGTGGGTCTTCCTCTCCGCGCATCGCGGTGGGGCCTTTCTGGACCAGACCGGGGTGCCGCTGCCGGCGCTGCCGGCCGGCACATGGACGATGGTCGACGTGGTGGTGCCGGCCGACCGCCTGCCCGCCGGCCTGGAGATGGTGCGGCTGAACATCGCGACGCAGCGCCATGCCGCCGCCGACGCGCCCGCCGCCGGACATCTCGACGCCGATGACATCGCGATCAGCGAGGACCGGTCCGCTCCGACGGTGGCCATCGCCTGCGACCGCTTCGCATCGTGGAGCGTGGCCGGGCAGCCGGTGTCCTTCCGCATCGCCTCCGGCGGCCTGGGGCGCCGGGCGCGCCAGGTCGCGGTGCGGGTCGTGGACTCGCTCGGCGCCGCGGTCGCCGACCAGACCGTCGCGGCCACGACCTTCGCCGCCGAGGGCTGGACCTGGACGCCGCCGGGTCCGGGCTTCTACGACATCTATTTCACCGCCGGGATCGAGCGCGAGGGCCGCATCGAGGCGGTGCCGCTGACGCAGTCCTACGCCGTGCGGGCGCCGTCGCGGCGCGACCTCGCCTTCACCCGCGATCGCTGGTCGCTGGCGGTGGCGGCGGCGCCGACCCGGCCGATGCCCGAGCGTTCGCCGCTGTTCGGCTTCAGCTACCAGCTCGGCCTCGAGGACGAGGTCCGCCTCGCCGACCTTATCGGCCTGTCCTTCGCGCGCATCCACGCCATCCCGTGGGGCTCGCAGTTCTCTGACGTCCGCCGCGCCATCGAGCCCGAACGCGGCGTCTACCGCTGGGACGAGCTCGACGAGAAGGTCGGCTGGCTGCATGCCCGCGGCTACGCCATGGTCGGCAACGTCCTGTACACGCCGCAGTGGGCGTCGCCGCATCCCGAGGACACGAAGGTCGACATCTGCGTCCCCGGCTTCGCCGCCTGGGCGCCGCGCGATCTCGGCGACTGGACGCGCTTCCTGGAGAAGCTGGTCGAGCGTTACGGCGACCGCATCTCGACCTGGGAGCTGTGGAACGAGCCGCATCTGCCCGGCGGTTCGTGCTTCTGGCACGACACCCCCGAGCGCTTCGTCGCCATGCTGCAGGCCGGATATGACACCCTCAAGCGCGTGCAGCCCGGCTGCGAGGTGTGGATCGGCGGCATCGGCATGCGCTATGTGCCGTTCTACCGCCAGCTGGCCCGCCTCGGCGGCCTGTCCGCCTTCGACCGCCTCGCCCTGCACGGGTCCTGGTGCGATCCGGCGCCCTTCCACGCCATCGAGCGCGCCGCCGGGGCGCAGCCCAAGCCGTGGGCGAACTCCGAGCAGCACGGCATCCTGCTCAATCCCGGTGCCGAGATACCGTCCGAGCGCGCGTTGGCGCGGCGCCTGGTCCTCGACTCCTTCGGGCAGCTGGCGCGCGGCGCGCAGCGCCTGGCCCTGTTCCAGATCCCGGAGTACATGGACGCCGAGGTCCTGCCGGCGGCACGGGCCGAGGGCTGGTTCATCCACAGCTCGGGCCTCTTCCGCGCCCGCCCACGGGTCGAGCCGCGCCTGCCCGCCCTGGTCTGGCACACCGTCATCGCCGAGGTCCGGCCCGGTATGGCGATCCGCTCGCAGCATCGTCTCGGTGATGTGCGCGTCCTCGCCCTCGGTGGTGGCGGCGATGCCGGCGGCGACCTGCTGCTGGCGTGGAGCGACGCGGCGGCGGCGCTGCCGGAGCAGCTGGCGCGCATCGCCGCCGGCGCAGCGGTGATCGACTGGGAGGGCAGGCCGAGATCGGAA
>JAFLCQ010000355.1 GCA_017302815.1 Planctomycetota bacterium
CTGCGCCTGGCCCCGGCGACGCAGCGCGGTCCTGCCGAACCGGCCGGGAACGCCGCCCCGGTGGCGGTGGCCCTGCGCTGGGAGCTGCCGGTCGGCCGGGTCGAGTCGATCCATCGCCCCATCGCCGCCGACCCGGACGAGATCTACATCGTCGCCGACGGCAGCCTGACGCGCTGCAACGGCGCCACCGGGGCCGTGGCCTGGTCGGTGCCGCTGCGCACCAGCGGCCTGCGCCTGACCCAGGTGTCCGGCGACGCCGTGCTGGTGTGGACCGATGCGACCTTCTCGGTCCACGAGCGCGCCAGCGGTCGGATGCGCTGGTCGGGCGACCACGGCATCCCGGCGCTGCTGCAGAACCAGTGGGATTCGTGGACCTATCAGGCTGTCCTCGCCCCGTCGGCGGTGGTGCGCTGGCGCTATCGCGAGCCCGGCTGGACCGCCCTGGGCGTCGGCGACGGGCGCCAGCTGCTGCAGGGCCGCGTCAACGGCTCCATCTTCGGCCTCAGCGCCCGCGGCGATGAGCTGCATCTCGCCGTGGCCCGTGGCCGGCAGCTGTTCTTCGCCGTCGTGCGGCTGTCGGATGGCGCGCAGCTGGGCGAGACCCAGGCGCCGACCGAGGTCGATGACTGGCCGGCCTGCCGCGCCATGCCGGATGGCGACCTCGTCATCACCTCGCGCATGGGCGCGGCCTGGTGGCGCGCCGGCGAGCGCAAGGCGCAGAAGGCCGAGATCGGCCTGTCCGGCCTGCACACCTGGTGGAAGGACGGCAGCCGCTACGTCTTCGTCGGCCAGCGCGACGGCAACAAGAACGCCTCGACGACGCTCGAAGCCGATGGCCGCGCCTCGGCTCCGCAGGAGCTCAATCCGCCCTGGGGCGAGATCCAGCACATGCTCAACCGTGCCGACCGCTGGGCGGGCGACATCCGGCTGCGTCTGGCGATCAGCCGCAAGGATGACGATGGCATCCAGGGCTTCCGTGCCGACGGCGCGGAGCTGTTCTGGCTGCCCAGCGGCGACCGCGATCGCCGCTCCTACGCCTGGGTGCTGCCGTTCGGCAGCGGGGCGATGGCGCTGGTGAATGAACGCGGCGGCCGCCGTCGCGCCCAGTTCATCGAACTGCCGGCCGGCAAGGTGGTCTGCGAATCGGATGTCCCCGCCACCAACGTGCGTGGGGTGATGCCGCAGGTGGTCGGCGGCAATCTGCTGCTGGGCACCGAGCGCGGCATCTCCGCCCTGACCACGGTGGCGCAGGCGCCCGCTGCGCGGCCGTCGCTGGCCGCTGCCGAGCCGCTCACCGCCTGGCGTCCGGCCGCTCCGGTCGTCGCCGATGGCCATCTCGGGGAATGGGCCGATCTGGCGCGCTGGGACGCCCCCGAGCTGCCCGGCACTTCGCTGGGCCTGTGCTGGCGCGACGATGGCCTGGGCATCGCCGTGCGCATCCCGCGAGGGGCGGCTGAGATCGGCCGGACCCTGGTCGCCATCGATCCGATCCGGGATGGCGCCCCGCCGGACACTGCGCCGCTGCTGCTGGATCTGACCTGGAATGCCGGCGTCAGCGGGGTGCGCATCCTCGACATGCCGGTGCGCGAGGATGAGGAGCGTCGGCCGATCCAGGCCCGCGCCCGGGCCGAGGCCGGAAGCCTGACCTGGGAGGCGGTCGTCCCCTGGGTGTGGATGTTCCCCAAGGGCGAGCGTTCCAGCGCGCTCTACAACCTCTCCATCGCGGCCCTGCCCGCGGATGGCGAACGCCCGCTGCTCGAACTGGGCGGTGGCATCATCGGGGGCATCGAGCGCTCCCGCTTCCTGCGCGTCCGCCTGGTCGACAAGAAGGAGCAGGCAGCGAGGAAGTGAGCCGTGAATGGGTCGTTAATGACCCATTCACGTGTCTCATCCCCCGTCCTTGTGGGCCAGGCACTTGCGCTGCCCCTGCTTACGTTTTCGCCATGCTGCCGACGACCTGAGCAGCGGATGAACCCGCCGCAGGTGGCCGCGTTAACCAGGGGACAGGAGTCCGACATGAGCCAGGACCAGCAGCAGGATCAGCAGTTCGAGGACCAGGAGCCGCAGCAGCTCGTGGACGAGAACGGCAATCCGATCGAGGAGGCGCCGCCCGAGGAGCAGCAGGATGGCGGCTCCAAGAAGTACGCCGGCATCATCAGCTGGGTCGTGTCGGGCGCGTTGCACGCGACCATGCTCATGCTGATGGGCACGATCTACTTCCTGGCCCAGGACCCGGAGCAGGAGATCCCCCCGGTCCGCGTGCAGAACATCCCGCCTCCTCCCGAGAAGAAGGAGGAGAAGCCGAAGATGGAGCGCGAGCTCCTGGACCCCAAGGTCTCGCTCGACATCGAGACCAAGTCGGACAACCCGAATCCGATCACCCAGCTCGACCTGCCCGAGGACCAGTCGCAGCGCGAGGAGGAGAACGACAATCCCGTCGCCAAGGGGCGCGAGGAGGCGGTCGCCGACTCCGAGATGGGCGGCTCCGGCGCCTTCATGGCGATCGGTGCAGGCGGCGGCGGCGCCGGCATGTTCGGCAGCCGCAGCGGTGGCGGCCGCAAGCGCGCGGTCGGCCGCGGCGGTGGCTCGAAGGGTTCCGAGAGCGCGGTGGACGCCGCGCTGCGCTGGTTCAAGAAGCACCAGTCGCCCAACGGCATGTGGGACGCCGAGAAGTATTTCCAGAACTGCACCGAGGATCCCAAGTGCGAGCCCGGCACCCTGGCCGGCCACTCGGCTGAGGAGGTCAACGTGGCCATGACCGGCTACGCCCTGCTCTGCTTCCTCGGCGCCGGCTACGACCACAAGACCGCCAACAAGTACAAGCCGACGGTCAAGAAGGGCATCGACTACCTGCTGTCGGTGCAGGCCCCGGACGGCCTCCTGGGCAAGCGCAACTACGAGCACCCGGTCGCCGTCATGGCCCTGGCCGAGGCCTACGCCATGACCTCCGATCCCGAGCTGCGCAAGCCGGCGCAGCAGGGCGTCGACATCATCATCAAGCGCCAGAACCAGGACAAGACCGGCGGCTACGGCCTGGGCTGGGACTACGTCGGGCCGAACGCGCGCAACGACGCCTCGGTCACGGGCTGGAACGTCATGGCGCTCAAGAGCGCCTATGCTGGCGGCCTGACGGTCGGCAACAGCATGGAAGGCAGCAAGAAGTGGCTCGAACTGGCGTGGAAGGCCAACAACGACGGCAAGGAAGGCCGCCCGGACTGGCAGAAGCTCGACCCCTACAAGGATGAGAGCCGCTTCAGCTACTGCTGGACCACCGGCGCCACCGAGTTCGGCAAGGACTTCGGCCACCAGAACATGGCTCCGGTCGGCATGGTCTGCGCCGTGTTCCTCGGCCATCGCGCTGGCGATCCGATGCTGGAGACCCTGGCCAACTACGTGATGAACAAGCAGACGCCGAAGGCCTATCCGACCAACACCTACTACATGTACTACAACACCCTGGGCGTCTTCCAGGTCGGTGGCGACAAGTGGAAGACCTGGAACTCGGTGGTGCGCGACATGCTGGTCAACGCCCAGCGCAAGGGCGAAGGCTGCTTCGACGGCAGCTGGAACTGGGAAGGCACCGCCTTCCATGGCAACACCATCGGCCGCGTGCTGTCGACCGCCTACAACACCCTCTGCCTCGAGGTGTACTACCGCTACGCCCAGGTGCAGAACCAGAAGCACTGAACGGGTCCGCACGGACGCCGAACGACGCCCCCGGCCGCTGGCCGGGGGCGTCGTCATTGACGGCCCCGCCTGTTGCCCGCGCCGACCGGGCCGCGACCATGCGCGCCCCCGCGAGGCAGCATGGGATTCTTCGGACTCGGACGCAGCTCTTCCTCCACCAGCACGGCGGCGAAGCCCGCCCCGGCCGCAGCGCCGGCCAAGACCGGACCGGACAAGGCCGATCTGGCCGCGACCGCCGTGCGCGGCAGCGACGCGTCCGCCAAGGCGGCGGCGCTGGAACGCCTGCTCGCCGATCCGCAGGCCAACGCCGCGCAGCTGGAGATCGTCGCGGTGCAGGACGCCGATGGCCCGTCCGGCCTGCGCGGTGATGATGGGCCTCATCTACGTCAATCCGGAAGGCGTAGACGGCAAGCCCGACCCGATCAGGACGGCCCGGGACATGCGCTCGACCTTCGCCCGCATGGCG
>JAFLCQ010000356.1 GCA_017302815.1 Planctomycetota bacterium
GCAAGCACATCGGCGACCCGCGCCCGGGCGGGAGACGCGGCCCGCCGCTGCCAGCGCCACAGCAGGATGGCCGCGACGACCAGCACCAGCACCGCGGCGGCGAGGATCGCAGGCTCCATGCAGGCAGGGTATGGGCGTCCCGCCTGCGGCCAGGGCCCGTCCAGCCGTACCCCCCACCGGCATGGACGGCACCGACCCGATGGCTACACCCCCGCCGTGAGCTCGCCCGCCGTCCGTGACCGCCTCGCCGCCCTGCGCTTCGCCGGCACGCTGACCGCTGCCGATGCGGCCACCCACGGCGGTCGTCTGATCACCGCCACTCACGGCGCCGACGGCACCCCCGAGCACATCGTCCTGACCTTGATCGTCGACCAGGCCGGCGTGGTCACCCACGCCCGCCATGCCAGCAAGGCCAGCGGCGACCTGCTCGCCGCCTACGACGCCATGGTCGAGATGACCATCGGCCGCATGCTGGTCGATGCCCGCGACATCACCCCGCGCAAGGTCGAGGCATTCCTGCGCGGCTCGCGCAGCGAACCCGCCTTCGACGTCGCCCTGGACGGCGACAAGCCCTTCTTCGTGCTGACCAAGGCGGCGCAGGCGCTGGACAAGCCGAAGGACGGCCCGGCCACCGCCGACCAGTTGCCGTGGAGCGACGTCGGCCTGTTCGAGAAGGTGCGCCGGATCGAAAGCGTCCTCGACCAGCACGTCCGCCCCGCCCTGGCCAGCGACGGCGGCGGCATCGACCTGGTCGACCTGCAGAACGACGAGCTGATCGTGCAGTACCATGGCGCCTGCGGCAGCTGCTCGTCCTCGATCGGCGGCACCCTAACCTTCGTGCAGGACAGCCTGAACAGCCACCTCGGCACGACCCTGCGCATCACCGTCTCGCAGATCGACAGCGAGGAAGCCCCGAGCTTCGTCCCCTAGACGCTGGATTCCCGCGCTTCGGGGATGTAGTCTGGGCGGCATGCATATCCGCCATCTCCTGCCCCTCACCCTCCTCGCCATCGCCGGCACCGCCGCCGCCGCGGATGACGGCTCGTGGGACTACTGGGTCCGCGCCCAGGCCTCGGCCGGGATGCTCGGACTGTCCGGGGATGCGAAATTCTCCGACAAGGGCCTGGGCGGCTCGCAGTTCTCGATCAGCGACGTCGGCCTCGACGACAGCGAAGTCACCCCGGCGCTGGAGCTGAGCGTCGGAACCCCGATCTTCGACTTCCATGGCTTCATCGGCTGGCAGTCGTGGTCCACCGATGGCGCCGCCGAGATCAGCGAGGAGATCGACTTCGGCGGCACGACCTTCACCGCCGGGACCGCTGTGAAGTCGGAAGCCTCGCTCTCCGATCTCTACGCCGAGGTCAACTGGGCGCCGATCGCACTGGACGTCGCTGGCTTCTCCATCGGCCTGGCCGCGCACCAGATCGCGGTGACCACCTCGCTGGAGAGCAACGGGGAGAAGGTCGAGCTCGACGAGTCCGGCATCGTCCCGACCCTCGCGCTGCGCGCCTATGTCGCACCCATCGATGCCATCGAGGTCGAGATCATGGCGCACGGCCTGGCCGTGCCGGCAGGCGACATCAGCGGCTCGCTGGCCATCCTGCAGGGCCAGGTCTCCTACTACCCGCTGGAGAACATCGGCGTGATCGGCGGCTGGCGCCACACCATGATCGACCTCGAATTCGAGGACGGCGGCAGCAAGGTCGAAGCGAATCTCGCCCTCTCCGGCCCCTTCCTCGGCCTCGCCGCGCAGTTCTGACCTTGATCGCACCGCGGATCCCGGTACAAGGCCCACCCATGCGGCTGGAGCGAATTATCATCTGCACCGCCTGATCTGACTTCGCCACGCGAAGCCCGATACGGGGCCTTTCGCCGTCGGCGAAAGGCCCCTTTCATTTTCAAGGCACCCATGAGCAACGAACTCGAGATCTACGACACCACCCTGCGCGACGGATCGCAGGGCGAGGGCGTCAACCTGAGCCTGGCCGACAAGCTGCACCTAGCCGAGGTCCTGGACTGGCTCGGCGTGGCCTGGATCGAGGGCGGCTGGCCCCTGTCCAACGAGAAGGATCGCGCCTTCTTCCGCGATGTGCGCAAGCTGGACCTGAAGACCGCCCGCATCTCGGCCTTCGGCTCGACCCGCCACGCCAAGAACGCCCCCGCCGACGATCCCAACCTGCAGGCCCTGGTCGCCGCGCAGGCCGACGCCTGCTGCATCTTCGGCAAGACCTGGGACCTGCACGTGCGCGAGGCCCTGCGCGTCTCGCTGGACGACAACCTGGCGATGATCGCCACGTCGGTCGAATACCTGCGCTCGGCCACCGGCCGGCCGGTCTTCTACGACGCCGAGCACTTCTTCGACGGCTACAAGGCCAATCCCGAGTACGCTCTGCGCACGCTGGAGGCCGCCTTCAACGCCGGCGCCGAGCGCCTGGTGCTGTGCGACACCAACGGCGGCTCGCTGCCGGCGCAGGTGATCGAGGCCGTGCGCACGGTGCGCGAGCGCCTGGCAGGGGCCCGGGTCGGCATCCACGTCCACAACGACGGCGGCCTGGCAGTGGCGAACACCCTCGCCGCGGTCGATGCCGGCGCGGTGCAGGTGCAGGGCACGATCAACGGCGTCGGCGAGCGCTGCGGCAACGTCGACCTCTGCGCCGTCATCGCCAACGCCGAGCTGAAGCTGTCGCGACGCTGCCTGCCCGCCGGCCATCTGACCCGCCTCACCGAGGCGAGCCGTGCGGTGTGGGAGCGCATCAACCTGGTCGGTCCCTCCAACCAGCCCTACGTCGGCCGCGCCGCCTTCGCCCACAAGGGCGGCATCCACGTCAGCGCGGTGCAGCGAAACTCCCTGACCTACGAGCACGTCGCCCCCGAGACGGTCGGCAACGAACGCCGCATCCTGATCAGCGAGCTGGCCGGCCGCTCCAACGTCCAGGCCAAGCTGGCGGCGCGCTTCCCGCAGCTCACCGATCCGGCGCTGCAGAAGGCGGTGCTGGACGAGATCGTCGAGAAGGAGAACCGCGGCTGGTCCTTCGAGGCCGCCGAGGGTTCGTTCGAGCTGCTGGTCCGCCGCCACCTCGGCACCTGGAAGCCGGCGTTCAAACTGCACCACTACCGCATCCACGGCCTCGGCAGCGAGGCGCTGCAGCCGCAGCTGGTCGAGGGCACGGTGAAGATCGAGGTCGGCAGCGAGGTCCGCCTGCGCGTGGCCGAGGGCCACGGCCCCGTCGACGCGCTCAGCCACGCCTTGCAGGAGGCGCTGCGCCCGACCTATCCGCAGCTCGCCCAGCTGCAGCTCACCGACTACAAGGTGCGCGTGGTCGATTCGAAGGACGGCACCGCGGCGCAGGTGCGGGTGCTCATCGAGTACCAGTTCAACGACCGCAGCTTCGGCACCATCGGGGTCAGCGAGAACATCATCGAGGCGAGCTGGAATGCCCTGGTCGAGGGCATCGAGTGCGCGCTGCAGGACTAGCTGGCGCCTGAGGCCTGCAGCTCCCGCCGCAGGCGCTCCGCGATCCAGGCCAGGCACTCGTCATCGAGCCCCTGGCCCAGCTCGTGCGCGCCGCCGTCGCGCTGGCGCACGACGACCACGCGATGGCGGCCGCTGCCGGAACCGCGCTCCTCGACCAGGATGTCGCGCAGGTCGGCGGCCGACCAGCGGCGGACGCGCCTGCGCCAGGCCGACACGTCGACCAGGGTCAGTTCCGTGCCGTCCCACAGCAGCGAGACCCGTTGCGTGGCGAGATGCACGCACAGGCAGCCCAAGCCGATGCCGACGGCCCAGAACGGCAGCGTGAAGGCGACCATGGCCCAGGAGAGCGGCTTGCCGCCGACGAGGCCCAGGGCGGCGGCGGTGAAGGCGCCGACGAAGGCCAGCCAGAACAGGGTGAATACGACGAGGAAGCCCCAGCCGCCGTTGGCGCGCAGCGACACGGCGAGACGCCTGCCCGACTCCTCGACATGGAGGTGCCCCGGCGGCGGCATGCGTCCGTCCGGCACCCGCACCTCCAGCAGCGCGCTGAGCGCCTCGGCGAGGGCGTGCACGACCTCCTGGGCATGCCCCACTGCGCAGCGGACATCGCGCCTGCCGCGCAGACGCAGCAGCAGGCCGGCCATCCCCTGACCGCCCG
>JAFLCQ010000357.1 GCA_017302815.1 Planctomycetota bacterium
CGGACGCGGCGAGGATGCCGCCAGCGGCATCGCGACGCAACCGCCATCGCGCAGCCGTGCGCGGAAAGAGCGGCGCCGCGCAGCATTGCGGCCGCAGCCATGCACCAGAGCGTGGCAGGACGAGGCCACGCATGTCCAGCATCCATTTCATCGGCGGCGAAAAGGGTGGAGTCGGCAAGTCGGTCGTGGCCAGGCTGGTGGCGCAGTACCTCATCGACCACAACCGGCCTTTCCTCGGCTACGACACCGACCGCTCGCACGGCTCGTTCGCGCGCTTCTACGCCGACTACGCATCCCCGGTGCTGGTGGACAGCTTCGCGAGCATCGATCGCATCGTCGAGGCCCTGATCGCGGATCCCGCCAAGCCGGCCCTGGTCGATCTGGCGGCGCAAACCCTGCGTCCGCTGAAGGAATGGACCGACGCCTCGGGCATGGCCGAGCTCCTGGCCGAGCACGGACACGGCGCGGTCTTCTGGCACGTGCTCGACGACAGCAAGGACTCGCTGACCACCCTCGACGACCTCTTCGCCGCCTTCGGCGACGGCGTCTCCTACGTCATCGTCCTCAACCACGGCAGGGGCAGCTCGTTCGCCCTCTTCCACGGCTCGCCGCAGGAGGCCCGCGCGGTCGAGCTGGGCGCCCGCATCATCCAGCTGCCGCGTCTGCATGAGGCGTCGATGCGCAAGATCGACCGCTTCGACACCAGCTTCTGGGCGGCGATCAACCGCACCGACGGCGAGGCCGCCCTCGGCCTGCTCGAACGCCAGCGGGTGAAGATGTGGCTGCGCAAGGCCTACCAGGAGATCGAGGCCGCCCTGCAGCGGGATGCGGCCGGCTGAGCAGCGGTCCCGCGGCTACTTGTTGAACAGGAAGTGGCAGACGTCGCCATCCTGCATCAGGTAGTCCTTGCCCTCGGCGCGCAGCTTGCCGACCTCGCGGCAGCCCTTCTCGCCCTTGTTGGCGACGTAGTCGTCGTACGAGGCGATCTCGGCGCGGATGAAGCCCTTCTCGAAGTCGGTGTGGATCACGCCGGCGCAGCGCGGAGCCTTCCAGCCCTTCTGGAACTGCCAGGCGCGCACCTCCTGCACGCCGGCGGTGAAGTAGGTGCTGAGGCCGAGGATGTCGTAGCCGGCGCGCACCAGCAGGTCGACGCCCGCCTCGGTGATGCCGAGGTCCTGCATGAACGCGGTGCGCTCATCGCCGGAGAGGCCGACCAGCTCGGATTCGATCTTGCCGCTGATCTTGATCGCCTTGGCGCCGACCTTGGCGGCGTGGGCCTCGACCGCGGCGCTGTGCTTGTTGCCGCCGGCGCGGATGTCGTTCTCGCCGATGTTGCACACGAACAGCATCGCCTTGGCGGTAATCAGGTGCAGGTCGGCGATGTGCGCCATCTGCTCCTCGCTGAAGCCGAGCGCGCGCACCGGCTTCAGCTCCTTGAAGGCGGCGACCACCTTCTCGAGGGTCGGCACCTTGGCGGCGGCCTCCTTGTCGAGCTGCGCCCGCTTCTTGGCGCGGTCGAGGGCGTTCTTGGCCGTCTCCTCGTCCTTGAGCAGCAGCTCGAGGTCGATGATCTCGATGTCGCGCACCGGATCGATCGAGCCGTCGACGTGGATCACGTCCGGGTCCTCGAAGCAGCGCACGACGTGCAGCACGGCGTCGACGTTCTTGATCGCCGAGAGGAACTCGTTGCCCTTGCCCTCGCCTTTCGAGGCGCCTTTCACCAGGCCGGCGATGTCGACGATCTCGAGGCGCTGCGGCACCACCTTGTTGGTCTTGGCGATGTCCTTCAGCACCCACAGGCGGGCGTCGGGCACCGTCACCAGGCCGGTGTTGGGCTCGATGGTGCAGAACGGGTAGTTCGCCGCCTGCGCCGCCTGAGTCTGGGTCAGGGCGTTGAAGATGGTGCTCTTGCCGACGTTGGGCAGGCCGACGATACCGCAGTTGAGGGGCATGGGGCGGGGACCCTAGCGGGCAGGGCGCCCCAGGCCAGCGGCAGGGTCCGTTCAGCCCTGCCCGGCCCAGCGCCGGTGCAGGGCGTCGAGCATCGCCTGGGTCAGCAGCGGCTCGGCCCCGGCCCGGCCGGCGACCGCATTCACCAGCTCCATGGCCTTGGCCATGAGCCCGCCGACCACCTCGTCGGCGCGGTCGATGGCGGCCGCCGGCAGGTCGACCGGCAGCTCCAGCTCGGCCTCCCAGCCGCAGCGCAGCACCTCCAGCCCGTCAGGATGCTGGGCCGCCAGGGGATCCTCTGCCGGCAGGCGCACCCGCGCCTCCAGCACGAGCAGGAACCAGTGCCGCCGCGCCGGGGTGGCCGGATCATCGGCCAGCGGGCCCCAGCGCAGGCCCAGCTCGGCGCGATCGCGCAGCCCGTCCCACTCCTGCGGCCGGATGGACAGGGCGTAGAGGCGGTCGGCTGCGAGGGTTGCGCGCATGCGCGGCACCCTGCCGCAGGGGCCCGCTGGCGGAAGCGCCAGAAGGCCCAGACTGGTCAGGATGAGCGACGTCCTGGACAGCATCCGCGCCGTACTGCGCACCGAGGCCGAGGCCCTGGCCGCCCTCGTCCCCCTGGTCGATCGCCAGGCGGACGCCCTGCAGCGCGCCTGCGAGCTGATCCGCAGCCGCTGCGGCGAGCCCGAGCGCGGCCGCCTGGTGGTGACCGGCATCGGCAAGGCCGGGCACATCGGCACCAAGCTGAGCGCCACCTTCGCCTCCACCGGCACCCCCTCGCTGGTGCTGCATCCGGCCGAAGCCCGCCACGGCGACTTCGGCATGGTGCAGGAGCGCGACGTCGTGCTGGCCCTGTCCAACAGCGGCTCGTCCGAGGAGGTGGTGGCGATGCTGCCGACCTTCAGCCACATCGGCGTGCCGGTGATCGCCATGGTCGGCCGCACCGACTCGCCGCTGGGGCGCCACGCCGCCATCACTCTCAGCATCGGCACCGTGGTCGAGGCCTGCCCGCTGGGCCTGGCGCCATCGACCAGCACCACCGCGCTGCTGGCCTTGGGCGACGCCCTGGCCCTGACGGTGCAGCGCATGCGCCGCTTCACCCCCGAGCAGTACGCGCGCTTCCATCCCGGCGGCGCCCTCGGCCGCAAGCTGATGACCTGCGCCGAGGTCATGCGCACCGGCGAGCGCGTCGCCACCGTCGCCCCCGACACCCCGGTGGTGGCATGCATGCGCGCGATCGGCAAGGCGCGGGCCGGCTCGGTGGTGCTGATCGACGGCGATGGGCGCCTGATCGGCATCTGCACCGACGGCGACCTGCGCCGCGCCCTCTCCACCGCCGACGACCCCGCCGCAGTCCTGCGCGGCCCGGTGCGCGCAGTCGCCACCGTCCCGTGCAAGCACATCCGCGCCGACGAGCTGCTGCAGGCCGCCCTGCACCTGTGCGCCGGCAAGAAGATCAACGAGCTGCCGGTGGTCGCCGCCGACGGCCGCCTGGCCGGCCTGCTCGACATCCAGGACCTGGTCGACCGCGGCTTCGAAGTGGGCGGCTGAAGGCTCTCAGGAGCCGATCACCGAGCGCAGATCCGCCTCCAGCCGCTGCAGATCCGCCGCTGCCGCACGAGTCGTGTCCGCCGTCGCCGTGCCCCGCTGGGCGATGGCTGCCAGGACGGTGGCGACCTCGCCCAGCTCGCGGCCGTCTCCCGCCGCCTTGCCGATGGCGGACGACATCTCGCGCGTCGTCGCCGCCTGCTGCTCCACCGCCTGCCCGACCTCGCGCACCAGTGCCGCCGCCTCGCGCATGAGGTCGCGGATGGCGGCCACCTCGCGAGCCGACTTCTCGCTGGCGTCGCGCATCGTCGCGATGCGACGGGCGATGTCCTCGGCCGTCTCGCCGGTGCGCCGCGCCAGCGCCTTGACCTCGCCGGCGACGACGGTGAAGCCGCGGCCGTGTTCGCCGGCACGCGCGCTCTCGATCGTGGCGTTGAGGGCGAGCAGGTTCACCTGCTTGGCGATGCGACCGATCAGCTCCACCGCCTCTGCCACCCGGCCGCTGGCGGCATCGAATTCCGCCATGGTCGCGGCAGCGGTGGCCGCCAGCTCATT
>JAFLCQ010000358.1 GCA_017302815.1 Planctomycetota bacterium
CTCGGCCGCGGTTTCGCCGACCTGCTGGCAGAAGCCCGCCTGGTCACCGCGGCCACCCTGCTGCGCGGCAGCGCCTTGCCGGTCCTGGAAGTCGGCCAACGCGCGGGATTCGGCGACGCCTCGCACTTCCATGCCTGCTTCCGCAAGCGCTTCGGCTGCAGCCCGGGCGCCTGGCGGCTGAACCCCGGCACCTGACGACGGAAAAACCCATGTCGACGACGGCTAGCCCCATGGCGGCCGTTCCCGGCGCGGACACTGGCGGGCAGGAGCAACGCCATGGACACCCACACCTTCACCCGCCGCATCCCGGTCGACCGGCCCTACGACCTGGTGGTCGCCGGCGGCGGCCCAGGCGGCTGCGGCGCCGCCATCAGCGCAGCAAGGCTCGGCGCCCGCGTGCTGCTGGCTGAAGGTACCGGCTGCCTCGGCGGCATGGGCACGGCGGGGCTGGTCTCGGCCTGGTCCGATCTCGGCGATGGCAGCCTCATGATCGTCGGCGGGATCATGGATGAGCTGCTGGAGCAGCTGCAACGGCGCGGTGGTCTGCGCCCTGGCGCCGATCCGGGCGAATACCGCCCCCGTCTGCACAGCGGGGTCGGATTCAATGCCGAGGTGCTGAAGCGCATCCTCGATGACCTCTGCCGCGAGGCCGGAGTCGAAGTGCGCTTCTTCACCCGCGTGATCGATGTCGAGACCGACGGCCTGACCGTGCGCGGGGTGGTGCTGAACAACGTCGAGGGCCACCGCTACATCCCCGCCCGCACCGTCATCGACGCCACCGGCGACGCCATCCTGGTCGATCTGTGCGGCGCGCCCAGCCGCCGGGCGGGACGGGACACGGCGAAGATCATGCCGCCGACGCTGTGCGCGGCGGTCTCCGGCATCGACTGGTCGCGCTTCACCTACGCCGATCAGCTGCGCGCCGTCGCCGCCGGCGTCGCCGATGGCTGGTTCTCGCAACCCGACCGCCACGTCCCTGGCCTGTTCCAGGGCGGGCCGGGCAACGGGATCATGAATGCGGGCCACATCTTCGGCATGGACGCCCTCGACTGCGCCAGCCTCAGCGAGGGCATGATGCGCGGGCGCCGGCTGGCCGACGAGTACGTACGCTTCTTCCGCGAGCGTCTGCCGGGCTGCGAGAGCATCACCTGCAACGCCACCGGCTCGCTGCTCGGCGTGCGCGAATCGCGCCGCATCGTCGGCGAATACGAACTGGACTACGCCGATTTCCGCGCCCGGCGCACCTTCCCGGACCAGATCTGCGTCTACAACAAATCGGTCGACATCCACGTCTACGACTGCAGCGACGCAGAGTACGCCCGCTATCACGCCGAGTTCACCGCCGACGATCGCCCGGCCGCCGGCGAGGTCTACGGCCTGCCCTATGGCATCCTGGTGCCGCGCGGCTGGTCGAACCTGTGGGTGGCCGGACGCTGCAACTCCAGCGACGTGAAGGTGCATGGCGCCATCCGCGACCAGCCGGCCTGCTTCATGATGGGCCAGGCCGCCGGAACCGCCGCGGTACAGGCGATGCGCACCGGGCAGACGGCATGCGACCTCGATACCGCCGAACTGGTCGGCACCCTGCGCCGCGCCGGCGCCTACCTGCCACAGACCGGACTGTCGCGCACGATGACCCGGAAGCCGTCCGCTACCTGACGCGGGGTTCCAGGCGGACGGCCATGGCGCCGCCGGCGGCGAGCGCGCTCCGGGTCCAGCGTTCCAGTGCGACCCGCCCGGACGCCGCGTCCGCCCCGGGCGTGCGGATGCGGATGCGCAGATCCTCCGTCGCCGCCAGCTGCCGCAGCAGCGGCAGACGCACGATCCGGACGCCCTCGGCGGCGGCGGCGGTGTCGATCGGCACCGGATCGAAGCGTCCGCCGAGCGGATCCTCCAGCACGATGCGCCCGCCCTGCGGTCCGAGGGCGATCGGCACGACGAGGTCCCAATCCCCGTTCAGCGCGGCGGTCCGCGGCGTGTGCACGCCGATGGTGATGGTCTCATCAGCCGCCCCTGCGGATGCCAGGCGGTTGCCCCCCAGCAGAACAGCTGCCGGATCGACACCGGCGGCCAGCACGACGCCCAGCCGCTCCAGGACGCCTTGCGACATCCACACGTTGCCGACGACCGACACCGGCCCCCCGCCGGCGACCAGCACCGCGCCGTTGGCGGTGCGCCCTGCAGCGGGGAAGCGACTGAGATTCTGGAAGACATTGCCGCGCACCACCACCTCGGAGCCGGAGATCAGCTGCATCGCGGCGCCGGGGAAGGCGCGGAAGGCGTTGTCGGTGATCAGCACCCGGCGCACCGCGCCCCAGCGCAGGTCGCTGGAGGGCAGGTTGTAATCGCCAATGCTCGCGCCGATGCGCAGGACCGGCGACTGGCGGTGCTGGTTCCACACCGTCTCGATGTTGCTGTTCTCCAGCACGCAGCGGCGGACGGTGACGTCCTCGGGGCCATAGCCCTCGCCCCATCCCTGCCCGAGTTCGATGCCGATGTCGATAGCATGCTTGCGGTTGTCGGCGATGCGGCAGTCCTCGATCAGCACCCGCGGAACCTCGACCAGGAGGCCGCGTCCTTTGTTGCCCCCGATGTCGCAGCGGCGGATGATGCAGCCGCCGCTGTCGTAGGCGCGGTTGAGGACGAAGGCCTGGGCCGCCACCGCCTGCAGGTCGGACGGCAGCGGTTCCGCCAGTTCGAGGTCCGCCCGCCGCTCGGGGGTTCCCGGCACGCCCGACAGCGTCAACGCCATGACGCGGGTGCGGAACGGAGGCGCCTGCGGACGGTAGTCCGGTCCGCGCACCTCGATCTGGTCGCCGACCGCGAACGGCGTCTTGCCCGACAACTTCACCAGCGCCACATGCCGGGCATCGGTCCCGAGCCGCATGCCGCGATGCACGTTGTCATGCAGGTTGATGGCGTCGTCGGCATTGCTGCGGATGGTGCAGTCCTCAAGCAGCAGGGAGCCCTGGGTGCTGGTCGCATGCAGGCCATCGGCCGCCGCGGAGAATGGACGGATGCCGAAGGTGCCGGGCCGCGGTTCGATGCGCAGGCGTCGCAAGGCGGTGTGGTGCTGCCGCCCACGCATCACCACCCCGATGCCGGGGCAGGAGTGGATGGTCAACCCGTCGACACCGACATGGGAGCTGTCCTCCAGCTTCAGCCCTGCCGTCTCGTAGACGTAGTGGCGCACTGCGTAGACCGCGCCCACCGGCATGTAGCGCCCGATCCAGTCGCGGGAACGCTCCTGGACCGTCAGCACGAGGTCGCCGCCATCCCAGCGTCCGGGCGCCGCGAACGCACGCGACATGATCAGGGAGGCGTCGCTGGCGATGCCCAGCTCGTTGACCCAGGGCACGCCGATGCCGCCGCGGGACGGATCCCAGGGCTGCAGGTCCATGTAGCGCTCGGCGAACTGCGCGAAGGCCGCCTTGCGCTCCGGGGTGGGGGCGTCGATGCGCAGGCGCACCTCGCTGCGGTCGGCGGCGATGGCGGCCACGGTCGCGAAGCTGGCGAGGGGCCGCGCATCCCAGTCCCAATCCAGGGTGAGGTTGGCGATGCGCAGCCGCTCGCAGCCCCGCACCGAGAGCAGGGCGCTCTGCCACAGATTCGCCCGCTCGGCGTGGCTGTAGCGGAACTCGGCACCCTGCCCATCGATGGTCACATCATGCAGCCCGGCGATCGCCACCGGCTGCGCCGCATCCACCTGGAAACGGTACACCCCCGGGGGGATGCGCAGGGTGAAGCCACCGCCACCGGACTCCTCGCGCAGATATGCGAGGATGTCGCGCCACGCCTGGGCGTTGTCCGCGACGTCGGTGCGCAGGCGGCCGCGCAGGGCCGGGTGCGTCGCCAGATCGACGATGCTGGGCGCTGGGCTAGCGCGTGGAGCTTCGACAACGATCTCGGCGACCGGTGCGGCGGGGTCGTCGATGGCCGGCATCGGGTCCGGATCGGAGGTGGCCGCGACGAAGCGCTCCTCGGTCAGCGCCGCGGCGGGGATCGGCGCCGGGGCGCGCGCAGCGGCGGCAGGTC
>JAFLCQ010000359.1 GCA_017302815.1 Planctomycetota bacterium
GCCTCGATGTCGTCCGCTCCCGGGTCGACGAACTCCGCGGCACCCTCTCGCTCCAGACCAGCCCGGGACAAGGCACCACCTGGCAGCTTCGCTTCCCGCTCACACTCGCCAGCACCCGCGCCCTGCAGTCGGAACCCGGCGCCGAGGCCTATGCCGCGGCCAAGGGCGGGGTGGTGGCGCTGACCCACGCCCTGGCCGCCAGCCTGGCCGGCCGGGTGCGGGTGAACTGCATCTGCCCTGGCTGGATCGATGTCAGCGGGCCGGCATACGGCCCCGGCCGCCGTCAGGCCGATCTGTCCGCGCGCGACCATGCCCAGCACTGGGCGGGTCGGGTCGGCACGCCCGAGGACATCGCCGGCGCCGTGCTGCACCTCGCGGGGGCGGGCTTCACCACCGGGCAGATCCTGGTCGTCGATGGCGGCATGACGCGGACCATGCTCTACGCCTGATCCTGGGGGGCGATTCATGGACGTCGGGAATGCCGTGTTGGTGTCCCGTTGTGCATCGCTTGAAACACATGAAACGAATGAATCACTTGAATCACGTGAAACAATAACGTGGTGCTGCCCGTGCATCGCATATGGCACTGCGACGAACGCTTGTGTTCGACCGTGTATCCAGCATGAATGGGGCGGTTACCACGCCATGTCAGAACCCGATCTGCCCGCCGCGAAACCAGACCCACAGTCGGAGCCGGGTTCGCCAGGAGCGCAGCCACAGCCGGGTCAGGACCTGTCCGGTCGAGAATTGACCATGCAGACCCCGGCGACGGGGGTGTCCGGGCGCGAACTGACCTTGGAGACCCCTGCGACCGGGCTGAGCGGCCGTGAACTGACCATGCAGACGCCGGCAGCCGGCATCAGCGGGCGTGAGCTGACCATGCAGACCCCGGCAACGGGACTGTCCGGCCGTGAACTGACCATGCAGACCCCGGCGACGGGACTGTCCGGCCGCGAGCTGACCTTGGAGACTCCGGCGACCGGCATCAGCGGTCGCGAGATGACCTTGGAGACTCCTGCGACCGGCATCAGCGGCCGCGAGATGACGCTGGAGACTCCTGCCACGGGTATCAGCGGCCGCGAGCTGACCATGCAGCCGGGTCAGGCGACGCCGACGCCGGCGACCGTGGGCGCGCGCCCGCGCACCGACCACAGCCTCGCCGGCTTCAAGCCGCGCACCGGGGTGGGCACCTCGATCGCCTTCGACGACGCCTGGCACCTGCAGGGCCGCAAGGGGCCGCACACCGGCCAGACCTGGGGCGATTTCGATCTCGGCGGCGTGCTCGGCGAAGGCGGCATGGGCGCGGTGTACCGCGCCAAGCAGAAGTCGCTGCGCCGTCGCGTGGCGATCAAGGTGCTGCCGCCCAACCTGGCGCAGGACGTGCGCCTGCTGCAGCGCTTCCAGCTTGAAGCGTCGACCACCTCGAAGCTGCAGACGCCGCATGTGGTGCAGGTCTACGCCATCGGCGAGCACGAGGGCAACCACTTCTACGCGATGGAGTACGTCGAGGGCAAGGACCTCTACGACATCATCAAGGAGCGTCGCGAGGCTTCCAAGCCGCTGACCGCGGACGAGGCGGTGGGCTTCATCCTGCAGGCGGCCAAGGGTCTCGCAGAGGCCGGGCGCCACGGCATCGTGCATCGCGACATCAAGCCGCCCAACATGATGGTGACCAAGGACGGCCTGCTGAAGATCGCCGACTTCGGCATCGTCAAGGTCTTGGGCGAGCACCAGCTGACCATGACCGGCCAGGCGGTGGGCACGCCGGCCTACGTCAGCCCGGAGCAGGGCCGCGGCGATAAGGAGGTCGACTGCCGCAGCGACCTCTACTCGCTGGGCGTGGTCTTCTACGAGCTGGCCTGCGACAAGAAGCCCTTCGACGGCAGCACGCCGAACGCCCTGATCTACCAGCACTGCTATGAAGAACCGAAGCTGCCCAAGGAGCTGAACGCGGCGATCTCCGACGAGGTCCAGGCCGTGATCATGCGCTGCCTGCAGAAGAAGCCGGAGAACCGCTACCAGAGCGCGGACGAGCTGGTGCGCGACCTCGAGGCGATCAAGACCGGCTCGATGCTGAAGTCGGCGATCGCCAACTACAAGCTGGGCACCGGCGCCGACGAGGCCAAGCGCGAGCAGATGACCTGGCTGCAGCGCAACATGCTGCCGGTGGCGGCGGCCTCGCTGCTGGTCATCGGCGGCGCGGTCGGCGGGCTGTTCTACTGGAAGGACATCGAGGCGAAGAAGGAGGCCGCGGCGGCCGAGCTGCGCGGCAAGGGCGAGAAGGCGATCCTGGAGAAGAAGGGCGCCATCGCCAAGAGCCTCGATGCGGTGGAGGCCATCCCCGGCGACATCGGCGACCGCATCGCCGAGGTCGTCGGCCTGGTCAAGGAGGGCGAGCAGGATCCCGACGTGGTGCGCTGGCGGCGCAAGATCGCCGATGTCGAGGCCCTGGCCGCCAAGCTGGTGCCGATCGAGTCGGGCACCCCGACGCCGGCGGCGCGCGCCGCCGCGCGCAAGGATCTGGACGCCTATCGCGCCAAGGTCGGCGACGATGTGCGCGCCGTGCGCTGGGCGGGACGGTTGCAGTCCCTCGACACCGAGGAGGCCCGCCTGCGCGGCGAATGCGCCCGCCTCGAGACCCAGGAACTGCGCCTGGGCCTGCGCCAGCGCTTCGACGACCAGCTGAAGCTGCTGTCGGCCCTGGTGCCGGCGGACGATCCGCAGCTGGTGAAGTGGAACGGCCGCCTGCAGCGCTTCGACACCGAGCTGACGCCGCTGCTGGCCAGGATCGCCCCGCTGGAGGATGATCAGCAGGTGACGGTGGCGGAGCGCCAGCGCTACCTGCCGGTGCTGTCCGATCTGCGCGTCTACCTCGACGCCGACGATCCGCGCCTCGAGCGCTGGAAGGGCAAGCTCGACAGCGCCGGCAAGAACATCGACAGCCGGCGCGTCGAGATCGAGACCGTGGTCAAGGGCCGCGATCGCATCGGCGCCGCCGACCGCGACCTCATCAGCGACAAGCTGGCGGATTATGCCGCTCTGGTCGGCGAGGCCGACCCGCAGCTGAAGGACTGGCGCAACGCCATCGCCGCCGGCGAGCGTGCGGCAGCAGGCGCGCGCGATCGCCTGAAGCGCGCGGCCGACGACAGCGGCGACGGCCTGCTGCCCGAGCCGGTACACGACGCCTTCGAGCGCGACCTGGCGCAGCTCGCGGCCTATGGGCCGCATGGCGATGCCGAACTGCTGGCCTGGCAGGCCCAGCTGCGCAGCAGCAGGGCGACGCTGGACGGCCTGCGCAAGGACTGCGCCGCGCTGGCTGCCACCAGCACGGCCGAGGTCACCCTGGCGGCGCAGCGCGATCTCAAGCCGAAGGTCGAGCGCCTGGCCAACAAGGGCGCGATCGAGCCCGAGCGCGCCGACGTCTACCGCGCACGGCTCGCCACCGAGGCGGCGCGGGTGGCTGCCATCCGCCAGCGCCTGAAGCCCTTCGACGAGGCGGAGTCGGTCACCACGGCCATGCGCACCGATCTGGAGCGCCTCGCCATCGATGCCGGGGCCGAGGACCCCGACGTGCAGCGCTGGACCGCCAAGCGCGACCGCGTCGATGCGCTGGTGACCAAGCTGTCCGCCCTCGACAACCGGCAGGGCGTTCCGGACGATGTCGGCGCGCTCTTCGCCGAGCTCGGCCGCCTGGTCGGCGAGAAGGACGCCAAGCTGGTCGGTTGGCAGGGCAAGGTGCAGCGCATCGAGGCGGCGCGCCGGGACCTGGCCGTCCTCGACCGCCGCCAGACCTTCGCCGCCGCCGCCATCGCCGAGCAATTGAAGGCCCTCGCCGATCTCGTCGGCGAGGCCGATCGCAGGCTGGTGGCGTGGCGCGCCAAGGCCGACGAGGTGGCTGCGCTCAAGGCCGAGCTGGCGCGCCTGCCGGCGGCGCTGGTGCAGGATCCCGCCGCCAACACCCGCGCCCACGCCGCCATCCGCCGCCTGGCGGCGGATCTGGTCGGCACCGACGACCCCGAGGTGCAGGCGGCCGCGCGGCGTCAGCAGGAGCTCGATGGTCCGGGCCGGCCGGCCTGGGCCACCGGCTACGGTCGCG
>JAFLCQ010000036.1 GCA_017302815.1 Planctomycetota bacterium
CGCGGCGCTGGCGTCCTCCAGCCTGGCCAGTTCGTAGAGCGACATCAGTGCTCCGGCGTCCCAGCCGGCGAAGCCGGCGAGGGCGGGCAGCGGGCCGCAGTGCAGCGGAGCGTCCTCGGCCGGGGTGGCGTCCCCGGGCTGGCGCACGGTGATGCGAGCGCCGCCGGCGCCTTCCCAGCGCAGGCAGGGGCGCGGGGCGTCGTCGAGGAGCAGCTCGGACACCCCGCCGAGGCGCAGCAGGTCCGGCAGCACATGGTTGCCATGCGGCAGCGACGCGGCCGACAGCCGGTCCGTGCGTTGGCGCTCCAGCCAGCGCAGCAGGAGCATTGCCGGCGGCAGCGAGCCGTCGGGCATCAGCGGGAGCGAGCCGGTTCCGTCCACGCCCGGACTGTCCATGCATGCGCGTGGGCGGCAAGGTGCTGCGGGCCACGCGGTCGTGTGCTTGCGCTCCCGGGGCGGCATGCGCAGAATGCCTGGCGCATGCCGGTCCGTCAGGCCATCCACTTCCTCGGCCAGGCCGCCACCCACTTCCGGCAGACCGGGGCGATCGCCCCCAGCAGCCGCCGCCTCGCGCGCGAACTGGCCCTGGCGGTCGGCGACATCTCTCCCGGTTCGGTGGTCATCGAGCTCGGCCCTGGCAGCGGCATCGTCACCGAGGCCCTGCGCGGTCACCATCCGCACGCGACCGTTCTGGCGGTCGAGAACAACCCATCCTTCGCCCGCCGCCTCTCCGACCGGCTGCCGACCGTGCGGGTGGTCGAGGGCTGCGCCTCGGCCCTGCCCGAGCACCTGCGCCGCATCGGCCATGAGCGCGGTCAGGTGGCAGCGGTGGTCAGCGGCCTGCCGCTGCTGTCCCTGCCGCCGGATCTGGTGGTGCGCATCTTCGACTCGGTCAGGGACGTCCTGCTGCCGGGTCGCCGCTTCGTCCAGTTCACCTACAGCGCCAGGGCCTTCCGCCGCCTCAGCCCCGCCGGCTTCAGACCCGAGCGCCATCGCCGGGTATGGTTCAACGTGCCGCCGGCGGTGGTGCTGCCCTTCACCAGGCTCGACGGCGCGGCGTGATCCGCCGCGCGGCGGTGTGGCTGCTGTGGATCGCGGCGTCGGTCGCGGTCGTCATCGCGATCGGTCTGCGGGTGCGGGCGGCACGGCTGGATGACGCCGGGCAGGCCATGCGCGCCCATCTGCGCGAGGTGCCGCCGGAGTCGCGGCTGCTCTGCCGCATCGTCGGACGGGACGCCACCTACCTGCAGATCCAGCTGCCTGCCGACCCGGTCTGGGTGCGCCAGTTCGCCGAGCGCAACGGCTTCGTCCGCTCGCGCACGCCGATCGAGGGCATGGTGGCGGAATCCTGGTCGCTGACCGAGACGCAGCGTCGGGGCGCCATCGCCCACATCCTGCAACCGCGCGGCGAAGCGGCCCTGCTGACCATCGCCTGGGAATGATCCCGCGCTTCAGCCGGGCAGGCGCTCGATGTGGATGACCTCGGCGTCGTGGGTGCGCTTGGCGATGCCGCGCTCGATCTCGCGCCGTTGCCGCCGCGCCAGCTGCAGCCGCATGTTCTCCACCGCCCCGGAGAAGCGGTACACCGGCTTGGCGACGTAGACGATGCGCACGGCGCCGTCCTCGACCGAGCCTCCCGAATTGCGGATCTGGCGCAGGGCGCGGCTCTTCAGTCCGTCGCGCTCGGCCTCCAGGCGGCGGATCTCCTCCGTGATGGCGACGTAGCGGAGGAGATCGTCCATGTCACTTCAGCGCCGACGGATCCGTCGGAGCCTCCTTGTCGAAGCTCTTGTCCGCCTGGCTGGCGGCGGTCTGGTGCGAATCGCGGACCTCGGCGTGGCTGTGGGCCGGGCGCTCGTCGCCGCAGGCGGCGAGGGCGAGGGTGGCGAGGACGGCGAGGGCGAGGGTGGCGGTCTTCATGGCCGGAAGATTGCCTGCAGCGCGCGGACAGGGCAAGCGGCGTCCGGAAACGCAGCGACCCGCCGTGAGGCGGGTCGCGGACGGTCCTTACGGCGCCATTGGGCGCTCAGACGTCGGTGCGGACCTTGGGCAGGTTGAAGATCGAGGACTTCTTCGCGTCGCTCCACAGGCCCTTGCCCTTGAGCTTCTCGATACGCTCGATGCGGGTCAGCACGTTGCGCTTCTTGGCGAAGCCGCCCTTGCTGGCAAAAGATCCGTGCATGGTCATGGGAACCTCCGGTACAGGGGCGCGGATGATGGTGGGATTCAACCCGTGGTCAAGCCTGCGGTTGCACGGTCTGCTGGCGGCCGCAATGGGTGCAGGCCGCCAGGTGGGCGTCCGGACGGACCTGGGCCTGGAACTCCTTGCCGCATCCGGTGCAGATCACCGGGCGGGTGACGCCGGTATTGGCCTTGCCGCCGACCACGGCGGTGCGGTTGGCCTCAGCCATGCGGCCCTTCACGGCGTTGTCGAGGTGGTTCTCGATCCATTCGCACAGGCGCAGCACCGGGCTGGTCGGGCTCTTGGCCTCGAAGCGGTCGCGCACCTCGGCCACCGCCTCGCGCAGCGGGGTGGCGCCGCGGTCGTGGTAGAGGTCGCGGAAGGCCTCGCGCATGTCGCCGATGTCCGCTTCGTTCCAGCCGTCGCGGCGCAGGCCGATGATGTTGATGTTGCGCGGTTCGGCCGGATTGCCCTCGGCCATGACGTAGGGCGGTACGTCGAAGCGCACGCCGGCCATGCCGCTGATGATGGCGAGCTCGCCGACGGTGACGAAGTGGTGCATGCCGACCATGCCGCCGATGATCGCCTTGCGGCCGATGCTGCAGTGGCCCGCCAGCTGCGCGTTGTTGGCGATCACCACGCTGTCGGCGACGTGGCAGTCGTGGGCGACGTGGGCGTAGGCCATGACCAGCACGTCGTTGCCGATGCTGGTCAGCATGCCGCCGGTGGCGGTGCCCTTGCTGACGGTGACGCATTCGTGCAGGCGGCAGCGCTCGCCGATGCGCACCTCGCTGTCCTCGCCCTTGAACTTGAGGTCCTGCGGGTCGCTGCCGACCACCGCGCCGGGGAAGATGCGGGTGCCGGCCCCGATGCTGGTGCGGCCGAGGATGCTGACGTGGCTCACCAGCTCGACGCCGGCGGCGAGGCGGACGGGCCCGCGCACGTGGCAGAAGGGGCCGACGATGGCGTCGGGGTGGATCTCGGCCTGGGGGTCGACGACGGCGAGGGGATGGATCGGCATGCGGGTGGGGACGCTAGATCCAACCCGGGTCCGGCGCAAGCTGCCAGCGTGCCTGCGGTGCCCCACAGCCAGCTGGAAGCCGCCTGCCGGGCCGAGGGGCTGACCCATCTCGCCAGCATACCCATGCCCGGCCCCCTGGCTGCGGAGGGGCTCGACCGGATGGCGGCCGATGGGGTGGGCGACATCGGCTGGATCCTGCAGGACCGCCACCTGCGACTGCAGCCGTCGGCCTTGCTGCCCACCGCCCGCAGCCTGCTCTGCGTCGCCTGGCACCATCATGCGCCGGTCGCGGCGGGACCATCGGGGCTGCGCCGCGCCGCATATGCAGCCGGCAAGGACTACCACGTGGTGCTGCGCCCGAAGCTGGGGCGGGTGGGGGCGCGGCTCAACCGCGACTGCGGGCAGGAGTGGCGTCATCGCGCCTGCGTCGATTCGGCGCCGGTGTGCGAACGCACCCTGGCGGCCATGGCCGGTCTGGGCTGGATCGGACGCAACGCGCTGCTCATCAGCCCGGAGACGGGCTCGTACCGGCTGCTCGGGCTGCTGCTCACCGAGGCGCCGTTGGAGGAGCGTCGGGGCGGCCACGCGGCGGATCGCTGCGGCTCATGCACGCGCTGCGAGTCGGCCTGTCCCACCGGCGCGCTGACCGGCAGGCGCTGCCTTACCGAGCGCTGCATCAGCTACCTGACCATCGAGCACCAGGGGGTCATCCCCCGCCACCTCGCCGAGCGCTTCGGCGGCTGGTGGTTCGGCTGCGATCTCTGCCAGGAGTCCTGCCCGTGGAACCGCTTCGCGCCGCCGGGCGAGGACGTGCGCCTGGCCGGATCCGATACCGAGGCGGATCTGCTCGACGTCACGGCGGAGCGCTTCGACGCGCATTTCGCGGGCCGCGCCATCCGGCGCATCGGCTGGATCCGCTTCCGCCGCAACCTGCTGGTCGCGCTGTGGAGCGTGGGACGCCAGGACGAGGCCAGGCTCCTGCTGACCGGGGCCCCGGAGCTGGTGCTGGCGCAGGCGGCCGAGCTGGGCCTCGCGCCTACGGCAGGACGGTGATCGCCTTCATCGCGAAGACGAGCTGCAGCTCCTTGACGCCGTGCTGGTCGAACTCGATCAGGGCCACGCGGGCCTCCGGCGGTCCGCGCAGCACCGCCACCGTGCCGCGGCCCAGGGTCTTGTGGCTGATGCGCTGCCCGGGATGCAGCGGGTCGATCTCCAGGGCGACATCGTCGCCGACCTGGGTGTTCGGGCGCAGGTTGCTGCCGCGCTTGATCAGGCCGCTGTCGAGGGCGGCGGCGACGGCGGCCTTCGCCTCCTCGCGGCTGGTGGCCTGCGCGGCCTTGCCGTAGCGCCGGCTGCCCGGCGGCGGGGTCGGATCGGGGACGCTGTGGCGGCCGGTGGCGTCCTTGGCGACGAAGCAGGTCGAAGGGATCTCGGCGAGGAAACGGCTGGGCTGGAAGTGGAAGGTCTGGCCGTAGAGCATGCGGCAGCGCGCGCGCGACAGGTACAGCTCCTTCATCGCGCGGGTGATGCCGACGTACATCAGCCGGCGCTCCTCCTGCAGCTTGTCGTCCTCGATCTCCTTGCCGCGCAGCAGCGGCAGCAGGCCCTCCTCCAGGCCGGCGATGAAGACGATGGGGAATTCCAGGCCCTTGGCGGCGTGCAGGGTCATCATCTGCACCCGGTCCTGGCCCGCCTCGCGATCCTCGCGCGAGCCGGCCTCGGCGTTGAGGCCGACGATCTCCAGGAAGCCGACCAGTCCGGCGGAAGGATCGGACTCGCGGAACTGCTCGGCGGCGGTGATCACCTCGCGCATGTTGCCGACCCGGTCCTCGGACTCGGCCGGCGGGCGGTCGCTGTAGTGCGAGGCGAGGTTGGTCAGCTCGATGACGCCGCGCACGCAGGCCGCCGGATCGCCCAGAGGCAGGGTCTTGAGCAGGCGCCAGAGGCGGGCGAAATCGTGCATCGGGCCGGCGGCGCGGCCGACCGCGACTTGGGCCAGCAGATCCGGGCGTTCCAGCACCTCGGTGGGCGCGACCAGCTGCTCGTCGGCGAAGCTGGTGAGCTGGTCGTAGGTGCCGTCGCCGATGCCGCGCTTGGGCACGTTGATGATGCGCGAGAGGGCGCCGCTGTCGCGCGGGTTGACCAGCAGCTTCAGGTAGGCGACGACGTGCTTGACCTCCTCGCGGTCGTAGAAGCGCGTGCCGCCATGCAGCTGGTAGGGGATGGCGCGCCGGCGCAGGGCGTCCTCCAGCACGCGCGACATGGCGTTGGTGCGGTAGAATACCGCCATCTCGCCCCACGGGCGCTCCTTGCCGTGGAAGCGCTCCAGCGCCGCGGCGATGGCGTAGCTCTCGTCCAGCTCGTCGTCGACCGCCAGCAGCGAGATCGGCTTGCCCTCGGCGTTGTCCGTGCGGATGGTCTTGTCCATGCGCTCGGTGTTGTTCTCGATGACGCCCTGGGCGGCGCGCAGGATGACCTGGGTCGAACGGTAGTTCTGCTCCAGCTTGATCATCGTCACCGGTTCACCCGGCTTGTCGAAATCGGTCTGGAAATTCAGGATGTTGCGGATGTCGGCGCCGCGCCAGCCGTAGATCGCCTGGTCGGGATCGCCGGTGGCGCAGACGTTGCGGTGCTCGCCCAGCAGGCGGATCAGCTTGTACTGCGCCGCGTTGGTGTCCTGGTACTCGTCGATGAGGATGTAGGGGAAGCGCTCCTGCCAGCGCCGGCGGCAGACCGCGTCCTTCTCCAGCATGCGCACCGGCTTCAGCAGCAGGTCGTCGAAATCGAGCTTGTTCTCGGCGTCCAGCCGCCGGGCGTACTCCTTCGCCACCTCCAGGCAGACGCCATCGAAGTCGTCGTTGGGCGTCAGGGTGGCGAGGTCGGCCAGCTGGTTCTTCCAGTGCGAGATGCGCGCGCACAGCTTCTTCGGCTCGAAGTCCTTGGGGTTGCGCCCGAGATCCTTGACGATCTGGCGCACGTACTTCTCCGGTTCCTCGTCGTCGCAGATCGAGAACTCGGACTCGTTGCCGTCGCGCGCGCGCTCCATGCGCAGCATGCGGTAGCCGGCGGAGTGGAAGGTGCAGATCCACGGCGTCTGCAGGCCGAGGAGGCGCTCGATGCGCTCCTTCATCTCGCCGGCCGCCTTGTTGGTGAAGGTGATGGCGAGGATGCGGTCGGGGCGGACGCCTGCGGCCTGGATGAGGTTGGCGATGCGGTGGGTGATGACGCGGGTCTTGCCCGAGCCCGCGCCGGCGATCACCAGCGCGGGGCCGCGCACATGCGCCACGGCGGCGCGCTGCGGCTCGTTCAGGCCGGCGAAGACGTCGACCCCCGCCATGCCTCAGTCCACCTTGACCGGGATGGCGTGGCCGGCGAGGGGGACGTGGTCGATCAGGCGCACGCCGTCGACGAACACGGCGGCGGCGAGGACGCAGGCGTCGTCGGCGTGCTCGGCCTCGGCGAAGCCCTTCAGGCTGACCACGTCGCAGTAGTCGATGTCGACGCCCTCGTGGACCAGCAGCTCTTCGGCGACGATCTCGATCAGCTTCATGCTGGTCACCTGGCCGGCGCGGTAGGCCTGGCGGGCGAGTTCGAGCCCGCGCGGGAGGCCCAGGGCCTTGGCGCGCGATTCTGGCGACAGCCGGCGGTTGCGGCTGCTCATCGCCAGGCCGTCGGGATCGCGCACGGTCGGGGCGACGACGATCTCGGTACCGAGGTTGAGGTCGCCGGCCATGCGCGAGACGATCAGCGCCTGCTGCAGGTCCTTCTGGCCGAAGACCGCGACATCGGGGCGAACCACCGCCAGCAGCTTGGTCACCACGGTGCAGACGCCGCGGAAGTGGCCGGGCCGGGCGACGGCGCATAGCTTGTCGCTGAGCGGGCCGACGACCTCGACGAAGGTGCAGTAGCCGTCCGGGTACATCTCGGCGGTCTCGGGGGTCCACACCGCCGCCGCCCCGGCCTCGCGGCACATCGCCAGGTCGGCTTCCAGGGTCTTGGGGTACTTGGCCAGGTCCTCGGGATTGTCGAACTGCGTCGGGTTGACGTAGATCGACACCACCACGGCGTCGGCCAGGGTGCGGGCCTTCTCGATCAGGCTGATATGGCCGCGATGCAGCGCGCCCATGGTCGGGACGAAGGCGATGCGGCGGCCGGCCGTCAGCTGCTGCCGGCTCCAGGCGCGCATGTCGGCGACGGGGGCGATTACGTCCACAGGCATCTCCTTGCCCTTGCAGCGTTTCCGACGGCCGGGAGTATAACCTCCCGGAGGCTCGCGATGGCGTTCCTGACCGTGCGCGTGAAGGGGACGGAAGGCTACACCCGCTTCGACCTGGGCAAGGATCGCACCGTCGTCGGTCGCGCCTCGGCCTGCGACCTGGCGGTGCCGACCACCAACATCTCGCGCGAGCACTGCCTGCTGGTGAAGCGCGAGGACGGCTGGTACGTCGAGGATCTCAACTCCTCGAACGGCACCTACGTCAACAAGGAGAAGCTGGCCGCTCCGCGCAAGCTGGGCGAGAAGGACATCATCAAGGCCGGGGCGGCGCGCCTGACCTTCCACGCCGGCGACATGAAGGCGGTCGAGGCCCTGGAGGTCGACGCCCGGCGCCAGAGCGAGATCGACGATGCCGACGATCCGCCGCTGCCGCCGGTCGACGGCCTGGCCTCGGCCTGCGCCTGCCCGGCCTGCGGCCTGTGGGTGAGCGTCGCCCACCGCAAGCGCGGCGAGGCGGTCGCCTGCCCGCGCTGCCAGGGCCAGATCCCGGTCGGCTGAGCATGGCATCGCTGCTGGTGATGTCGGATCGCGCCGCGATCTCGCGCCGGCTGGAGCGCTTGCGCCCGGACAGCGCCCGGCAGTGGGGAGCCCTCGCCCCCCACGCGGCCGTGATGCATCTCATCGACGGCATGCGCATGACCTTCGGCGAGGTGCGCCACGATGTGCGCGACTCGTGGCTGAACGGCTGGTTCGGCCGCTGGTTCGTCATCGACTGCCCGCTGCCGTGGCCGAAAGGCCGCATCACCGCCCCGGCCGAGTTCTTCGCCAGCGCGATCGAGCACGATTTCGACTGGGACCGCAACCGGCTGGGCGAGTACGTCGAGCGCTTCTCGGTCGGTCCGCATCAGACCTGGGGCGCCAGCCCCATCCTCGGTCGGCTCACGCCGAGGCAGTGGGGCAAGCTGTGCTGGCGCCACCTCGACCATCATCTGCGCCAGTTCGGCTGCTGAACCGGCTGGGGAAACTGCGGACGGCGGGACTCGAACCCGCAAGCCTTGCGGCACTGGAACCTAAACCCAGCGCGTATGCCAATTCCGCCACGTCCGCGGCGTTCAACCTCGATATCGCAGTCGAATTCACATGGAGGAACGGAGGTCACGGAGACGACACCTTTCCGACCATCACCCGACGGGTGACGTCATCTCCTTTCATGACCCGATGATGTGCACTCCGTTGCCTCCGTTCCTCCGTGTGAAATGGGGTGCCTAGGTTCAATCGCTCAGAGACCGCACATCCCGCCCTGGCAGCCGCCACCCATGGGCAGGTCGCACGAACCACCGCCGGCACCGCAGGCGCCATGGGCGCAGGGGCTGGGCGGCGCGGTCTGGCGCGACTCGGTGATGATGCCCAGGCCACCGCTGATGACGCGCCGGACCGGTTCGCCGGTCTCGGGGTGGGCGGTCAGGGCCTTGGCCGTGATCGGCTGGTAGAGTTCGAAGCGCACCGGGGACTGCCCGGCCTTCTGCGGGATGGTCTCGTACTCGTAGGTGGGCATGCCGGGATGATCTTCGGGCGATGCGCCTGGGCAAGACGGTCGCCGCACCAACGCACGAGGCCCTGGGCTACCCCAGGGCCTCGCTCGTCGGCGGTGAAGCCGTCAGTTCACTTGGCGGCGACGGTCAGCTGCTCGCCGGCTTCCTTCCAGCCGGACAGGCCGCCCGCGAAGTGCTGCACGTTGGTGTAGCCCAGCTTCGCGGCGGCGGCGGCCGCACCCTTCCAGGCGCCGCACTTGGGGCCGCCGCAGTAGGCGACGATGAGGGCGCCCTTGTCGGCGGGCAGGACCTTGGCGAGGTCGGCCTTGCTGGCCTCGAAGTCGATGGCGCCGGGCAGGCGGCCCTTGGCGAAGGACTCGCTGCCATTGGCGTCGAGCAGGGTGACCTTCTTGTCGGCGATGGCCTGCTTGAGATCGGCCAGGGCGATGGCCTTGAATTCGGGGCAGTCGGCGCAGGCCGCGCAGCCGGCCTTGGGGGCCTCGGCCGGGGCATTGGCGTCGGCGGCCTGGAGGCCGGCGAAGCAGGAGAGGATGATGGCGGGGATGAGGAGGGTGCGCATGGGGTATTCCAGTGCTGCGGAATGCTGCAAATCCCTGCCGGCGGGGAAACGCCGGCAGGGCAGCCTTGCACAGCGTCGGTCAGGGAGCGCTGCCGGCCTTGGCCACCGAGCCGGCGCGGTTGACCGCGTCCAGCCAGGCCTGGGCGCTGGCCAGGACGATGTCCGTGCTCAGACCCTTGCCGCCGACGGCACGGCCGTTGATGTGGGCCCGGATCGACACCTCGCCCTGGGCGTCGCCGCCCTTGGTGATCGAGCGCAGGCGGTAGTCGTCGACGCTGCCCTGGACCCCGGTGATGCGGTTGATGGCGCTGATCGCGGCATCGACCGGACCGTCGCCGGTGGCGGCGTCGGTCACCACCTCGTCGCCGCGCTTCAGGCGCACGGTGGCGGTGGCCACCGCGCCGGTGCCGGCGGAGGTGTGCAGGTAGTCCAGGGCCCAGGCCACCGCGGTGCGGCCGCGCACGACCTCCTCGACCAGGGCGATCAGGTCGCCGTCGTAGATCTCCTTCTTGCGGTCGGCCAGGGCCTTGAAGGCGGCGAACAGGCGGTCCATGTCGGTGTCCTGCACGCCCAGGCCCAGCTGCTCGAAGCGCTTGGCCAGGGCGGCGCGGCCGCTGTGCTTGCCCAGGACGAAGTTGGTGTCCGGGAAGCCGACCGACTGCGGCGTCATGATCTCGTAGCACTCGGGGTTCTTCAGCACCCCGTGCTGGTGGATGCCGCTCTCGTGGGCGAAGGCGTTGTCGCCGACGATGGCCTTGTTGCGCTGCAGGGGCAGGCCGGTGATCGACTGCACCAGGCGGCTGGCGCCGAACAGGCGGCTGCTGTCGATGCCGGTGGTGATGCCGGGGAACTGGTCCTTGCGCACCCGCATCGCCATCACGACCTCTTCCAGCGAGCAGTTGCCGGCGCGCTCGCCGATGCCGTTGATGGTGCATTCCACCTGGCGCGCGCCGGCGCGCACCGCGGCCAGCGAGTTCGACACCGCCAGGCCCAGGTCGTTGTGGCAGTGTACCGAGATGACGGCCTGGTCGATGTTCGCCACCCGCTTGCGCAGGAAGGTGATCAGGTCGGCGTAGTCCGACGGGTAGGCGTAGCCAACCGTGTCGGGGATGTTCACCGTGCCGGCGCCGGCGGCGATGGCGGCATGCACCACCTCGGCCAGGAACTCCGGCTCGGTGCGGCTGGCGTCCTCGCACGAGAACTCGATGTCGGCGCACAGGCTCTTGGCATAGGCGACGGCCTCGGCGGCCTGCTTGACGATCTCGTCCTTGGCCTTCTCCAGCTTGAACTGGCGGTGGATCGGGCTGGTGGCCAGGAAGACGTGCACGCGGCCGCGCTCGCCGGCTGGCTTCACCGCGGCGGCGGCCTTGTCGATGTCGCCCTTCAGGCTGCGGGCCAGGCCGCAGATGCGGGCGCGGGTGGACTGGGTGGCGATGGCCTGGACGGCGTTGAAGTCGTCCGGGCTGGCGATGGGGAAGCCGGCTTCGATGACGTCCACGCCCAGGGCTTCCAGGGTGCGGGCGACTTCCAGCTTCTCCTGCAGGTTCATCGAGGCGCCGGGCGACTGCTCGCCGTCGCGCAGGGTGGTGTCGAAGATGATGACGCGGTTGCTCATGGCGGATACGCAGGCCGGTGGCCCGCGCGGATGTGTCTCAGGTTGTGACGAGGGGTGCCGGCATCACCGCGCCGGCGCGGACGGGTCCTGGACCGACGAGGTCAGAACCCGCGGGTAAGTCGAAGCGCCAGGAGAACATTAGCGACTGGCATCGTGGCGGCATGATGCGCGCCGGATGCCCAGATCAAGCGCGCTATCGCACCAGGAGCCATAGCCCGACGGCGGTGGACAGGGCCGCGGCGGCATAGCGCCAGCCGACCCAGGCCCACAGCAGCCAGGGCCGGGCGTGGCCGTCAAACGGATCCACCGCGCCGGGCTTGCCGGCGCGGTGGTCACGGATCCGGCGCAGTGCCGCCTGCGCGATGGCGAACTTCACCACCGCGAAGGCGAGCAGGAACGCGCCCAGGATCTGCAGGCCGCTCACGCCAGCGACTGCGCCGCCGCGACGATGCCGTCGACGCCGATGCCGTGCTTCTTGTACAGCTCGTCGGCGGTGTAGGCGCTCTGGCCGAACTCGCCGTGCACGCCCAGGATCTTCGCCTTCACCTTGGCGCCCGCGGCCACCAGCTTGGCGACCAGCACCTCGCCGGCGCCGCCGGTCAGCTGGTGGTCCTCGACCGTCACCAGCTTGCCGCCCATCTGCTCCAGCAGCTTCTTGTGCGTCTCGACGTCCGGGTGGCTGGCGGTGGCGTTGTTCAGCACCACGCAGTTCACGCCGCTGGCGACCAGCTTCTCGGCCGCCTTCACCGCGGTGGCGACCATCGAGCCGTTGGCGCTGATGACCACGCCGGGCTTGGCGATCGACAGCGACAGGTTGATCGGGCCGAGCTGGCCGCCGAAGGTGGCCTTCTCGACACCGCCGGCGACGACCATTGCCTTGCCCCAGGCGTAGGACGCGCCCTCGGGCTTGATCGACACCGGGAAGTTCTCGCGGCCGCAGAAGAAGACGACGCTCTCCGGCATCCTGCCGGCCTTGCGCGTCTCGACGAAGCGGCGGATCGCCTCGCCCATCGCCCACTCGGCCTCTTCGGCGCTGGCCGGGCAGTAGGTGACGGTGTGCGGGATCGAGCCGGTCATCGCCAGGTACATCAGGGCCTGGTGGCTGGCGCCGTCGGCGGCGTCCTGGAAGCCGGTGTGGCTGTAGACCGCGATCACCGGAGCCTGGCTGAGGTTGGCCATGCACAGGGGCAGCAGGCCCTTGGTCACGCCGAACTGGGCGAAGGTGTCGACGACCGGCACGTAGCCCTGCTTCGAGAAGCCGGCGGCGACCGAGACCATGTTGGACTCGGCGATGCCGACCTCGAAGGAGAACTGCGGGAAGGCGGCGCGGAAGGGGGCCACACCGGTCGAGCCCTGCAGGTCGGCGCTGACGCTGACCACCGGGATGCCGTTCTTGGCGGCGGCGATCATCGCCTTGGGGAAGCCGGCCTGGATCTTGTCCTTCTTCACCGCCGGGGCGGCCGGGGCAGGGGCCGCAGCCGCCTTCTCGGCCTTGGCCTTGGCTGCGTTCTCCTGCGTCTGCAGCCACTCCTCGAACTGCGGGGCCAGCGGCTTGCCGCCGTTGATCTCGGACACGAAGGCGCGCAGCTTGCCGCTGGCGGCGTCGGGGCCGCCGAGGGGGAAGCCGTGGCCGCCCGAGGCGCTCTTCACCGTGCTGGCGACGCCGTAGCCCTTGACCGTCTTGGCCCATACCACGACCGGCTTGGTCGGATCGGCCTCGGCGGCGGCGACGGCGGATTCGATGGCGCTGAAGGCGGCCTGCAGGTCGTTGCCCTGCTCGCAGCGGATGACCTTCCAACCCTGCGCCTCGAAGCCGTCGAAGTAGCCCTTCTGGGCGAAGGCGTCGGCGCTGCAGCGGCCTGACAGCTTGGTGTCGTTGTCCGACACGACCATGACGAAGGGGGCGGAGAGGCCCTTGGCCGCGAAGCCGGGGATGGCGCTGACCGCCTCCTTGGCCTCGCCTTCGTAGAGGGCGCCGTCGGAGATGACGCAGATGGTGGTGCGCTGCTTGTCGGCCAGGCGGTCGGCCATGGCCAGGCCCTGGGCGGTGGGCAGGCCGCTGCCCAGCGGGCCGTTGCTGATCATCACGCCTTCGGGGAAGATGTGGCCTTCGCCGTGGCCGGTCAGCTTCGAGCTGATCGAGCGGAATCCGCGCAGGTCGCCGACGGTCACGCCGGCATAGCCGTAGTTGGCCTTCAGGGCGTAGACGCCGTTCTCGGTGTGGCCGGCGTCGTTGACGAAGTTGAACGAAGCCTGCCACGGGTTCTTGGCGAACATGACGCCGTGGATGGCCGACATCAGCTCTGCCAGGGCGGCCGGGCCGCCCCAGTGGCAGGCGGCGCCGCCGACGACGGCGTCGTAGTCCATCAGCGCGACCATGATGCGGGTCGCGACCGGGCAGGCGACCTGCAGGGTCGAGCCGTCCGCGCGCTTCACCGTCGCCGGGTACTTCAGCGCCCCGGCGGGGTTGCCGGCGAGGGGGTTGGGGTAGGCCATCCCGGGACGGAAGCGGTCCTTGGGATCGACGGCAGCGGCGGGAGCGGATTCGGCGCCCATGTGGAAGGTCCTTTCGCGGAGTGGGCGCATGCTCGCAGGCGGCGTCAGCAGGCAAGTTCACGCCTGTGCCGTCTCACAAAACTGCACACCGCATCACGGCATGCCGGCCGCGACGCCTGGGCTTGGTCCGGGCGGCCCTGGTGCTAGGCTGCGCATGACCTCTGCTGCGTACGACAACCCGGCCACATCCCCCTGGCCTTTCGAATACCCCGGGGGCCAATCTCCCTTTCGGCCGTGGCCGTCTGGGGCGGCCCCCACTCTGAACAACGGTTCAGGGTAGTCTGCTGGGAACGGCGCGAGCGGAGGTCGTTTTTCCGGGACGCCTGCCGAGCTGGCGGGACTTCGCCCTTTCTCCACCGGCGTGGCCGCGACACTCCCGCCCATGCCTGTTCGCATCACCCTCGCCCAGGCCATGGGCACCTGCTTCGGCGTCCAGGATGCCATCGACATGGCTCTGGACCCCGTCTACCGCGGCAAGCTGACCGTGGTTGGGCAGCTGGTGCACAATCCGCAGGTCACCGAGCGCCTGCTGGCCAACGGGGTGCGCATCGTCGAACGCGACCAGATCGACAGCATCACCACCGAGGCGGTCATGGTCACCGCCCATGGCGCCAGCGACGGGACCAAGACCTACCTGCGCGAGCGCGGCTTCACGGTCTACGACGCGACCTGCCCACTGGTGATCCGCCTGCACAAGCTGGCCCGCTTCCTCGAACGCGAGGGCTGGTTCCCGGTCATCGTCGGCAAGGCGGACCACGTCGAGGTGAAGGGCGTGGTGGGCAACCTCAAGTCGTCGGCGGTGGTCTACCACGAGTCCGATCTCGAGCAGCTGCGCGGGCACGAGCGCCTGGGCGTGGTCAGCCAGACCACCAACCGCCTGGACAAGGTGACGGCGATGCTCACCGCGATGCGCGCGCTGCCCTGGGTGCGCGAGGTGCGCTTCATCGACACCATCTGCCAGCCGGTGAAGGAGCGTCAGGCCGCCATCTCAACCCTGCTGCAGGCCGACATCGACCTGGGCATCGTCATCGGCGGCCGCAACAGCGCCAACACCGCCAAGCTGCGCGAGGTCATCGCCGACCGCGGCATCGCCGCCTTCCACGTCGAGCGTCCGGAGGAGGTCGATCCCCGCTGGTTCCAGGGCCGCACCCACGTCGGCATCACCGCCGGTACCTCGACGCCGCAGGACGTCATCGAGGCGGTGAACCAGCGGGTGCGCGAGATCGTCGGGCTGACCGGCCCCTGATCAGGCGATGCCGGTGGCGTGGCGCAGGATCAGGTAGGCCAGGGCCGCGATGGCGGCGGAGGCGGGGATGGTCAGCACCCAGGCGACCATGATGTTGGCGACCACGCCCCAGCGCACGGCGCTGAAGCGCTTCGCCGATCCGGCGCCCAGCACAGCGGCGTTGATGCAGTGGGTGGTCGACACCGGGATGCCGAGGGCGCCGGTGGCGAACAGGGTGGCGGTGCCGCTGGTCTGCGCCGCCAGGCCCTGGGCCGGGCTGATGCGGGTGATCTTCGACCCCATGGTCTTGATGATGCGCTTGCCGCCGGCCATGGTGCCCAGGCCGATGGCGATGGCGCACGCGAGCATGACCCAGTAGGGGATGGAATGGCTGGCCTTGCCGTTGACCACGGTCTCGTGCGGCAGGAACCAGGACGGCAGGTCCGTATGCTGGCCGGTCGCTGCGACCGTGCCGATGTAGGACAGCAGGCCGAGGGTGATGATGCCCATGACCTTCTGCGCGTCATTGAAGCCGTGGCTGACCGAGAAGGCGGCGCCGGAGGCGATCTGCATCAGGCGCGACCAGCGGTCGACCTGCGATGAGCGCGCCCGGCGGAAGATCCAATACAGCGCGATCATGGCGAGGAAGGCGACGATGAAGCCGAGCAGGGGGGAGAGGACGAGCCAGAGCACGGGCTTCTTGAGCAGAGCCATCCAGTTGAAGGCTCCCCAGCCGCTGCCGACGACCACCGCGCCGGCGATGCCGCCGATGAGCGCATGCGAGGATGATGACGGCAACCCCCACCACCAGGTCAGCAGGTTCCAGATGCTGGCCCCGATCAGGGCTGCCAGCACCATCATCTGGCCCAGGCCCTGGGGATCGTTGACGAAGCCGTTGACGAAGAACTTGGCCACCTCGGTGCCCATCATGGCGCCGGCGAAGTTGCACACGCCGCTGAGCACGACCGCGGCGGTCAGCGATAGCGCTCCGGTCGCCACGGTGGTGGCGATGGCGTTGGCCGCGTCGTGGAAGCCGTTGATGAAATCGAAGATCAGCGACGCGAGGACGATGACCAGGAGGATGATCAGCGCCGTGGTCACGACTGCTTCACCGCCACGGTGGTGATCAGGTCGGCCACCTGCTCGCAGCGGTTGATCGCCTTCTCGAGGTCATCCAGGACCTCGCGCTCGCGCAGGATGGTCTTGGCGTCGATGGAGGGATCGCGGAAGAGGGTGGACAGGGCGTCGCGGTAGACCACGTCGCCATCCTTCTCGCTGATGGTCACCCGGGCGCAGATGCGGATGGCCTCGGGGTAGGCGTGCACGCGCAGCTTGGGCACCGCCTGGTTGATCAGCTCGGCGCTTTCGGCCAGCTTGGCGATGAGCAGGCGCATGGCCGAGGTCGGCTTCTCGACCCCGAAGGTGACGCAGGCCTTGCCGGTCGCGTTGGTGAGGTCGAGGATGTCGTCGATGCGCTTGCTCAGGCGCTGCAGGTCCTCGCGGTCGATCGGGGTCACGAAGGTCGCGGACAGCGCGTCGAGCATGCCGTGGACCTGCTTGTCGCCCTCGTGCTCCAGCTCCTGGATGCGGTTGCGCACCGCTTCGAAGTTCGCGTCCGGCCGGGTGATCCCTTCCAGGGCCTTGGCCCCTTCGTGGGCGAGAGCCGCCTGGCGTTCGAGGAAATCATAGAAGTGGTCGGCGCGGGGACGGATCAGGCGCAGCAGGGAGTTCAGCATGGAGCGGCGGAGTCCACCCGCGCGCGACCTTTGTCAAGACATGGGGAAGAACGGGTTAAGACTATAGCCAGCCGGCCAGTGGTGATATCCGCAACTGCATGCCCTTCAGGTCTATGTATGATGAAGATGCACCGTCGACCAGCCATCCCGAGCGGTCCCAGCTGAGTTCCACGGCAGAGGTTGCCTGCGCCAACGGCAGGTCGCTTCCCGGACCGCCCAGACGCAGGCTCCCGCCGACCAGGGCATAGGTCAGGCCCGGACGGTTGTCGGGCCGCTGCAGGATCAGGGCCCGGCCGGCGGTGATGCGCACGCGCAGCCGGGCGACCCCGGCCAGGACCAGTTCGCAGCCGTCGGCCAGCGGACGGATGGTGCGCGGCGGCAGCCGTTCCCCGTCGACGCAGGTGCCGTTGGCGCTGCCGAGATCCTCCACCGTCGCCGTGCCATCGGGCAGCAGGCAGATGGCGGCGTGACGACGGCTGACCTTGGCGAGACGGTCGCGGTGCGCGTGCTCGGGATAGTCGCGCAGCACCAGGTCGGTGCCGGGTCCGCGCTCCTTGCCCAGGACGATGCGCCGGGCGCTCCACAGGACGATCGCCGGATCCTCGTCCGGCCCCAGAAGCAGCAGCGGGTCCGGGCCGCGGCCGGTGGCGAGGGATTCGGCCCGGCCGGGTTCGCCGCCGCAGGCGCGCAGCAATGGCGCGAGCTGCAGGCGCACCTGCGCCGCATCGGCCGGCCGATCGTCCGGATTCTTCGCCAGCAGGCGCTCGACCAGGTCCGCAGTGCCAGCCGGCAGGCCAGGCACCAGGGCGTCGAGATCCGGCGCCGCGGCGGTGCGATGCTTGTGCATGACCTCGGCGCTGCGGCCGAGGAAGGGCGGTCTGCCGGTCAGGCATTCGCAGATCAGGCAGCCGAGGGCGTAGAGATCCGCCCGGCCGTCGACCGCGTCCCGCCCCTCGATCTGCTCCGGGGCCATGGTCGTCGGCGTGCCCACCGCCACCCCGGCCAGGGTGAGGCGGGTCGCCCCGGTCGCGGTCGGACGGGCGAGGCCGAAGTCGCCGAGCAGGACGGAGCCGTCCTCGCGCACGAAGACGTTGGCCGGCTTGAGGTCGCGGTGCACGACGCCGCGTCCGTGCGCGTGATCGAGGGCGTCGGCGAGCTGGTCGGCGATGGCCAGGGCCGCCAGCGGGGCCAGCGGGCCGCTCCGGCGCAGATGCGCCGAGAGATCCCCTTCGGCGACCCAGTCGAGCACGAGATAGCGCACGCAGTCGGCGGCGACTCCGCCATCCAGGCAGGGGATGATGCGTGGATGGGACATCGACGCGGTGATGCGCGCTTCGCGGGCGAAGCGGCGGGAGAGCTCGTCCTCCGGAGCGCGGGCGTCGTCCGGCGACTGGCCATCCCACACCGAGCCGTCCTCGCCGGCCAGGAGGGGTGGCGTGCCGGCGGATGCCGCCGTCTTCACCACCGCCAAAGGGCCATCGCCACGTGCTGCCAGCCACACCGCCCCCATCGATCCGCCGCCCAGCCGGGCCAGCGGCGCCCAGCCGCCGAAGCCGCGGTGGCCCGCCTCGGGCAG
>JAFLCQ010000360.1 GCA_017302815.1 Planctomycetota bacterium
CCCGCCTGCACAAGATCCGGAACAATGCCAACGGCCCGCCCGGCGCGTCGCCGGCCAGCAGCAGCGCCATCAGGCCCGGCCACAGCACGGCCGCCAGCAGGTTCGAACCCAGCACCGCCACCGCCGCGAAGACCGCGTCGCCGCCCAGCGCCGCCAGCACCACCGGCGCGGCGGTCGCGGTCGGCGCGGCGCCGGTCAGCAGCGCACCCAGGGCGAGGTCGCGATCCAGCGTCCACAGCGCAGCGCAGGCGGCTCCGCCCAGCAACCAGGCCGCGCCGATCAGGCGCAGATGCAGCCAGGTCGGCCGCGAGGCCCCGCGCGGCATGGCGCAGAAGGCGACGAAGAGCAGCAGACCGATGATCCATGGCAGGGCCGGGGTCCCGCGCGACAGCGCCGGCAGCGTCGCGCCGAGGGCGATGGCGGCGAAGATGGCGGCGGACTTCCACATGGCGCGGCGCACCAGCATGGAGGCCGACGCCCGCGCGCCAGGAGCACCGCCGCCTGCGGTTGTGCCCACGCCCCGCGGGCGACGCTGCCGTCATGACCAGCGCCCCGGCCGACGCCCGCGACATCCTCGCCCGCCTGCGCACCCTCACCGCCGAGGTCGGCGGCGAGATGGTGCGCCTGGCTGACGACCTGCGCACGCAGACCGCCAAGGGCGAGGGCCACGACGTGGTCACCCGCGCCGACCGCTTCAGCGAGGAGCGCCTCACCGCCGCCCTCGCGGCCTGGTTCCCGCAGCACCGCGTCGCCGGCGAGGAGGGCACCGTCCTGGGACCCGCGGACAGCGACTGGACCTGGCACATCGACCCCCTCGACGGCACCTGCAACTACAGCCGCGGCATCCCGGCCTGGGGCATCTCGATCGGCCTCGCCCACCGCCGGCAGCCGGTGCTGGGCATCATCCACGCACCGACCTACGGCGTCACCCTGACCGGCGCGGTCGGGCTGGGGGCGTGGGCGGAGGATCTCCCGCTGCCGCAGGCGACCCCGGCCGGTCCGGAGAAGACCTGGGTCGTCGCCACCGACTGGCCCTGGCCGCTGGAGCAGCGCGCGCGCACCACCCGCTTCATCGGCTTCCTGGAGAAGCGCGTGCGCCAGTACAAGACCATGGGCTCGGCGGCGATCGACCTCGCCAACCTCGCCCTGGGCCGCGTCGACGCCTACGCCATCAGCCACATCTTCCCCTGGGACCAGGCCGGCGGCTGCGCCTGCGCCCGCGCCCTGGGCTACGAACTGCTGACCTGGGACGGCGGGCCATGGGACCTCGGCCGGCCCGACATCCTCGCCTGCCGCCCCGGCATGGCGGCGACGCTGCTGCAGGGCCTAGCCGGCTGAAGCGACGGAAGGCGCAGTCGCACGACCGCGCTCACTGCCGCTCCCGTGGCCCGACCTCGCCGGCGGCTGGCGGCAGCTGCCCGAGATCCTCGATCCGCGGCAGCACCGCACCACCGGCTCCGGCGATCAGCGGCGCGCGCGCCGCGTCGCCGGGCGCGACCACGCGGTTGCCGGTGAAGGCGATGCGGCTGCCGGTGAACGCCGGCCGCTCGGCCAGGCCGCGAACCGCCACCGCATTGCCGCGGAAGGCGAAGTTCGCCAGTGCGCGTGCAGCCGGCATGGGCAACGCCAACAGGTAGCCGTGCGGATAGATGATGGCGTTGTCGTAGACCTGGAAACCCGAGCCGGGAGGCGCGACCTCGTCACGTGGGACCGCCGCCATCTCCGGCCTGCCCTCCCAGTTGCGATCGCTGGCTCCCAGCTTGAAGCACCCGACGGGCCACGGCCATAGCGCCGATGCCGCCGGCGTGGTGATGAAGCGGTTGCGGAAGACCTGCACCGGCCCTGGCCACGGCAGGCCGGCCAGCGGCTGCCAGCTGATCGGCTCGAAGACGTCGATGATGTCGTTGTCGTGGATGCGCACATCCCTGGCATGGTTCTCCGTCTCCACCGCGTTGTCGACCAGGCGTTCGAAGCGGTTGCCCGAGACGTCGAGGTCCACCGCGTCGGAGATGCCCCAGGTCGACAACCCCTCGAAGGCGTCGTGGATGTGGTTGCCGCTGATGCGCCAGCCTGCGCCGATGCCTCCGGCGATACCGGTTTCGTAGGTCTTCATCGCCTCGGGGCTGTGCTTCACGCCCTTGCGGTGCCACCAGTAGATCGGGTCCTTGGCGGCGCGCTCGCGGCCCGGATGCAGCGCGATCACCTCGGCCATGTCGTCGAAGGCCGGGTACTGGTGGTAGTCGCAGTGCTCGACCGCGAGGTTCCCGGGCAGACCGGCACCGAAAACCCCGAAGCGGCAGCCGCGGAACCAGCAGTCCGCGACCGTGACCGAGCCCGCCTTGCTGACTACACCTGCGGCGCCCGGGGTCTCGAAGGTGATGCCGCTGATGCGCACGTGGCCCTCGCCCTTGGCGTCGATCAGCAGGTTCGCGTGCTCGGTCTGGTAGATCCAGTTGCCAGCGAAGCCCTGCGCCGTGGCTGGCGCGGCGCACATGCGGTGCCGGGCGGGGTCGCGGTCGCCATAGCGGCCGCCGGCGTGCAGGCGGACGAACAGCCGCGCGGTTTCGGCCTGGTAGAAGAAGCCGTGCTGCGGCCCGGGATAGTCGTCGAGCAGGGTGAAGGTGCGCAGACCATCCAAGGTCGGAAAGGGCAGCAGGTCGGTCCCAGAGTACAGCAGCCGCGCCGGCTGGTGGCCGAAGGGGGCGGAATAGAGACCGAGCGCCTCGTCCTCCAACCGCCAAGCGATGCGTCCCTCGCGCAGGGCGCGGTCCGCGGCGGTCAGGATCACCCGGTCGCGAGCGATGGCATCGGCGCGGATGGTGACCGGCGCCGATGCCGTGCCCAGGGTGCGCAGCACTGGCACCTCATGGTAGACGCCGGGATGGATCACCACCGTTCCGCCCGGACGCACGCGATCGAAGGCTGCCTGGATGGTGGGGAAGGCGGTGTCGGGAGCGGCTCCGTCGGCGCCAGCGCCCGACGCGTCGGCGCGGACGTGCAACACCTGCACCCGCGGCTCGGCGCGCGGGGCGGCCGGCGGGACCCCGCAGCCGGCCAGCAGGACGGCGAGGACGAGCAACGGACGCAAGGCGTGGCAGATGTCGCGCATGGCTCGCGGCAGCATGGGCCGGTGCCGCCACGCATGCCAGGGCTTAGCCCGCCGCGGATGTCCACGCACGGCAGACAGCGGGACGGATGTCCTGACGAGGCCGGACGGCAGCCGCCGGCGGATGGACCCGGCTACCCCGGGGGCGGGCAAATCCCCCTTCCCCCCCACGCCGGCGGCGCTGGAATGCCCAGCGTGGACTACCTCGTCATCGCCCGCAAGTACCGCCCGCAGACCTTCGCCGAGGTCTCCGGCCAGGACGTCGTCGCGCGCACCCTGACCAACGCCATCCGCGGCCACCGCGTCCACCACGCCTACATGTTCACCGGCCCGCGCGGCGTCGGCAAGACCTCGATGGCGCGCATCCTGGCCAAGGCGCTGTGCTGCGAGAGCGGCCCCACCACCGAGCCCTGCGGCGTGTGCGAGCACTGCCGCCGCATCGCCGACTCGGCGCACCCGGACGTCACCGAGGTCGACGCCGCCCGCTTCGGCAACAAGGACGACATCACCCGGCTGCTGGAGGACGTCTCCTTCGCCCCGTCGATGGCGCGCGTGCGCGTGTTCATCCTCGATGAGGTGCACATGCTGACCGGGCACTCGTGGAACGCGCTGCTGAAGGTGCTGGAGGAGCCGCCGCCGCACATGCGCTTCGTCTTCGCCACCACCGAGGTGGACAAGGTGCTGCCGACGGTGCTGTCGCGCTGCCAGCGCTTCGACTTCCGCTCGCTCGACCTGCCGACCATCGTCACGCGCCTGACCGACATCGCCGCCAAGGAGGGCGCCAAGCTCTCCGAGCCGGTGCTCTACCGCGTCGCCCGCGCCGCCGGCGGCGGCATGCGCGACGCCCAGACCCTGCTCGACCAGCTGATCGCGGTCAGCGACGGCGCCGCCAGCGAGGAGGACCTCGACCTGCTGCTGGGCGCGGCGCGCGGCGACGACCTGCGCGAGATGCTGAAGCTGGCGCTGGCCGGGTCGTCCTCGCCGGCGCTG
>JAFLCQ010000361.1 GCA_017302815.1 Planctomycetota bacterium
GATATTTGGAAAGGATATTAAAAGCAGAATTGTGAGTGATACCGGTTTTAAATTTAAGGAAAACAAGGTCAGTACGCTCTTTCAGGAAAAATTTATTTCCCTTGAAATAATAATAGTTTGTGATCCGCTGATCGTCGTCGCCGGCTTCGAGGGGGCGCTGCCCAGCGTCCTTGGCGGGCTGGTCGCCGTGCCGCTGATCGCGGTCCCCACCTCGGTCGGCTACGGGGTGGCCGCCGGCGGCACCGCCGCCCTGCACGCCATGCTCTCCAGCTGCGCTCCCGGGGTGACGGTGGTCAACATCGACAATGGCTTCGGCGCCGGCTTCGCTGCCGGCCGGATCGCGGCCGCGGTCAATCGCCGCTGACCGCCTCCTCGTCAGCACCGGCCCGACGGCGCCGCTTCAGCCACGATCGTCCCGCGAGGGCGACGTAGATGCCCGCTCCCAGTGCGGTGGCGGCGGCGAGACGCAGCGCGGCGTAGCCGCTGCCGCGTCCTGCCGGCTGCGGCCACCACCACAGCAGGATCGCGACGCAGACGCCCATGGCCATGGCAGCGATTGCTGGCCTGGCCAGTCCGCGCAAGCCGAGGATGTCGTGCACGCCACGGCGGCGCAGCAGCACCACATAGGCGATGCAGCCCATGCTGGCGGTGCAGGCGGCGGAGAGGGCGATACCGGCCTCGGCGAGCGGTGTCTGCACCAGGAACAGGTTCAGCCCCAGGTTGACGCCGACGATCGACAGCGAGACCCGTACCGGGGTGCTCTGGTCGCGATGCGCGTGGAAGGCGCGCATGAGCAGCCGCGACAGGGCCATCGGGATCAGCGCGGCGGCGTAGAACTGCGTCACCAGAACGGTGCGCAGGACGTAGCCTTCGTCGAAGCGGCCGACCTGGTAGATTGCCCGCACCACCGGGTCCGCGGTCACCAGCAGGCCGACCGCCGCCGGCAGCATCCAGTACGACAGCAGGCGCACCGCCTCGCGCAGGCCTTCGCCGGTGTGGGACCAGCCCTTCGCCGCGCTCGCCGCCAGCTCGGGATAGGCGGCAGTGGTGACGCCGTGCCCAATCAAGGCCATGGGGAACTGCAGCAGGCGGTTGGCGAAATAGAGGACGGCGACGGCGCCGCTGCCGGGGACGAAGGCCTTGGCGATCAGGGTGTCGAGGAGGGCGTTGATCTGGAACACGCCGCCCGCCAGCACCGTCGGCAGGTAGGCCTTGGCGAGCTCGCGCATGCGCTCGCGCATGCCGTCGTCGAGGATGCGGGTGGCGCAGGGGGGCACGCCGCCGCTGCGGTGCAGGGCCCACAGGTGCAGCAGCACGTTGGCGATGCCGCTGGCCAGGACGGCGTAGGGCAGGTACCAGCATTCATCGTCGAGACCGAAACCGACCGTGCTGATCATCGCCAGGTTCATCAGCACCGGGGCGAAGGCCGGGACCCAGAAGCGGCGCCTGCCGTTGAGGATGCCGCTCATGATGGCGGCGGCGCAGATGAACACGAGGTAGGGGATCTGCGGGATGGCCAGGGCGGTGATGATCACCAGATCGCCGGCACCCAGGCGCATGGCAACGACCGCGGCGACCAGCCCGATGGTGGCGATGCCGCACAGGAAGAGCGACAAGCGGGTCAGCACGAGACCGGCGAAGAGCTCCGCGGTCGCGGCGTCGCGTTCGCGCTCCTGGACGTAGCGCGGCACCACCGCCGCGGCGAGCGCCCCCTCGCCGAAGAGGTTGCGCAGCAGGTTGGGCAGCTGGAAGGCGACCAGGAAGCAGTCCAGCATGAGCGAGCCGCCCTGGGCGCCGGCCCACAGACGGTCGCGGACCAGGCCCAGGATGCGGCTGACCAGGGTCCAGCCCGACACCGTCAGCATGCGGCGCATCAGCGACATGGGCGGGACCTTCGGCGCCCATCAACCGCTGTGCAAGGACCTGGGCGGGCGGCGGTTGCGAAGGTCGTGCGCGTCGGCATCGTGCGCCGCATCCATGTGCAGCAGCTGCGACAGCGGTCCTGAGGGGCCCTCCCAGGCACCGGCCAAGCCCGACCTCACCCGGCGCGGGCTGATTCTCGGCGGTATTTCGCTGGCCCTCGCCGCCTGCGTGCGCGGCGGTGGCGACAAGGCGGGTTCCGGCGAAGGCATGTGGTACAACGTGCAGGCCGGCGATTCGCTGACCTCCCTGTCGAAGCGCAGTGGACTCACCATCGAGCGCATCGCCGAGGCGAACAGCCTGGAATCGCCAGCGTTGAGGCCGGGCAGCCGGCTATGGCTGCCTGGCGTGCGCAGCCTGGCGCCGCCGCCGGCCACCGCATACCAGCCGCCGGCCCCGCCGAAGGCGGCCCCGAAGCCCGCCCAGCCCAGCACGGCGGACGGAGACCATTACGAGATCGTCCCGCGCAGCGCCTGGACCAAGGAGCCGGTCGGCGCGAACCATGTCCTGATGGGCAAGGTCGAGCGCATCACCGTCCACCACACCGACGAGCACGGCGGCATGGACGGCAAGAGCGACCTTGAAGTGGTGCGGATGATCGAGCGCTACCACCGCGGACCGGAGAAGCGCTGGGCCGCCATCGGCTACCACTTCCTGGTTGGCAAGGACGGCAAGATCTACGAGGGCCGCCCGGTGAAGTACCAGGGCGCGCACTGCGGCGACAACGCCAACAACCTCGGCATCTCGGTGATCGGCGACTGCCACCACAACCTGCCGAATCCGCGCCAGATGCGGGCGCTGAAGGCCTTCCTCGACGACCAGCGCGAGCGCTTCAACGTTCCGCTGAGCCGGGTCTACGGCCATCGCGACATCAAGCCGACGATTTGCCCCGGCGACCGCCTCTACGGCTGGCTGCTGGACTACAACGGCAAGACCGGACGCGGGAAGTAGCGGCTAGCAGGCTGCGTTGTGTCGCAGCCTGCTAGGCCAGCAGGCCGTGCTTGCGCATGCAGGCCAGCATGGCCTCGCGGCGCGCCGGCTGCGGTCCGACCAGCGGGAGGCGGTAGACCTCCTGGCAGAAGCCCAGCGCCGCGACCGCCGACTTGGCCGGGATCGGGTTCACATCGGCGAAGGCGTGCTTGGCCAGTTCGGTGACCACGCCGTGCCAGCGACGGGCGGCGGCATGGTCGGCGGCAGCCGACGCATCGCACAGCTGGCGCACCGCGCGCGGGGCGAAGTTCGCCACCACGCTGATCACGCCGCGCGCGCCCAGCGCCATCATCGGGAAGGTCATGGCGTCATCGCCGGACAGCACGCCGACGCCGAGGCGCAGCTGCTCCCAGGTCTGGTCGAGGTTGGCGGCGGCGTCCTTGATCGAGTCGATCCCGCCGAGGGCGGCGACGCGCGCCGCGGTCTCGGGCAGCAGGTTGACGCCGGTGCGGCCGGGGACGTTGTACAGCACCATCGGCAGCTTCGTCGCCGAGCGCACGGCGGCGAAATGCTGGTACATGCCCTCCTGGTTGGGCTTGTTGTAGTACGGCGTGATGGTGAGGATGCCGTCGGCGCCGGCGCGCTCGGCCGCCTGCGCCAGGCTGACCGCCTCGCGGGTGCTGTTGCTGCCGGCGCCGGCGATGACCGGGACCCGGCCGCGCACGTGCTGCACCACCTCGGCGATGACGCGGTGCTGCTCCTCGTGCGAGAAGGTCGCGCTTTCGCCGGTGGTGCCGCAGGGGACGATCCCCTGGGTGCCTTCGGCGATCAGCCAGTCGATGTGCTTCTTCAGCGCGGCGAAGTCCACCTGGTCGTCCCGGAAGGGCGTGACGATGGCGACGATCGAACCGGCGAAGGGCATGACGGGGTCCTATGGGAGGGGCGGCAACGGTAATGGGCGAGGTGGCCGGGCAACAGCCGATCAGGAGCCGGCCTGCATGCGCCAGCGCACGATCGCGATCTCGCCAGGCGCGGCGTCGATCTGCCAGCCGTCGCCTTCGGGGCTGAACGGGCAGGGGGTCAGGCGCTGGCCGCCGGCATCGACCTTCCAGCACTCGGCGGTGCGCGGCGGCGGATCCTGCGGCAGCAGCCAGGCGCGGGTGCGCGCCCCGGCCTGCTCGGCCAGCAGCAGCTCGCCATCCCATCCTGCCGGCCGGCCGACCCACAGGGGCACCAGC
>JAFLCQ010000362.1 GCA_017302815.1 Planctomycetota bacterium
CTTCGCGGTCTCCAACAGCGCCTTCGACATGCTGGCCCCGCTGTGGGCGACCTCCGACCTGGGCCTGGACGCGGCCGGCTGGGCGCTCCTGCGCTCGCTGCGCTTCACCGGCACCTTCGTCGGCATCCTCGCCCTGGGCATCCTCGCCGAGCGGGTCGGTTCGCGGCGCATGGCGGCGCTGTCGCTGGCCCTGGGCGGCTGCGCCCTCGCCTGCATGGGGCTGGGCATCCCCTGGCTGGTCACCGCGTGCATGCCGCTGTTCGGCGCCCTGGTCAGCACCACCTTCGTCAACCTCAACGCCCTGACGCAGCAGGTCAGCCGGCAACGCCAGGGCCTGGCCAATGGCATCTACCGCGGCATCGCCGCCGGCATGGCGGTGGTCGCGCCGCTGGCCGCCACCGCCATCGCCACGCGCTGCGGCTCGTGGGCGCCGGTGATCGATCTGGCCGCCTTCGCCACCGCCATCGGCGGCCTGATCATCCTGCTCTACCCCGAGGAGCGCGGCGACGGCCGCAGCCTGCGCGAGGTCCTGCGCGGCTTCGCCGCCGCGGCGCGCAACCGGCCGCTGTGGCGCTTCATCGTCCTCGACCAGGCGATGGCCTTCGCCCAGGGCGCGGTCACCGCCTTCGCCGCCCTGCGCCTGACCCGGCAGATGGGCCTCAGCGAATCCGCCTTCGGCGTGGTGTGCACCATCGGCGCCTGCCTCGGCCTGGCGGCGGTGCTGGCCGCCGGCCTGACCGTGCAGCGGGTGCCGCTGGCCTGGGGCATGGCGGCGGCCTGGACCCTCAGCACCGCCGGCTCGCTGCTGCTGGGGCTGTCCGACGCCCTGCCGCTGGGCATCGCCGGCGCCCTGCTGGTCGCCTTCGGCTGGCCCATCACCTCGGTGCCCGGCTCGATGTGGATCGGCCTGACCGGCGGGGCCAGCGCCACGGCGTTCACGGTGCACAAGATCGTCCAGGCCGGCGTCGCCGCCGGCGCGATGGCGCTGCTCGGCTGGCTGGAGCCGATCACCGGCATGCGCCCGCTGCTGGTCGCCGGCGGGCTGCTGGGCCTGCCGCTGATCGTCCTGATCCTGCGCCAACCGGATCCGCGCAGCCCCGCCTGATCGCCGTCGGTTCGGGATCGGCGGACGTCGGCCCGGGATCTGTCGGACGGCGCATCCCGCCTACGATGCGGGCATGAGCACCGCCCTGACCGCCGAGGCGCAGCGCATGCTGCGGCACTTCATCGCCGACGACCCCGTGGTGGAGGCGCGCATCCGCGAAGGGACGCTGGCCAACCGCACCGGCTTCGCCGAGCTGACCCTGCTCGACCGCGACGGCAGGCCGGTGCCGCGCGCAAGCGTGCGCTATGCGCAGCGCAGCCACCACTACCGCTTCGGCTGCAACCTGTTCATGCTCGACCAGTTCCCCGATCCGGGGCGCAACGCCGCCTACCGCGAGCGCTTCGCCGAGTTCTTCAACCTGGCGGTGGTGCCGCTGTACTGGTCGGACCTGGAGCCGCAGGACGGGGCGCCGCGCTTCGCCGTCGGCAGCCCGCCGGTCTACCGCCGCCCGCCCGTCGACCTCTGCCTCGACTACTGCGACGCGCACGGCATCCAGCCCAAGGGCCATCCGCTGCTGTGGCACCAGTTCTGGCCGCGCTGGCTTCAGGGCTCGCCGGCCGAGGTGCGCCGCCGCGTCGCGCGCCGCTTCGCCGAGATCAGCGCGCGCTACGCCGAGCGCATCCACGTGTGGGACGTGTGCAACGAGGCGCAGACCTTCCATGGCACGATGCCCTTCGACGCCCATGTCGACTACGCCTTCGAGCTGGCCGGCCGGCATTTCCCCGGCGCCACCCTGACCTACAATGACGACCGCAAGTGGTGGGACCTGCAGGGCGACTACTCGCCGGTCTACCTGCTCATGCGCCACCTGCAGACGCGTGGACTGCCGGTGAACGCGCTGGGCTTCCAGTACCACATGTTCGCCAACCTGCTGGATCAGACCGACCAGTTCATGCACCCACGGCACCTGCTGCGCGTCCTCGACCAGTACGCCAAGCTGGGCGTGCCGATCAACCTGTCCGAGATCAGCATCATCTCGCGCCGCGACCTGGGCGACGGCGACGCCTTCCAGGCCGAAGTCGCCGAGCGCCTCTACCGCCTGTGGTTCAGCCATCCCGCCACCGACGGCGCGGTATGGTGGAACCTGGTCGACGGCACCGCCGCCTACGCGCCGATCGGCAGCGAGGAGGGTGAGAACAGCCTGCGCGCCGGCCTGCTGAACTACGACCTGAGCGAGAAGCCGGCCTACACCGCCCTGAAGCGCCTGATCACGCAGGAGTGGACCAGCCGCGGCGCGCTGGACTACCAGGCTGGCGCGGCCAACGCCTTCCGCGGCTTCCATGGCGGCTACGACCTGGAGATCGAGACCGCGCAGGGCGCGTTCCGCCGGCGCGTCGAGCTGCCGCCCGGCGGTGCGCGGATCAGCCTGCGGCTGGAGGCCAGCGGCTGACGCTCCGGCGCGCGCTGGACCGCTGCGACCGCGGGCCACTGTCATGGCCATGCTCGTCGCCGATACCGCCACCCGCCACGCTGCCGAGTCCGCATACGCCCGCCTGCCCGACGCCGCGCGCGCCATCCGCGCCGAGGCCGATGCGGCGCTGACGGCGGGGCCGTTCTCGGTCATGGACAAGCACCAGGTCCCGCCCAGCGGCGACCGGCACGACTACATGAGCCTGGGCACCTACTGGTGGCCGGACCCCGCCCATCCCGACGGACCGTACATCCGCCGCGACGGGCACGTCAATCCGGAGATCGAGCGCTTCGACCGGCCGCGGCTGTCGGAGATGGCCGACGCGGTCGTGCGCCTGTCGGCCGCGTGGCACCTCGGCCGCGATGCGGCCCATGGAGCCCGGGCGGCGCTCCTGCTGCGCGCCTGGTTCCTCGATCCCGCCACGCGCATGAATCCGCACCTGCGCTACGGCCAATCGATCCCCGGCATCTGCGACGGCCGCTGCATCGGCATCATCGACAGCGAGTGCTTCGCCCGCATCGCCGATGCCGAAGCCCTGCTCAACGGAGCGCCGGGCTGGGGCGCGGGCGAACGCGACGCCCTGCACGCCTGGTTGTCCGCCTACCTCGACTGGCTGCTGCATGATCCGCTGGGCCGCGCCGAGGCCGCCGAGCGCAACAACCATGGCACCTGCTACGACGTGCAGGTCGTCGCCCTGGCCCTGCACCTGGGACGCACCGCGGTCGCGCGCGACATCCTCGCCGCCGTGCCGCAGCGCCGCACCTTCGTGCAGATCGAGGTCGACGGCAGCCAGCCGCTGGAACTGGCGCGCACGCGCTCGTGGACCTACAGCCTGAAGAACCTCTGCGCCCTGCTCAATCTCGCGTCCTGGGGCAGGGCTTTGGACATTCCGGTGTGGGAGTCGTCCGGCGCGGATGGCCGCAGCATCGCGCGCGCCATCGACTTCATGGCCCGGACGACGCTCGGCGGCCAGCCGTGGATGCACCCGCAGCTCGGCAGCGTCGAGCCGTCCGAGCTCCTGCCGGCCCTGGTGCGGGCGGCGCAGCTCGACCCGGCACGACGTCAGGCCCTGGATGCGGCCGGCATCGACAGCGGCCTCGTCTGCCTCCGGACCTTCGCCGGCATGCCGCTGGGGGCGGTCGGGGCCATCGGCGGCCGACGCGGATTCAACTGAGCGGATCGCGCAGGAAATCCAGCAGCAGGCGCGTCACCGCGTCGTGCGGATCGGCCAGGCCGGCGCCCATGCCGCCATGGTCGCGGCCGGCGAGGACGTGGCAGCTGTGGTGGTGATGACCGGCGGTGCGCAACGCTGCGCGCATCAGCTGGTTCTCCTCCAGGCGGCAGGGCATGTCGTTGTCGCCCACCGTCAGCAGCATCGGCGGCGCATCGGGCCGGACGTGGAACAACGGCGCGAAGCGGTCGATCATGGTCTGACCGGGGCGCGCCCCGCGGGCGTTGGCGTAGGTGAAGTGGCAGGCGAGCTGGCCGCTGACCGGAGCGCAGCCGGCGAGGCGGTCGGGGCTGGCGCCGTAGGCTGCAAGCCACGACGGATCGAGGGCGAC
>JAFLCQ010000363.1 GCA_017302815.1 Planctomycetota bacterium
CGCCAGGCGGCCCCGCCCAGCAGCGCGGCGGTCGCCAGCAGCGGCGCCAGCGCGGCATCGCATCCAGCCGCCCACACCAGCCAGCACCACATCCCCTGCCAGAGGATGGCGTGCAGCACGGACTCGGCGCGCCCCGGCGGATGCATCAGGCCCCGCCCATGAGCGCGTCGCGTAGATCAACATCGATCGGATCGCCGCCCAGCCAGATCGAGAACAGCACACGGGCGAAGGCGTCGCCGGGCACCTGGCCCAGCTCGCGGCCGTTCACGGACACCCGCACGCCGGCGCCGGGGATCGCGTCGAGGGACAGGATGTCGCCGCGCGCGACCGCCGGCCACAGGGCGTTGATCGCCGCCAGGCCGCGCTCGATCTCGGCAGTGTCGTGCGTGCCGATGCGCTCGCGCACCGTACGGGTCGTCGCCTTGGCCAGCTCGGCAGCGGTGAAGGCGCGCAGGTAGGTGAAGGACAGGCGGCAGGACTGCGCCGCCGGATCGGCCGGGACACCGGGCGCGAGACGCAGTTCGACGTCGTAGACGTCGAACCACAGGTAGGTGAAACGGCCGGTGCCGCGCACGGGCGGTTCCACCGCCGCGGCGAGGGCGGCGCAGAGCAGCAGGACGAGGGCGCGCATGCACGTGGAATGCCCGCCGCGGCGATGCGTGCAACCGCGGTGGCGGTGCGGCTTGCACGCCGTGGCCGCGGGCATCCTGGCCGCATGCGCCCGCTCCTCCTCGCCCTGTGCGCCGTCTTCGGCGCCGGCTGCGCCTCCCGACCGCCGCTGACCACCGTGCCCTCGGTCGACCTCGCGCGCATGGAGGGCACCTGGTACGTCATCACCCACATCCCCTACTGGCTGGAGGAGGGCAAGGTCGCCACCGCCGACCGCTACCGCCTGCGCCCGGACGGGCGCATGGACAACACCTACGTCTTCCGGCGCGGCTCCTTCGACGCGCCGGAGGAGGAATGGCATGGCGTGGCCTGGGTGCACGACACCGCCACCAACGCGCACTGGAAGGTGCGCTTCCTCTGGCCGTTCAGCATCGACTACCTGATCATCGATCTCGATCCGGACTACCGCTGGCTGGCGGTCGGCCATCCCTCGCGCGACTATTTCTGGATCCTCGCCCGCGAGCGCCGTCTGGATGCGACAGTGAAGGCGGAGATCACGGCACGGGCCGCAGCGCAGGGTTACGATCCGGCGCGCTTCGCCGATGTGCCGCAGCCGCCATAGGCGGAACCTATCGCGGCCATAGAGGCGGGCGGCGATGACATCCGCGCGTGGTGCTAGGATGGGGCCATCAACCCAACGGTGGCACCCACCAAGGAGCAGCACATGCCGATCATCAACAGCCCCATGCCCGCCTTCAAGGTCCAGGCCTACCACGAGGGCAAGTTCAAGACCGTGTCCGACGCCGACGTGAAGGGGAAGTGGGCGGTCTTCTTCTTCTATCCCGCCGACTTCACCTTCGTCTGCCCCACCGAGCTGGGCGACCTCGCCGACAAGTACGCCGAACTGAAGAAGATGGGCGTCGAGGTCTACAGCGTCAGCACCGACACCCATTTCGTGCACAAGGCCTGGCATGATGCCTCGGAGACGATCAAGAAGATCGCCTACCCGATGCTCGCCGACCCGACCGGCACCCTGACCCGCGGCTTCGGCGTGCACATCGAGGAGGAGGGCCTCGCCTACCGCGGCACCTTCGTGGTCGCCCCGGACGGCAAGGTGAAGATCGCCGAGATCCACGACAACGGCATCGGCCGCAACGCCGAGGAACTGCTGCGCAAGATCCAGGCCGCCCAGTTCGTCGCCAGCCACCCCGGCGAGGTCTGCCCCGCCAAGTGGAAGCCGGGCGCCACCACGCTGAAGCCCGGATTGGATCTCGTCGGCAAGATCTGAACTCTCTGCCCAGGGGCTGCGCCCCTACGGCCCTGCGGGCCTACCCCCGGGCTTTGTCGCGGCTTGGTGTCGTCGCTCCGCTCCGACACCGCCGCTCGGCGCCCGCCCCACCGCCTGCGCGGCGGGGCCCCTATCGTCCCCGCCGGATCCGGAGCGGTCCGGCGGGGGCACCCCCCCTCTCTCGCACATCCCATCACGCATCGGAACACGCCATGCTCGACGCCAGCATCCAGTCCCAGCTGACCACCGTCTTCGCCGACCTCGGCGCCGACATCGCCTTCGCCGTCGCTCCCAGCGAGCACGCCGCCCAGGCCGAGCTGCTGGAGCTGCTCGGCAACATCGCGGCCGCCAGCCCGCGGCTGCGCGTCAGCGTCGGCGGCAACCCCTCGCCGGTGCCACGCTTCGCCCTGGTGCGCAACGGCGCCCCCACCGGCGTGGCCTTCCGCGGCGTGCCCGGCGGACACGAGTTCACCTCGCTGGTCGTCGCCGTCCTCAACGCCGCCGGCAAGGGCCGCCTGCCCGACGCCGGGATCCAGGCGCGCATCCGCCGCCTGCGCGGCCCCATCCGCCTGCGCACCTTCGTGTCGCTGGAGTGCACCAACTGCCCGGACGTGGTGCAGGCCCTGAACCTCATCGCCCTGCTGCACGAGGACGCGCAGCACGAGATGTGGGACGGTGCCCTGGCCGAATCCGAGGTGCAGCGCCTGGGCATCCAGGGCGTCCCGGCGGTCTTCGCCGGCGATCAGCTGGTGCATGTGGGCAAGGCCGAGCTCTCCGGCCTCATCGACCAGCTGGAGGAGCGCTTCGGCACCGCGCATGCCGCCGACGCCCCGGCGGCGGTGCACGTGGTCGATGTCGCGGTGGTCGGCGGCGGTCCCGCCGGCGCCGCGGCGGCGATCTACACCGCGCGCAAGGGCCTGAAGGTGGCGGTGGTGGCCGGCCGCATCGGCGGACAGGTCAAGGACACCATGGGCATCGAGAACCTGATCTCGGTGCCCTACACCGAGGGGCCGAAGCTGGCCAACGACATGCGCGGCCACCTGGTCGCCGCCGGCGTGCAGGTGCTGGACGACCGCATGGTCGAGGAGCTGGTCGACGGCGAGGTGAAGACCCTGCGCCTCAAGGGCGGCGAGACCGTGCGCGCGGCGCAGGTCATCATCGCCACCGGCGCCAAGTGGCGCGAGCTGGGCGTGCCCGGCGAGCGCGAGCACATCGGCCGCGGCGTCGCCTTCTGCCCGCACTGCGATGGTCCCTTCTACAAGGGGAAGCGGGTGGCGGTGGTCGGCGGCGGCAACAGCGGCGTCGAGGCGGCGATCGACCTCGCCGGCATCTGCAGCGAGGTGACGCTGTTCGAGTTCGGCGAGCAGCTGCGCGCCGACGCGGTGCTGCAGCGCAAGCTGCGCAGCCTGCCCAACGTCACCGTGGTGACCCAGGCCCGCACCACGCGGGTGGTCGGCGACGGATCGCAGGTCACCGCCCTGGAGTACGAGGATCGGCCCAGCAAGACGGTGCACAGCCGCGCGCTGGACGGCGTCTTCGTGCAGATCGGCCTGGCGCCGAACTCGGCGGTGGTCAAGGACCTGGTCGAGGTCACCCGCTCGGGCGAGATCGTCGTCGACGCCCGCGGGCGCACCTCGCGACCCGGCATCTACGCCGCCGGCGACGTGGCGAACCTGCCCTTCAAGCAGATCATCATCGCCATGGGCGACGGGGCCAAGACGGCGTTGGCCGCCTTCGAGGACCGCATGCGCGCCGCCTGATACGGCGGCGGGTCCGGACGCTGGCGCCCTGGCGCCTGGTGGGGAGGATGCGCAACCGCCATGCGCATCCTCCCCTGCCTGCTCGTGGTCGCGGCCGCCGCCGCGGCCGAGACCGTCCTCCCCTCCATCATCGGCGAGCGCATGCTGCTGCAGCGCGAGGCCGACGCCCCGGTGTGGGGCTGGGACGAGCCGGGCCGCGAAGTCGCGATCAGCTTCCGCGGCGCCACCGTGCGCGCGGTAGCCGGCGCCGACGGCCGCTTCCAGGCGCGGGTGCCGACCGGAGCCGCCGGCGGACCCTTCGCCCTGGAGATCGCCGGTTCGACCCGGGACATCGACGCCAACGGCATATTTCACGTTTCAGCCAAGGACAAGGGCACAGGCAAGGAAAACAAGATCACCATCAAGGCCAACTCCGGCCTCT
>JAFLCQ010000364.1 GCA_017302815.1 Planctomycetota bacterium
CCGGCACCGCCACGCTGGCGGGGACGCGGCCGCCCAGGCCGGTGCGCAGCGCGGCCAGCGCGGCGGCGTCATCGGCATCGGCATCGGCTGCCACGTTGATCGTCACCTCGCCGGCGCCCTCGGCGCTGAAGGACACGGCGGGCAGGACGGCGTCGCTGTCGGCCAGGAGGCCGCGGAGGATCGGGGCGATGGTCAGGATGAGGCGATCGGACATGGCTTTCCTGCGGGGTTCGGGGCTCTGATGTCGTTTTATAACCGAAAACGACAAAATACAACTCCGATACAAACAAAAATATTGACGGAATCGACAAATAATTGTACACTGCCCCCAGCACATGAGTTCCGTCGCCCGTGAACGCCGCAGCCGGGTCCTCGACGCCCTGATCGAGCGCCGCCAGGTGCTGTGCAGCGACCTGGCGCAGGTCCTCAGCGTCAGCGAGGCGACCATCCGCCGCGACCTGAAGTCCCTCGCCGACGAGGGCCTGGTCGAGCTGATCCACGGCGGCGCGCGCATGCCGCGCGAGGTCGACCACAGCTTCGTCGCCAAGTCGCGCCGCCACGGCGAAGCCAAGGCGGTGATCGGCCGCCTCGCCGCCTCGCTGGTGAAGGACGACGACCTCATCCTGCTCGACTCCGGCTCGACCAGCTCGGCAATGGTGCCGCACCTCGGGCAGCGCCGCGGCCTGCGCATCATCCTCAACTCGCCGCGCCTGGCAATGGAGCTGAAGGGCCAGCAGCTCATCCTGCTCGGCGGCCAGTACCGCCCCGAGTTCATGGACACCGTCGGCCCCCTCGCCCACACCACCCTGGGCGAACTGCGCGGCTACACCGCCTTCATCGGCGCCGACGGCCTGGACATGGAGGTCGGCCCCAGCGCCAGCGACATCGACAGCGCGCACCTGCACCGCCTGGCGGTGTCCAACGCGCGCGAGAGCGTGCTGCTGGTCGACCACAGCAAGTTCGCCGCCGCGGCGCTGTTCCGCATCATCGACTGGGCGCGCATCGGCACCCTGGTCACCGACCAGGCGCCGCAGGCGGATTGGGCCGCGTTCCTGGCCGGACGCGGGATCCGCGTCCTGCATCCATAGCCGCCCGCACAACAACGCAGACAGGATTTCCCCGCGTCATGGCGCCGACGACGGATCCGCGGCTGCTGCTGGCCTCGCCCGGACGATCGCGCTAGAACCCCGCCATGCCCGACAACGCTCCGCAGCCCGGCCTGACCGGTTTCGGCAAGTTCTTCGTCTTCCTGGTCGTGGTCGGCTGCCTCGCCGCCGCCGGCTGGTACATGTTCGGCAAGCCGGCCGCACCGACCCCGACCGGCACCGACGCCTCCGGCGCGCCGCCCACGCCTGCACCGCAGGCCGACACGCCGACCGAGGACGCCCCACCGCCCGAGGGCCTCATCCCGGCCGCGACCAGGGCTCCGGCCATGCCCCCGGCCCAGGCCTACCAGCCGCAGGGCGGCATCGTCGAGATCGACATCAGCGAGTACGCCGGCTACGCCGGCCTCATCGTCGCCAACAACGGCCTGGCGCCCACCCCGGACAGCCCGCTGGCCAAGGCGGTCGGCTTCCAGGTGAAGCTGACCAAGGGCGAGGGCGAGCTGTGGGACCAGCTGGTGTCCGGCCGCTTCGCCGCCTCCGCCACCACCGTCGACGTGCTGGCGGTGCTGGGCCGCGGCTATGCCGTCACCGTGCCGCTGCAGCTGGCGTGGTCGCGCGGCGCCGACGGCATCGTGGTGCAGTCGGGCATCGGCTCGGTGAACGCCCTCAAGGGCCGCACCGTGGCGGTGGCCCCCTTCAACGAGAGCGAGTTCCTGCTGCGCTACCTGGCGCAGGAGGCCGGCATCGCGGTGCAGCCGCTCGACGGCCTGTCGACCGTGCCGCGCCCCGACGCCATCGGCATGGTCTACGGCGAGGACATCGACCAGGTGGCCGACGCCTTCGCCGCCGAGACCGCCGCCGGGCGCAAGCGTCTGGCCGGCTTCGTCGGCTGGGCCCCCAAGACCGAGGAGGTGGTGCAAGGTAGCGGCGGCAAGGCGCGTATGCTGGTGACCAACCGCAACCTGCTGGTAGTCGCCGACGTGCTGGCGGTGAACCGCGGTTTCGCCAGCGCCAACCCCGCCGCCGTGCAGGGGCTGGTGCGCGGCGTGCTGGAGGGCAACCGCGCCGTGCGCGCCGAGCCGTCGCGCGCCTACCCCCTGCTGAAGCAGGCCTTCGGCTGGGACGAGGCGCAGGCCAAGGCCGAGCTGGCGCGGGTGCACTTCTGCAACCTGCCGGAGAACCTCGCCTTCTTCGCCGGCACCATCGACAGCGCCGGCAGCTACAACGGCATCTACCAATCATCGGTGCTGGCCTACGGCCCGCAGCTGGTGCCCGACCCGGTCGACGGCGAGCGCTTCCTCGACCTGGCGCCGCTGAAGGCGCTGGACGCCGCCGGCTTCGCCAAGGGCGAGACGGTGGCGATCGCGCCGATCCGCTCCGGCGGCAAGAGCGCGATCGAGGGCAGCCCGCTGCTGTCGAAGGACATCCGCTTCCTCTACGAGCCGAACTCCGCCGACCTCGACATGAAGGACGCCGGCAATCTCAAGAACCTCGCCGCCATCAAGGGCTACCTCACGGTCAGCCCCGGCTCGATGGTCCTGCTGCGCGGCCACGTCGACGGCAGCCGCATCGCCGAGTTCCGCGACAAGGGCGGCGAGTCGCTGGTGCGCAGCATGGCGCTGAAGGCGATGGAGCTGTCGAAGAACCGCGCCGCCAGCGTGCGCAAGGCGCTGGTCGAGGGCCAAGGCATCCCGGCCGAGCGCATCGAGACGGTCGGCCGCGGCTGGGAAGAGCCCCTGCCCAACGCCGACGGCGACGCCCAGCGCCGCGTCGAGGTGCAGTGGTTCGCGTTGGAATGAGGGTCGTCCGGGGTCCGGAGTCCGGGGTCCGGGGTCCCGCAGGCACGATGCCGAGCCGTCGATGACGAACGACCGTGCAGCGGATTCCTCCAGCAGACCACCGCACATCCGACCCCGGACCCCGGACCCCGGACCCCGGACCATCGCCAGTCGCCTCGCGCGCCTGCACGGCGGCCTGATCAGCGCCACCTGGCGGGTGCGCCTGGCCGACGGCACCACCGCGGTGCTGAAGGAGGGCGACGGCGTCCCGCCCGACCTCTATGCCGTCGAGGCCTCGTCGCTGGACGCCCTGCGCGTGCCGGGCGCCCCGGCGGTACCGGCGGTGCTGGGCCACGGCGCCGACTGGCTGCTGCTGCAGGACTTCGGCTCGCAGCCGAGCTGGGATGAGCTGCCGCGCCCGGCCGGCGATCCCTGGTGGGAGAGCTACGGCCGCGCCATGGCGCACCTGCACGGCTGCACCTACGGCCGCTGCGGCTGGTGGCACGACACCTACTGGGGCACCATGCGCATGGACAACCGCTGGTGCGCCGACGGCGCGGCGTTCTATGCCGAGCAGCGCTTCCGCTGGTTCCTGCGCCGGCCCAACATCCGCACCCGCCTGCCCGAGCGCGAGCGACGGCTGGTCGACGCCCTGGCCGAGCGCATCGGCCGCATCGTCCCGCCGCAATCGGCCTGCCTCAACCACGGCGACCTGTGGGCCGGCAACCGCGCCATCACCCCCGACGGCCGGCCGGGCATGATCGACCCCTTCGTGCACGCCGGCTGGGCCAGCTGCGACCTGCACAACTGCCTGCAGTACGGCGGCTTCCCCGAGCGCTTCTTCGCCGCCTACCGCGAATCGCGCTGGCTGCCGCCGGACTGGCGCGACCACAGCCGACCCTTCTTCGTCCTGCACCACCTCGGCCTGATCGACCAGGGCTTCGGCGATGCGGAGACGTGGGCGGAGTTCAGGGCGGTGCTGGCCACGTATGTCGGCGGGTAGGTTCGCCGCCAAGGCGCCAAGGACGCCAAGGACGCAGAGAACCCGCATGTCTGGCAACCATCTCCGTTCCATGCTTGGATAACGTGGCGCTCTTGGCGCCTTGGCGGCTCATACCACCTGCGCTTTCCAGCGCCCCGGCGGCTCCCCCATCACGCTGCGGAACTGGCGGCCGAACAGCTTGGGGTCGCGC
>JAFLCQ010000365.1 GCA_017302815.1 Planctomycetota bacterium
CGCCAGCGCATCGCCGGGCAGGGCCAGGTCGATCGCGCCGCCGGCGGTCGGCGGCCGCGGCAGGCCGAGGAGCTTCACCGACTCGGCGTTGGCGTAGGCGACATGGCCGGAACGCTCGAAGGCGATCACCCCCTCGCCGAGCTGGTCGAGGACGCCGCCGGCGAAGACGCGGCTCTCCAGCATGCGTCGGGCCAGCTGGCCGCCGAGGATGTCGACCAGGAAGAGGGCGACGATCTGCAGTGCCAGGTTGCCCAGCACCCGCCCCGCGTTGAACAGGTCCGGCGATTGCGCCACCACCTCGGGCGGGAACGGCGAACGTCCGCTGAGATAGAAGGCCGCCACCACGCTCAGCACCATGCCGCCCAATGACGGCAGGAGGAAGCGCAGGTAGCCCGGCATGGCGAGATTACCGATCAGGACCACGGCGAAGAGCAGCACGACGCCGGTGGAGGCGACGCCGCCGGTCCAGAACAGCAGCAGGCCGATCCACACCACGTCGAACACCAGGTGCAGCGCCAGCTGCCAGCGCACGCGCACCCACCTCACGCTCAGAGCGAGCAGGCCGGCCAGGCCGCACACCGCGACCAGGAGGAAGCGGGCACGCTCAAGAGCCTCGGCCGCCTCGGCGCCCTGGCCGGTGGCGAAGAGGGTGACCGAACCCAGGCCGATGGCGAGCAGCAGCAGGCGCAGCAGCGACAGCAGGCGCGCCTGGGCGGCCAGGACCGGTGCAGGCGTCTCGATCATCGCGGCGGCGGCGGACCCCGCACCGGGATCAGGACAGCTGCTTCTGCAGCTCGAGGATGGGGTAGAAGATGGCCACCACGATGGTGCCGACGATCGTGCCCATCACCGCCAGCATGATCGGCTCGATGAGCGAGGTCAGGGCCTTCACCGTGGCATGGATCTGCTCGTCGTAGAAGTCCGAGATCTTGGACAGCAGCTGCTCGAGGGCGCCGGACTTCTCGCCGATGCCGATCATGCGCACGACCATCGGCGGGAACACCCAGGACTTCTGCAGGTGGCTGGTGATGGATTCGCCCTTCTTCACCGTGTCGCGGGTGGCCAGCAGGGTGTCCTCGATGACCGCATTGCCCGAGGTCGAAGCGACGATCTCGAGGGCGGCCAGCAGCGGCACGCCGGAGGCGAGGAGGGTCGCCAGGGTGCGGGCGAAGCGCGAGAGCGCCACCTTCTGGCTCAGCGGCCCGAATACCGGCGCCTTCAGCCAGAACGAGTCCCTGGCCCGGCGCATGTCACGGTTGGTCATCGCCATCTTGTAGGCGACCACGATGACGGCGACCAGCCCGAGCATCACATACCACTTCTCCTGCATGAACTGCGAGCAGTCGAGGACGAACACGGTGACGCCAGGCAGCTTGGCGTTCAGCGACTTGAACATGCTCTCGAACTTCGGCACCACGCCGACCAGCAGGTAGATGGTGATGCCGATGACCATGATCAGCGAGATGACCGGGTAGGTCATCGCCGACTTGATCTCGCGCTTCAGCGATTCGTTCGCTTCCAGGAACTGGGCCAGGCGGTCGAGGATGATGTCGAGCTGGCCGGAAGCCTCGCCGGCCTTGACCATGTTGACGTAGATCTCGGGGAAGATGCGCGGGAAGCGCGTCATGGCGTCCGACAGCTCGGTGCCGGCACGGACCATGTCGGCGCATTCCTGCAGGCCGAGGCCGAAACCCTTGTTGGTGCTCTGGGTCTGCTCGGCCAGGATCTCGAAGGCTTCGAGCAGCGGGATGCCGGCGCCGATCATGGTCGCCATCTGGCGGGTGAAGAGGGCCAGTTCGGCGGTGGTGGCCTTGCGCGCGACCGCGCCGAGGCTCATGAACCCGCCCGGCTTGACGTCGAGGCGCTTCAGCCCGGTGACCACCAGCTGCTGCGCCTTGAGCTTGGTGTTGGCCTCGGCCTCGTTCTCGGCCTCGATCTGGCCCTTCACGTCCTTGCCGGAGCTGTCTCGGGCGACATAGGCGAACTTCTGCTTGGCCACGGTGGCTCCCTGGGAAGAGGACTCCGCGACACTATGCGGTTCCTCGGAAGGCCGCAACTGGCCACCGGGCTACGCCCGTCCGGCGTGGATGCTCAGCGCGCGTCGCGCTCAGCCCAGGCCGCATCGAGATCCGCCCGCACCGACGACGCCAGCCGGAGCGGACGCCAGGGCAGGTCCACCCCCCCGGCACGGAGGATGTCGAGGGTGAAGTCGTGGCAGTTGTCGCCCAGCCACCAGCGCCGGGTCGACGGCCACCACAGGGTGCCCGGCCGCAGCACCGCGGCCTGCGTCCCGGGTGCGACCCAGGCGCGCAGGCGCGCCTGCACCCCGGCCAGGGCCTCGGCAGGCACGACGAACACCCAGATGCGGACCCGTGCCGGATCGGTTCCACCGCGATCGTGCACCCACCAGTCGAGCATGTCGACCTGCATGCCGCCCCCGCCGCCGACCAGGCCCAGGCGCAGGGCATCGCCCGCCCCGGCGGACTCGCCGGTGATGAAGCCGCGCTCGCCGAAATGGAAGGCCACCCAGGGCCGCGGATCGCCCTCCGGCAGCAGCTCTGGCGGGGCCGAACCGCGCGCAACCACGACCCCGCTGTGGAAACCGTCCGCGAAGGCGATCAGGAGCCCATCCGGAGCGGCGACCGGGGGCGGCCGGGAGGCGCAACCCGCGAGGAGGAGGATGGCGGCAGCGGCCAGGGCATAGCGCACGGCGCTGGTTTCGCGCATGGCCATCCGCGGGCAAGGGCACTACGTGCTTGCCCGCGGCCTGGTGCCACGCCAGGATCCCGACCCATGATCGTGGCCTGGACGACCGGCGAGAAGGGTCTGATCCGCCACGAGATCGCGGGCTCGGCGATCCCAGCTGAAGCGGTGTGGATCGATTGCATCGACATAACCCCGGACGAGGAGCGCACCCTCGAGGCGCTGCTCCACCTCGACATGCCGACCCGGGCCGAGATGCAGGAGATCGAGGCGAGCAGCCGCCTGTACCGCGAGGGCGGCGCGGTCTACATGACCGCGACGATGCTGATCAAGACCGAGACCGAGCAGCCCGAGAACACCCAGGTCACCTTCATCCTCTCGCGCCAGTGCCTGGTCACCCTGCGCTACGCCGAGCCGTGGAGCTTCCGCACCTTCTCCGCCCGGGCCCCGAAGTGCCGGGCCGACACCGCCGAACTGGTGTTCATCTGCCTGCTTGAGACCACGGTCGAGCGCCTCGCCGACATGCTGGAGATCGTCTCGCTGGAGCTGGAGCGCATCCAGCAGCAGATCTTCCGGCGCAAGGGCCCCTCGCACAATCTCGACCTCGAGCGCGTGCTCTACAAGATCGGGCACTGCGGCAACATCAGCAGCAAGATCCGCGAGTCGCTGGTCGACAAGAACCGCCTGCTGCACTTCGCCGAATCCGCCAGCACGGAGTGGTGCCCCGAAGGGCGTTCGCGCATCCGCGCCGTGCTGCACGACATCACCTCGCTGTCCGACCACGCCAGCTACACCGCCGGCAAGATCGCCTTCCTCCTCGACGCGACCCTGGGCCTGATCAACAACAACGTCAACCAGCAGATGAAGCGCATGACCATGGTCATGCTGGCGGTGCTGTGGCCCGCCCTGGTCAGCGGCTTCTTCGCCATGAACGTCGCCCTGCCGTTCCCGCAGAGCGGCGCGCACTGGCCGTTCTACCTCTGCCTCGGCCTGGCCTTCGGCCCCCTGGTCCTCGGCTTCGCCTGGTGGTGGCGGCAGCAGCGTCGCAGCAAGCGCCACTGAGCCGATGCCGGGACTCGACGGCGTCCGCGTCCTGGTCTGGGGTCTGGGCCGCCATGGCGGCGGGCTGGCGGCGGCGCGCCTCTGCGCCGCCGAAGGCGCGCAGGTCGAGATCCTCGACGGCAAGCCCGCCAGCGCCTGCGGCGAGGACGGCGCCGCCGCGCTCGCCGCCGGCTACGCCTGCCACGTCGGCGATGCATCCCATCCCGCCTTCGCCCGCGCCGAGCTCATCGTCCCCTCGCCCGCCATCCCTCCGCGCGCCTGGCCGACGGCGCACGCGCCGGTCGCCAGCCCCGAGGCCCT
>JAFLCQ010000366.1 GCA_017302815.1 Planctomycetota bacterium
GGTTCGAGTCCTAGATCGCGCACCACACACGACCGGGTCGCAGGCGAGGCGCAGGGTCACACCCGGCCGATGAACGTGGCGTAGGCCATGCGCAATGGGAGATACGGCACCGGGCCGTGGCCGATGGCGAGGTGCTCGACTCGGAATGCGCGCGCGAGGTGCGGCAGCAGGGCGGCATCCGGTCGTACGCCGTCGTGGCCGAACCAGCTCCGCCAGAACCAGCGCGCGGCGGCGGACTGCGAACGACAGCGTGCCATGGCTGCCACCGGCGCGTCGACGAGGGTGAAGTCGACCACGGCGAAGCAGCCTCCCGGCCTGAGCATCGCTTGCGCGTTGGCGACCACCGCGCGCCAGTCCGGCATCATGCTCAGACTGTAGGCGCACAGCACCACATCGGCCGGGGCGGAGGGGCGCCACGTCGTCGCATCGGCCTCGACGACATCCACGTTGCTCCAGCCCCGCCCGGTACGCCGCCGGCGCGCCACCGCCAGCAGGGATGGGCAGAGGTCGACGAGATGCGCCTGCCGCAGCGCCGGCAGGCGGTCACCGAGGGCTTCGAGGTTGCGGCCGGTGCCGGCGCCCAGTTCGACCCAGGTTCCGCCTGGCGGGACCTGGATGCGGGCGATCAGCTCGTCCCGTCCATGCAGCAGGCGGCTGCGGAAGCGGTCGTAGGCGTCGGCCTGGCTGGCATAGAAGCCCTCCAGACGGCCGGCATGGTCGGAGGCGGCCGGCATGCCGCGGGCCATGCGCCAGAGGATGGCGAGGTCAGACATGGGCGATGTGGAACCCGCCGTAGGTGCCGACGCGGTCCTGCCGGTGCAGTCGCGCCGCCAGGTCGCGATCTAAGCGCAACCGTTCGTCCAGGCGCACGCGTCCGCCCGGCCCTTCGAGCTTCGCCGTGGACAGCCACGGCGGTTCGGCGCGGGCCGAACGGAAGATGGCGATGGCCTCCGGAGCGGCCCGGCGCAGGAGGAGATCCCACTCCTGCTCCAGCTCTAGCGGGCGATGGGCGCCCATCCAGTCGAGGTGGTCGAGGAGGACGAAGCGGCTGAAGGGACGCTCGTCGGCAGCCAGGATGCCGGCGACCGTGCCGGTGCGCACCTCGATGCGGTCGATGAGCCCGCTGCGCAAGGCGGCGAGATTCGCCGGACGCAGGTACTCCGGGCAGTTGTCGCGGGTGTAACCGCCGCGCAGATAGCAGGTCCAGAAGTAGTTGGTCTGGATCGGCAGCAGCCGGAAGACGCGCTCGATCGCGGCGCGGATGAAGCCGGCGACACTGCGCGAGCTGGGATCCGACGCATCATGGTGCGCGGCGACCTCGCGGGTCTGGGCCGGCGGCACCCCCAGCAGGCTCATGGTGGTCTGACGCGAGATCGCCCACGACAGGAAGCCGGTCCACAGGCGCGGCGCGACCTCGGCGTCGTAGATCGCCGCCTGCTCGTCCAGGGTCGTGCTGTCCAGCAGGCGTTCCACCGCCGCCCGCAGCCCGGGGCGCGAACGCAGGTAGATGCGGAAGAGGCGGGCGACGATGCCCGACAGGCCATGGAAGTAGAAGCTGTCACCGCGCCGTCCGGCGAACCAGCCAATGCGGCCATCCCAGAAGCGCCGCGCCGCCGGGCTGAGCTGCGCACGCAGGCGGCGACGGTAGATCTCGCTGGCGCCCGGACAGCGGCCGGCCCCGAAGAGGGCGAAGACCTCGTCATCAGCGCAGGCGCGGATGGCTGCGATCTTCAGCTCCAGCAGGGCCCCCTGGCGGGGGTTGGCGTCGACCGCCACCACCCGCCGGGGCCCGCACAGGGCGTAGTCGAGGGCGTTGCAGCCGGCGCTGGTGATGACCAGCACCTCGTCGTCAGCGCCCAGGCGCAGGGCCTGGCGGTCGCAGGCGGGATCCTCCCAGCAGGCGTTGTAGAGCAGGGACGAGCCATAGAGGCCATCGAAGACCCGCTGATGCAGGCGTTCGGCGGGATTAAGACGCTGGTGCATGCGCGATCAGCGTCTCGCAGCCGGTTAAGCGCGGACCAAGACCGGATGAAGGGCGAAGCCACCAGAGGAATTGCTCCCTTGCGCTCCGACACGCCCGCCGATCCGTGCCCGGCTGCGCTATGCTGGCAGGTGCATGCGCCAGCCACGCCAACGCGACGCCTTCACCCTCATCGAGCTCCTGGTGGTGGTGAGCATCATCGCCATCCTGGCGGCGATGCTGCTGCCGGCCATCAGCCTGGTCCGCACTTCAGCGCACACCATTCGCTGCAGCAGCAATCTGCGTCAGATCGGGTTGGCGGCGGAAGCCTATTGCCAGGACAACGACAGCCTGGTCGTCCCGCTGCAAAGCAGCATCCCCTACCGCGTCAACGGGGTGACGGTGCATGGGCTGACCTACTGGTGGATGGCGTTGTCCGACTACACCGAGGAGGAGGGTTCGTCGATGAGCGCCGGCAGCCGCCGCGTCCTGCGCGGATGCCCGGCATGGCCGAGCAGCGAGTTCTACAAGGCCAACCCGACCCTGGTGGACGGGACCTACAACCTGCCGACCGGCTACGGCGAGACCTGGTATACCCGGCCGGGGACGCCTGCGCCGAACAACGGCGACCTGATCTATACCGGCAGCAACAGCTTCGTCGCCCGCGCCAGCGTCAGCCACGGCAGCGCCCGCCCCTTCTTCGCCGACTGCCCGCGCTGGTTCCTGTGGGCCCCGTGGGACGTCAACTCCGGCGCCCGCATCCCCTACTACAACAACTACATCCGCCACAACCGCAGGGCAAACGTCCTCTACTTCGACGGCCACGTCGCCAGCGCCAGCAAGAGCGAGCTGGACGCCGGTCAACTGCTGCCCTGATCCCTCAGGCGCCCGTGGCGCGCAGCACCTGTTCGAGGTGGTGGTCATTGTGCCAGCGCACGCGCTCGGCCACGTCGGCCAGGGTGATGGTGCCGGCCTCGCTGTGCACGCCGCTGCGTCCGGCCTCGTCGCGATGGCGCGAGATCAGCTCGATGTTGGACGCGCGGGCGGCGGCGAACAGCGACTGCGCGATGGCGAGATCGCGGGTCGAGTAGTCCAGCGTCCCGGCCCAGGCGTCGGGATCGAAGGCCATGATCAGGGCCTTGGGCTGGGCGGCGACGCGACGCAGGCGCTCCATCAGCACCGCCTCGGTGTCGGCGATGTGCACCAGGACCTCGCGCGCGGTCCAGCCGCCGCGGCGGTAGCGCCGCTTCAGGCGCGACTCCGGCAGGTCGAAGAGCAGGATGGTGCGGTCGCGCAGGAGGCAGAGCTCGCGCTCGAGCTTGGCGGGGATGCTGGGCATGCCGCCATATGCGCCATGCCGCGCGGCGATCAACCGATGAAGCGGTTATGGTAGCGCAGCACGCCGCGTCCGATGTCGTAGCGGTCGATGCAGGACAGGCCGTAGGGATCCCAGGCCAGATCCAGCGCCCGCTCCATCGGCAGGCCGATCCACGCCGCGAGGATGGCGCGCAGGCTGCCGGCATGGGCCAGGATCAGGGTCGGCCGGTCGTCCAGCGCCGCCACCGCGGCGGCGATCGAGCGGCCGGCGCAGGTGATGAAGGGCTCGCCGCCGGGGGGGACCGCCTTCAGGGGATCGGCGTAGATCCACGCCGCCTCGGGGTTGTCCGACCACGGGATGCCCTCCCAGCGGCCGAAGCTCTGTTCGCGCAGGGCGCGCAGCTCGTCGTGCGGGAGGCCGAGCCCGGCCGCGGGGACGCGGCTGCGGGCGAGATCGCTGGACAGGACGCGCTGCGCGCCCAGGCGCAGCACCTCGGCCTGCACCGCCGGCCAGCGCCGCACCGCCTCCTCGCTGGGCTGGTCATCGCGCCAGCCGATCGGTGCGCCGGACTGCGCCAGCGGACCGTGGCGGAGGAGGAAGAGCGGGCTCACGCAGCGCTCCACAGCAGGGTCAGCAGCACCGCCGCCTCGGCGAGCTGGTTACCGGCCCCGAGCAGGTCGCCGCTCTGCCCGCCCAGCCGACGCATGAGGTAGCAGCCCCACAGCAGCGCGGCCGCGAGCGCGGCGCAGGCCGCCCACGGTGCCCGTTCCACGCCCAGC
>JAFLCQ010000367.1 GCA_017302815.1 Planctomycetota bacterium
CATCGCCCGCGCCCTGCACCATGGCGGCGCCCTGGTCCTGCTCGACGAGCCGGTGTCGCAGCTCGATCCCGCCACCGCGCGCAGCGTCATGGCCCTGCTGCGACAGGAGCTGGCGGACGGCGGACGGGCGGTGGTCGCGGTGGTGCACCAGCCCGAGCTGGTGGCGGACTTCGCCGATCGCGAACTCGCACTGGCCGGCGACGGAACCTACGCGCTGCGCGAGGTGCGACGGTGAGCGCGCCGCGTCCGCCGTGGAAGCGCCTCGACGGCGTCGACTGGTCGATGGCGATCTTCCTCGTCCTGGTCTGCGTCGCCGCCGCCGGCATCCGCGGCAGCGGGCGCGACCTCGACTACTGGGGCAACTTCACCGCCTTCGCCGGGCGCTTCCTGCCCCCCGACTGGTCGGTGCTGCCGGATGTCGGCCTGGCGATGATCGAGACCGCGCGCATCGCCGTGGTCGCCACCGCGGTGGCGGCGGCGGCCAGCCTGCCTCTCGCCCTGGCGGCTGCGCGCACGGTGTCGCCGTGGTGGATCGCGGTGCCGGCGCGCCTGGTCCTCAATGCGGTGCGCAGCGTGCCGGCCCTGGTGTGGGCGGTGCTGGCGGTCGCCATCACCGGACCCAACGCCCTCGCCGGCTGCCTCGCGCTGGCCGGCTACAGCGCCGGCTACCTCGCCAAGTTCTTCGCCGAATCGATCGACGCGGCCGACCAGTGGCCGTCGCGCAGCCTGCGCGCCATGGGCGCCAACCCGGTGCAGGCCTTCCGCTGGGGCACCTGGCCGCAGCTGCGCACGCAGCTGGCCAGCCACGGCCTGTGGATGCTGGAGTACAACCTGCGCTCAGCGGCCATCGTCGGCTATGTCGGCGCCGGCGGCGTCGGCCTGCTGCTGCAGACCTACCAGGAGTACGGCGACTGGGACCGCTTCGGCGTCGTCCTGCTGGCGATCCTCGCCCTGGTGACGGTCATCGACTGGGCCGGGCAATGGGTGCGCCGGATGTGGAATCCCGCCGGCGGCCAGCAGCCGCAGGAGTGATCAGCGCGCTTCGACAGCCCCGGCGTCGCGGCGGGCGCCGCGCACGACCGCGCCGGCGAAGTCGCGCAGGAAGGGACCGTCGAACTGCCAGTCGTAGAGCTCCTCGATCGTGGTGCGGCTGTCGGCGAGGGTGGCGCGGGCGATGCGCAGGTATTCGAAGGAGCCGGCGAAGCCCTGGCCGACCACCAGGTCAGCGGTGTTGGCGAGGCCGGCGTCCGCGGGCAGCGCCAGCGGCCCGGCGGCGGTGCGCACGCCGTCGGTGTAGATCGCCATGGTGCCGGCGGCGCGGTCGACCTCGGCCACGACGTGGTGCCAGGCCCCATCGGCGATGCGCGCCCCGCTGGCGAGGGCGGCGGTGGCGCCACCGGAGACCAGGGTCAGGGTCACACCACCGGCGCGGTTGAGCGCCAGCTGATAGCCGCTGCCGGCGAGCTTGGCGGCGATGACCGCCGCGCCCTGCCCGGCGTCGGGACGGATGTAGCCTTCGATGAGCAGGTTGTGGCGGTCGATGTCCGGGGTGGCGAGATCAGCCCCCTGCGCCACGCGCCGCTCCTTCTTCCCGCCCTTCACCGGCACCTCGTAGGCGTAGGGCGCGGCCATCGCCGCCTGCGCCAGGACCAGATGCTGTCCCTTGCCGTCCAGACGCAGGGCGCCGTCGACCCAGTCCTCCAGCGGTCCGGCGATGAAGTCGACGGCGGCGATGCCGACGCCGCGCAGCGGGTACTGCGGGCTGCGATGGTAGTCCTCGCGTTCGACGAGGTAGGCGGCGGGATGCCAGTGGTCGTCGAGGACCACCGTCGGGTCGGCCTGGTTGCGGCGGAAGTGCCACTCGCCGACCGTGCGGGCGATCGTCCACGGCACGAAGGCCTTCACGCCGCCATCGATCGCCGGCGAGCCCGCTGCCGGCGCATAGTCGCGTGCCGGCCCGGCATCGATCACCGGCACGGTGCCGGCTGTGGTCCCGACGTCGCCGGCCATGGCCTTGCGCGCCGCCATCGCCGCGGCCATCGCCGCCAGGTCGGCATGGCCCTTCCCGTCCGCCTCGAAGATGCCGAAGGGCTTGCCGGCCTCGCCGCAGTTCCACAGCAGGTTGCGGCTGATGGCGGTGTTCTCGTGCGGATAGGCCGCCGGCTGCTCGCCCTTGTCCTCCTTCAGCTTGCCCCACTGGAAGACCGGACCTTGGATGTTCATGAGCAGGTTGCCGAGCATCCAGTGGCGGCCGCCGGCCGGCGACCAGTTGGAGAACATCTGGAAGTCCTGCGCGGTGTTGTTGAGGAAGAGGTTGTGGGTGGTCGGCACCGCCTCGTAGAAGGCGGCATGCGAGAAGTGCTTGCTGGTGCGGTCGGACGTGACGCCCCAGGCGATGTTGTTGAACAACGCGTTGCGGAAGGAACCGTCGAAGTAGTAGTTGAAGCCGAGGCAGAAGCCCCGCTTCTCGCCGGGCTTCACGGTGCAGTTCCAGTAGCCGTGGGCGGCGCCGGAGATGTTGTTGTAGACGTAGTGCGGGCCGCACTGCCAGGTCTCGATGCCGCCCCAGTCGTTGGCGGCCAGCAGCGAGTCGACCACCTTGTTGCCGTGGATCAGGCTGCGCGAGAGCGCGACCTCGCGGGCATCGCCACTGCCCTTGCCGCCGAAGACGAAAATGCCGGCGCCGTAGAGGCGCGTCATCACATTGCCGGCGATGTGCATGAACTGCGGGCAGTTCACCACCATGGCGTGGCCCCAGTCCTGGCGGTGCGGCCGCGCGCCGATCTCGTGCATGCGGTTGCGCAGGATCTCGACGTCGCCGCGCCCGCCGCATTCCAGCAGCATCGCGCCATGGTCGATCGCCTCGAGGTCGTTGTCGTCGAAGGCCAGGCGGTCGAAGGCCTGCTCGGGCTTGCGCGCGTCGACCAGCAGGGCCTTGCCGGCGATGTGGTCGAAGCGGCAGTTGCGCACGCTCAGCCCGGTGCAGGAGCCGCGCACGCGGATGGCGGCGTTGGCGACGTCGGCGTGGCCCCAGCCGGGCTGCGACAGGTCCCAGTGCGTGTTGGTGTAGCGGAAGCCCAGGCCGGAGATCGCCACCTCCGACAGCCCCTCCGCCTCGATGATGCTGATGTGGCGGCCGGCCTCGATGCGCACGGCGTTGGGATCGCCGCCGCCGGGCAGGCGCAGGTAGACGCGGGCGCCGTCGCCGCGCGCCTCGGCCCAGAATTCGCCGTCGCTGTCGAGGAACTGCGGCTTGTCCTCCAGGTAGTAGCGGTTGCCGGTCCAGTGCTGCTCGCTGTCGCCGGTCCAGATGCCCTGGAATATCAGGCCCTTCTGCTGCTCATCGAAGCCCTCGACCCGGGTCGGGAAGGGCGTGCCCATGACGATGGCGAATTCCGGGCGGATGATCGCCCCGACATAGGTGTCGGCGGGCGCGGTGAGGTTCTTGCGGTCGACGCCCATGTGGGCGCGGTGGCCCTTGTAGGAGATCTTCCACTTCCCCGTCCACCACTCCGGCTGCTCCAGCGTCCACCATTCGCTCATCGGATCGTTGGGATCCGACGCCGTCCAGTTCGGCGTGCGCGCCAGCGGGATGCGCAGGCTGCCCTGCGTGCCGGCGATCCACAGGTTCTTCGGCTTGAAGGGCACGTCGGCCCACCACACCCGTCCGGCATCGGGCAGGCCGGCGAGCTCGGCGCCCCGCTTCCACCCGCTGACGGCCTCGGCGCCGGACAGCACCGCCTCGCCATCGCCCCAGGCCGGATCGCTGGTCAGGCGGATGGGATCGCCGGCGGCGCCGGACTCGCGCGGCTGCAACCGGCCGCGATAGGTGACGCCGCGCTTGAAGATGTAGGTGTGGATGCCGGCGCAGGCCTTGGCGGCGCCGGTCGCCTCGGCATCCCAGGGATGGTGCTTCCAGGGGCGTGCACGCGAGCCGTCGCCGTCGTCGCTGCCGTTCGCGAAGTCGATGTGGCGCAGCGAGGCGCCGGCCTCGAAGCGGAAGGGCTGCGGCGCCCACGCCAGGTCGCCGCCTGGCGACACCGTCGCCATCGCC
>JAFLCQ010000368.1 GCA_017302815.1 Planctomycetota bacterium
GCCGCGGCCCAGGTGTGGCCGGCATCGACAGCGGCGGGCGGAGCGCCGCCTGCCTCGCCAGGCAGCGCGGTCGTGGCGGTGGAGCCAGCGGCCGCCAGCGGCCGGCAGTCGACATAGCGCCAGTCTTCCAGCTCGGAGGTCGGCAGCCCGCTCATGCCCGCTCGAACCTGTCGTAGCCTTCAGCTTCCAGCCGCTCGGCCAGCTCGGGGCCGCCGCTGTGGACGATGCGGCCCTTGACCAGGACGTGGATGCGGTCGGGTTTCACCAGCTCCAGCAGGCGCTGGAAGTGGGTGATGAGGACGATGGAGCGGTCGGGGCGGCGGAAGCCGTTGATCCCGCGCGCCACCGCCTTGATCGCGTCGATGTCCAGGCCCGAGTCGGTCTCGTCGAGGATGGCGAGGCGCGGCTCCAGCACGTACATCTGCAGGATCTCGTTGCGCTTCTTCTGGCCGCCGGACAGGCCGGCGTTGAGCTGCCGTCCGGCGTAGTCCTCGGGCGCCTCGGCCTGGCGGATGCGCTCGGCCAGGATGGGGGCGAACTCCTTCGCCGTCGCTTCGGGCTGGCCCAGGGCCTTGCGCCGCGCGTTCCAGGCCATGCGCAGGAACTCGGCGTTGTTCACCCCCGGAACCTCGGTGGGGTACTGGAAGCCGACGAAGAGGCCGGCGTGCACACGTTCGTCCGGCTCCATCGCCAGCAGGTCCTTGCCATCGAGCGCAGCGCCGCCGCCGGCGATGGCGTAGGCGGGATGGCCGGCCAGCGCCTTGCTGAGGGTGCTCTTGCCGGAGCCGTTGGGGCCCATGATCGCGTGCACCTCACCCGCAGGCACGGACAGGGTGAGGCCGTCGACGATGGTCAGGCCGGCGACGGTGACCTTCAGGTCGGTGACCTGCAGCAGGTCCGAGGTCCGAGGTCCGGGGTCCGGGGTCGCAGTCATGCCGATAACCATGGGGGGATGAGACGAAGGGGGGATGATGAAGGAATGCTCCGGGCGCCACCGGCACCGGACCTCGGACCTCGGACCTCGGACCTCGGACTGGCGGTCATCCGACGGAGTTCTCGAGCTTGATCTGGAGCAACTTGCGCGCCTCGGCGGCGAACTCCATCGGCAGCACCGCCAGCACGTCCTTGGCGAAGCCGCTGACGATGGCGCCGACCGCCTCTTCGTGGCCGATGCCGCGCGCCTGGAGGTAGAACAGCTGCTCTTCCGACAGGCGGCTGGTCGAGGCCTCGTGCTCGACCTGGGCGTCCGGGCGCTGCACGTCGACGTAGGGGTAGGTGTGCGCCTCGCACTCCTTGCCGACCAGCATGGAATCGCAGCAGGTGTAGTTGCGCGCGCCCTCGGCCGACTTCATCACCTGCACCAGGCCACGGTAGACGTTGCGGCTGCGGTCGGCGCTGATGCCCTTCGACACGATGGTCGAGCGGGTTCGCTTGCCGATGTGGATCATCTTGGTGCCGGTGTCGGCCTGCATGCGGCCGTTGGTCAGCGCCACGCTGTAGAACTCGCCGACGCTGTCGTCGCCCTTCAGCACGCAGCTGGGGTACTTCCAGGTGATGCTGCTGCCGGCCTCGACCTGGGTCCACGAGATCTTGGCGCGGTCGCCGCGGCACAGGCCGCGCTTGGTGACGAAGTTGTAGACCCCGCCGACGCCGGTCTGCGGATCGCCGGCGAACCAGTTCTGCACCGTCGAGTACTTGATCTCGGCATCGGTCTCGGCGACCAGTTCCACCACCGCGGCGTGCAGCTGGTTCTTCGAGGTCTTCGGCGCGGTGCAGCCCTCGAGGTAGCTGACGTGGCTGCCGCGGTCGGCGATGATGAGGGTGCGCTCGAACTGGCCGCTCTCCGTGTTGTTGATGCGGAAGTAGGTCGACAGCTCCAGCGGGCAGCGCACGTGCGGCGGGATGTAGACGAAGGAGCCGTCGGAGAACACCGCGCTGTTGAGGGCGGCGAACCAGTTGTCGCCGGCCGGGACGACGCTGCCGATCCAGCGTTCCACCAGCGCCGGGTAGAGGCGCACCGCCTCGCCGATCGAGCAGAAGATTACCCCGGCGTCGAACAGCTTCTCCTGGTGGGTGGTCGCCACCGACACCGAGTCGAAGACGGCGTCGACCGCCACGCCGGACAGGCGCTTCTGCTCGTCCAGCGGGATGCCCAGCTTCTCGAAGGTCTTGAGGATCTCGGGGTCGATCTCATCCAGGCTGCCGTGGGTCTCGGCCTGCTTGGGCGCCGAGTAGTAGCTGATCGCCTGGTAGTCGATGGGCGGGAAGTCGAGGCGGGCCCAGCGCGGCTCGCGCATGCGGCTGAGCGCGGCGAAGGCCTTGAGGCGGAACTGCAGCAGGAAGTCGGGCTCGTTGCGCGCGGCGCTGATCTGCCGCACGATGCCCTCGTTGAGGCCCTTGGCGAGGCTGACCGCCTCGACCTCGGTCTTGAAGCCGTACTTGTAGTCCTCGGCCGTGAAGGTCCGGGGTCCGGGGTCCGGGGTCTGGGGTCCGGTCATGCCAGCTCCACCGACAGTTCGGGATGGATCGCCTTCACCGCGCTGTTGAGGAACAGGCCGAGGGTCTGCTTCTCGGCGTCGCCGACGCCGGTGACGATGCAGACGATGCGGAAATCGTCGTGCAGACCCTCGATGCGGTGGGTCGCGGCCGGCGCCTTGTCGGCGATGACGCGCTTCACCGCCTCGTCGGCGGCCTTGATCTTCTTCAGCAGCGACAGCGGCAGCCAGCGCTTGTCGGCGTCGCTCCAATCCTGCTGCCGCTTGCGCTGGTAGACCTGCTTCTCGACCGGCTTGGGCAGCAGCTTCACCAGCGGCAGGGCGGCCAGGGCGCGGCGTTGCAGGTCGGGGATGAAGGCGAGCGCCGCATCCGGGCACGAGGTCGTGCCCGGCTCGTCGCGCAGCATCGCTTCGATGGTGGCCGGGCTGATGGCGCAGGCCTCGTCGACCGTCATGCCGCGCGCCAGCTGGGTGAAGGCGTCGGCGGCGGGATGGCTCCACGGGCCGCCGAAGGCGAGGAAGCGGGCGTCGGCGACGCGACGCTGATCGAGGTCGATCAGCCAGGATATGGCGGCCTGGCCATCGCCGTCGGCGACCTGCAGCAGGCCGAGCTGGCGGCGGGCGGCGTCGATGGGCCTGAACGAACCCCGCGTGCGCGGGCGGCGCAGGCGTTCGTCGGCGGTGCGGGTCAGGGGCGGCGCCTCGGCCGTGGGCATGGAGAAGACCCTAGGACGGCCGCGACGGGGGGCAATCGCGTCGCCCCGCAGCCTGATTCAGCGCCGTTCGTGCATCTCCAGCCTGGCCCAGAAGTCCCTGGCCTGCGGCACCCGGCGCCAGTCGCCCTCCCACTGCGTCCCGACCTGGCGCAGGGTCGGCATGGTGCGCAGTTCGCGCAGGCCGGCGATGCCCGGCCCCATGGTGAAGACCAGCCGTTCCAGCGGGGTCGCCGCCAGGGGGACCAGGTCGGTGGCGCGGGCGCCGAGGAGGCGCAGCTCGCGCAGCGGGGCCTTGGCCAGCGGGCGCAGGTCCTCGATCGAGGTCCCGTCGAGGACGAGGGATTGCAGCGGGCAGGCGGCGAGCGCGGCGATGCTGCCGACGGGGGTGCGCGACAGGTCCAGCGTGGTCAGGGGCAGGCCGGCCAGCGGTCCGAGGTCGGAGACCTTGGTGTCGGCCAGGACCAGGCTGGTGAGGCGGAGTCGCTTCAGCGGCGTGAGGTCGCTGATCGTGGTCGAGGTCAGGTTGAGCGATGCCAGCGGCATGCCGGCCAGCGGAGCCAGGTCGGAGACCGGCAGGCCGGTGAGATCCAGCTCCGACAGGGCCATGCCCTTGAGCGGCCCGAGGTCGGCGACCTGGCAGCCCGCGAGCTGGAGCTGGCGCAGCGGGGTGCCGGCCAGCGGGGCGATGTCGGCGACGCGCGTGCCGTCGATCGCCAGCCGGGTCAGCGGCACGCCTGCCAGCGGCGACAGGTCCTGCACCCGGGTGCCGGAGAGGCGCAGGGCCGAGATGCGGCTGCCGCCGAGGCCGTCGAGGCTGGCGAGCGGCGTCCCCGACA
>JAFLCQ010000369.1 GCA_017302815.1 Planctomycetota bacterium
CAGCCAGGCCAACGCCGAGGCCACCGACAAGGCCAAGCAGCGCCCGGCCGCCGCCGCGAAGGGGTGAATCATTGCCCCTGGTCCGGGGTCCGGGGTCCGGGGTCCGGGGTCCGGAGTCCGGACTCCGGACTCCGGGGTCCGTGCATCGACAGGCGCTGTGTGTCGCGGCCGGGCAAGGCGCCAAGGATCGAGGGCGAACCTATGACGGTTGGACTGTTGTTGTCGTGCTGACCCCTGACCCCGGACCCCGGACCCCGGACCAGGTGCAATGCCCTACCCCAACCGTTCGATGCCCTGCTTGCCGACCAGGGCGAAGCCGCTGCCGTCGACGGAGAGCTCGCGCCACAGCTGCATGGCGGTGAGGCGGTCGCCGTGGCTCTCGCAGGTGAAGGCGGTGAGGGCCAGCAGCGGCGAATGCAGGATGTCCTGGCGGATGGTCGACAGGCCGTCGAGGACCAGCGAGGCCGGCAGATAGCCCAGCGCCAGGCAGCCGAGGCGGGCGGCGAAGAGCTTGGTCAGCGAGGTGCGCGAGGTCTCCAGCTCGTCGGTCAGCCGGAAGCACCACTCCAGGTCCTCCTGGGCGCCGGCGGCGTCGCCGACCCGACGGCGCAGGCCGGCGCGCATGACGCGCTCGACCGGGGTCAGCTCGTCGCCGCCGGACAGCGATTCGAGGATCGGCTTCACCGCGCCCATGCCGACCAGCACCAGCGAGTCGCGCACGAAGTCGAAGAGGGTGGTCGGGCGGTCCTCGCCGCGGCCGATGACCAGGACGGTGCGCGCCGGGTCGTTGTTGCTGGTGATGTCGTGCGAGATGCGGGCGTAGTCGCCCAGCATGCGCGGCTCGCGGATGGTGATGGTGTAGCCCACCGCGCGCGCGCGGCGCATCGCCTCGCGGCAGGTGGCGATGGCGACGGTGTCGTTGCGGTCGACGAGGTGGTTCAGCCAGGTGCGCAGGTGGCTGGACAGCCAGCGCGAGAGGGTGCCCATCAGCGCCGACTCGTCGGGCGAGCCGCGCATGAGGCGCGCGAGATGCTCCAGGTCGGTCTCGACGTCCGAGGTCAGGCCGCCGTGCTCGACCTGGGCGCCGATCAGCGGCATGATCCACAGGCAGAAGCGCGTGCGCACGACGTCGCCCGACTCCTGGTAGCCGAGCAGCTCGCGGATGGCGGCGCGCAGGCTGCCGCCGTGGCGCTCGTACTGCACCTTGGCGAGGGTGAAGATGGCGTCGCGCGCCAGGACGTGCTCGAGGTTGTCCGAGAGGTAGTCGCGCAGGGCCTCGGCGGCGTCGGCGAGGTCGCCGTGCTTCATCACCGCCATGCAGCGCAGGAAGGCGGCCTCGGCGGCCATCTCCGAGTCGGGGTGCTCGGCGAGGAAGCGCGCGTACCAGCCCGCCGCCTCCTTGTGCATGCCCAGGCGCAGGAACTCGTTGCCGACGGTGTAGCTGGGCACCATCAGCGGGCTGTGGCGGCGCTCGACCGCCAGGCTGCGCACCAGGGCCTGGGTCTTCCAGGTGGCGATGGCGACGGTGTGGCCCGGCGCCGTCGACATCGGGTTGAGGTCGCGGAAGGCGAGGGGCTCCTGCCCGTCGACGTGGAAGCGCAGGACCTGGCCTTCGCATTCCACCACGACGCGGTGCGAGCGCGGCTGGCGTTCCACCCGGGTGGTGGTCTCGCCCTCGCGCATCGGGCGCATGGTCATCAGCTCGGCGTCGAGCGGATCCTCGGCCCCGCGCGAGCGCGAGATGGTGATCCAGCGGCCTTCATAGGCGCCGAGCTTGAACTGGTAGCACTGCCGCGGATCGGTGCCGCGGGCGAGGATCCACATCTCCTCGCCCTGCACGAGCTCGACCTCGACGGTGACGCGCACGTCGTCGCCGACCTCGACCGCCAGGGGGTAGATCTGCAGGCCGTAGCCGCCCAGCAGCATGCCGCCCAGCTCGGGGTGGTGGACGTGGCCGACCTGCTCGCCGCACCAGCTGGTGGAGGGCAGGGTGAAGGGGCCGGCCTCGGGCGAGGCGGCGAAGTCCCAGCGGCCGAGGCCGCGCCAGGCGCCCTCGCGTTCCAGCGCCAGGCGCTTGGCCTCCTGCTCGGCGTAGGATTCCGAGACCTGGATCAGCAGGGTGCGCAGGTCCTGGGCGAAGACCTCGCAGTCCGGGTAGCGGTCCTGCGGGTCCTTGGCCAGGGCCCATTCGGCGATGGTCTGCAGGGTCTGCGGCGCCTCCGGCCACAGGTCGCGCAGGGTCTTGCGGTCGCCCTTCTTGATGCGGGCGAGGAAGTCGATCAGCGCCTCGCGCTCGCCCATCTCCTGCGGCGTGCGCAGGGCCATCAGCTCGACCAGGATCGAGCCCAGCGAGTAGACGTCGGTGCGCTGGTCGACCACCGAAGCGCGGCCGAGGGCCTGCTCGGGGCTCATGTAGGCCGGGCTGCCCAGCACCTGGCCGAAGTGGGTCGAGCGCGAGACGCGCATCGAGCTGCGGCGGTGGCTCTCGGTCGAGCGCGAACGCTGGCTGTCCGACGAACGGGCGGAGTTCTCGGAGGTCCGGCCGCGCTCGCGGTGCGAGCCCGGCACCGGCGTGGTGATGCGCGACGAGGGCTTCTGCTCCGGGGCCTCCAGCGCCGGCATCGCCTGCGTCTCGGAGGCGTCCGGATCGTTCATGATCACGGTGATGGCGTCGAGTCGCTGCGAGCGCACGGTCGGCGGCTCGGGAGCGGCCGGCAGCGCCGGGGTGCCGCCGGCCGGGGTCTTGGTCCTGACCGGCTCCTCGGGGGTGGCGAAGGCGGCGTCCCAGGCCTTCTCGGCGGCCTGCTCCTCGCGCAGGTCGCGGGCCAGACCCCAGTCCAGCACCCACAGCTCGCCGTACTGGCCGATGACGATGTTGGCCGGCTTGAGGTCGCGATGCACCACGCCCTGGCTGTGGGCGTAGTGCATGATGTCGAGGAGCTTGAGGAACAGCGTCAGGCGGTCGACCAGCGGCCAGGTCCGCCAGTGGTCGGGGGTCTGGCGCAGCTCTTCCAGGAAGCGGTCGAGGGTGCGGCCGCGCGCCAGGGTCATGACGTAGCAGGGATGCGTGCCTTCGTCGGCGGCGGCTTCGAAGACGGCGCAGATGCCGGGGTGCTGCAGACGGGCGGTGACGCGGATCTCGCGCTCGAAGCGCTGCGACTGCTCCTCGTCGGTGAGCGGCGCCTCCAGCACCTTTACCGCCACGTCGCGATCGAGGTGCTCGTCGCGCGCCTGCCACACCCGGCCGCTGGTGCCGCGGCCCAGCTCGCGGACCAGGCGCCAACGTCCGGCGATCAGTTCGCCGGCGCGCGCGTGCGGGGTGCTCTCCGGAGCGGGCATGCGGCCACGACCCTAAGCCCGCCATGGGGATGCGCAATCTCATGGACCGTGCTGCGCAACGATTGGAACGTTCTGTGATGCTCACGCATCGGCCAGGGTCCAGGCGCCGACGTGGTGGCGGCGGTCTTGGTGGCGGTCGACTTCCGGTGCCGGAGCGATGTCCCACCACCACGCCGCATCCGGCGCGGGCAGGTCGAGGAGGCCAGCACCGATGGCGGTGCGTTCGGTCTCGCGCCCCCCGCGTTCGCAGGCGATCTCGGCCAGATCGGTGATCAGCAGCCGCCGGCCCGGGCGCGCGCGGAGCCAGTCCAGGTGCAGGCGGCCGAGGGCCGCGGCTAGCGCATCGCCGAAGGCATCGGGGCGTCCCCTATGCCGCGCCAGCCAGGCGGCCGGGAGGATGTGCAGCTGGCTGAGGACGCCGGCCGACACCGTCAGGTCGGGGGCGCCCACGTCGCTTGGCCAGCCAGGGTCGGACACCGCCAGGGCGCGGGTGTCATCCATGGCCGGATCGTCGTGCCAGCGCTGCAGCGAGCCGGCCGCGTCCCACGCCACCCGGCGCACGTTGCCGGGGCCGCTGCGGTCGAGGAAGCCGACGTCGAGCAGCACCACCTCGGCGAAGCGAGCGGCCAGCTCGGCCAGCGGGATGTCGAGGCAGACGCCGCCGCCCACCACCACGCAGCGTCCATGGG
>JAFLCQ010000037.1 GCA_017302815.1 Planctomycetota bacterium
CCGACCAGCTGGCGCATCGGACCGCGGTAGGCGAAGCCGGTGTGGATGGCGTCGAGGTGCGCCAGGCCGTCGCCGGCGCAGGCCGGGCAGGGGCCGTCCTGGGCGGGGCAGCCGCACAGGGGACAGGCGGTCGGCATCTGCGGCAGGCCGGCAAGGCAGTCCGGGCACAGCGCAGGGCCGCGCGCCTCGCGGCACAAGGGGCAGACCGCGGGCAGCAGCAGGTCGAGTACGGCTGCGCCTAGACCGACCACTCGCGCTTCACCTCGGACAGCTCCTTGAGCTTCGCCGCCAGGGTGTTGCGGGTGATGCCCAGCAGCTGAGCCGCCTTGGACTTGTTGTTGCCGCAGGCGTCCAGCACCGCCTCGAAGAGGTGGCGCTCCCACTTGGCGCGCACGACGTCGTAGAGGTCGTCCGCGCCACGCTGCACCGCCGCCAGGGTCTCGCTGCGCATCTCGGCGGCCAGCCTGCTTTCAAAGCTGGCCAGGCCGTGGGCCTTGTCGTTCTCGGCGTGGGGATCGAAGGCGATGACGGCGAATGGCAGCAGGTCGGGCGTCAGCTCGGACGTCGGCGCCATCACCACCATCTTCTCGACGCAGTTCTCCAGCTCGCGCACGTTGCCCGGCCAGGGGTAGCGCTTCATCGCATCCATCACCTCGCGTGAGATGGAGCTGATGTACTTGACGTTGCGCTGCGCGTACTGGTTGACGAAGTGCTCGACCAGGTGCGGCACGTCCTCGGGCCTGGTGCGCAGGGCCGGGATCTGCAGGTAGACGACGTTCAGGCGATAGAAGAGGTCGGCGCGGAAGGTGCCCTTCTGCACCTCGGACTCCAGCACGCGGTTGGTCGCGGCGATGACCCGCACGTCCAGCTTGCGGGTGCGGGTGTCGCCGACGCGCTCGATCTCCATCTCCTGCAGCACGCGCAGCAGACGCACCTGCATGCCCGGGCTGACTTCGCCGATCTCATCGAGGAAGATGGTGCCGCCGTTGGCCGCCTCGAAGCGCCCCTTGCGGTCGGCCACCGCGCCGGTGAAGGCGCCCTTGACGTGGCCGAACAGCTCGGATTCCAGCAGGCTTTCCGAGAGGGCGCCGCAGTTCACCGGGATGAACGGGCCGTTCGCGCGCGGGCTGTGGTCGTGGATGATGCGCGCGATCATCTCCTTGCCGGTGCCGGTCTCGCCGTGGATCAGCACGGTCGCGGTCGAGGCGGCGACGCGGTGCGCCTGGTCGATGACGCGGCGGAAGGCGCCGGAGACGCCGACCAGATTGCGGTCGCTGAACTGGCTCTTCAGCTCCTCGCGCAGCTGGTGGTTCTCGTCGATCAGCTCGGCCTTCTCCTGGCGCTGGATCTCGGCGATCACGCACCACTGCAGGCAGAGGTCGGCCAGGAGGTTGCCGATGGCGGGGTCCTGCAGCCCTTCGAGGACCAGGACCGCATGCACCCGCTTGCCCTTGCCCAACGGCAGGGCGGTGGCGGTGCCGGCATGCCGGGGTTCATGGGCATCGCGGGCCTGGCCCATCAACGCCAGGTCGGCCTCCTCGCTCTGGCTGGAGTCGCCGTGGGCGACGATCTCGCGCAGACCGCCATCGTAGCGCAGCACCATCAGGCGTCCGGCCGTGAGGCAGCCGGCTCCAGAGGCCAGGCGCAGCGCCGACTGCACGCTCGCCTTCAACGAGGGATTGGCGACCCGCGCGTCGGTGATGGCATCCAGCAATTCGAGGAGATCTGCCGCCATGAGCGATGGAACGCTAGGTCCGCCGGCGTGCCGCACAAGCCGGCAGGGCGGAGGCCCGGTTGCGGGGGGGGAGGCCGGGCGCATGCTGCCCGGCGTGCGCGCGGTCGTCGTCTTCCTGCTGCTGGGGCTTCTGGGGGCCGGCGAGGCGCCCGTGGCGGCGCCGACCGTGTTCGTCTTCGATGAGACGATAGCCGCCCGGCAGGGCCAGGCCGGCGATCCGGCGATGGTGGAGGCGATCGGCCAGTACCACCGCGAACGCCTGGCGCGCGCCCGTGCCGATCTGCCCGCCGCGCCGCCATTCCTGGTCCGGACCCTGCGCGCCGATCTCGGCAGCATGGACGCCGAGCTGGAGCGGCTGGCCGTGGTCGCGGGCGGCACCCTGCGCATCGGTCGCCGCGTGGTGAGCATGTCCGCCAACCGGGTGATCATGGAGAGCCCAGCCGAAGGCACCCGGGTCGAGATCGATCCAGCGACGGGCACGGGGATGTCGATCAGCACCCCGGGCAGCGAGCCGGCTCCGGTGCAGATGGCGACTCCGCCCACCCCGATCCCTGCCGATCGCGGCAAGCCGGGGCCGGCCGTGCTTGGACGTGCGACGCTCGCCTTCGAGCTGACCGCGGATGGGCGCGCCTACCAGGCCCTGGTCGATCCGTCCCTGCCCAACGCCCTGTCGTGGCTGGTGCCGCGCGAGGGCGAGGATGCGGCGATCAGCCGCGAACTGGCCCGGCTGCCGGGCATGCCGATGGACATCTCGTTCGACAATGGCGACTTCGTCCGCCGCTTCACCTGCGTCGAGGCGCGATGACCGAACTGTTCCGCCAGCACGCGCGGACCTGGCGCGATTTCCGCTTCTGCTATCCGGTGGTCAGCCGGCGTTCGCGCGGCCTGTCGCTGGGGGTGAATCTCAACCCCGACAAGGCCTGCAACTTCGATTGCGCCTATTGCTCGGTGGATCGCACTGCCGGGTCCGGGGTCCGGGGTCCGGGGTCCGGGGTCGACGAAACGGCGATCGAGGCCGAACTGGCGGCCCTGCTGCACATGGCGGTCAGCGGCCGGATCTGGTCTGAGGAACCCTTCGATCGCACGCCGGCGCATCTGCGCAGGCTCAATGACGTCGCCTTCAGCGGCGATGGCGAGCCGACCAGCTACGCCGGATTTCCGCGCATGCTCGAACGCGCCGGGAGCCTGATCGACGCGGCGGGGGCTCGGGCGACCATCGTCATCATCACCAACGCCACCCTCTTCCATCGCCCAGCCGTCCGCGACGCCCTGGTGGCGCTGGCGTCGCGACCGAGCGAGGTGTGGGCGAAGCTCGATGCCGGCACCGACGACTGGTACCGTGCGGTGGACCGTTCCGATGTGCCCTTCCAGCGCGTGCTGGGCAACCTGCGCGACCTCGGTCGGCTGCGGCCGCTGGTCATCCAGTCGCTGTTCTGCCGTCTGCACGGGCAGATGCCGCCGCAGCACGAGATCGAGGCCTGGGCGGGCCGCCTGCGCTGGCTGCTGGACGAGGGGGCGAGGATCGAACGGGTGCAGGTCTACACCACGGCGCGGACGACGGCGGAGACGTGGGCGACGGCGCTAACGGAGGGTGAACTGTCGGGTATATCTGTTTTGGCCGCCCGCGCTGGTATGCACGTCGAGGTGCATTGTTGATTGGTCGTTATTTAGGGTGGAAAATTCACGTCTGGGTTGATCTGGTGCTCCCAAAACGGGATTGACTGCCAGATGTTGAATCCCCAACTCAGATTGACGACTTTTCTCGCTGAACGGTCGTTTTGTTTGGTCCAGATTTGATGCCAGTAGCAACGCAACATGGGAAAATCGCTGAGTGCCCAAGGTTTAGTGCTCGGCCAACCGGTCTTGCGCTGGTGATCCTTGGCTCTCCACCATGGAGGAGCGGCGTGCCCATCGGCGTTAACAAGGTCGGCTGCGGGCAAAGCCCTGATGTCAGCCTCGGCGCCAAACCACACATCGGTGATCATCTGGTCAGTGATTGCAGTTCCACTGACCTCGTTCAAGTAACTGCACGGTTGCTCCGCTTGCCACAGCGCGCTTGGAGTGGATCCATCCCATAGTTCGCGATTTAGGCCGCTGGTGCCGCGTGATGCGTCTGCTGGACAGAAAAGCACTCGTGCTTCGCCCGGGTCCAAGGGTCCGCCCAGAGTTGGATCGAACAGACCTCGGATGGTATTGGGGAAACGGTCGTCGTGTTCTTGCCGATAGACTTCAAGGCCGATGGCGACCTGGCGGAGATTGTTGCTGCAATTCACCAGTCTGGCCTGGTTGCGCACCAGCCCGATCGCCGGCAGCAGCAGTCCCGCCAGCACGGCGATGATCGACACCACGACCAGGAGTTCGATGAGTGTGAATGCGCCCCGGCGGACCGTCATGCAGTGGATACGGACCCGCTCGCCTGGCGTTGTCTGCAGCGTGCACAGCCGCCACCGGTGCACGCATCCTCGCGTTGACGCCCCACCCGACGCATCTACTGTCCCGCCATGGGCTTCGCGGGCAACCTTCGCACTCTGGCTCTGCCCGAGGTGCTCCAGACCCTCAACCGCATCAAGGCGACCGGGGTCCTGCGCCTCGCCGCTCCGGAAGGCGGACGCGATGTCGTCTTCGACCAGGGCGAGCTGATCGGGGTGTCCTTCCGCCGCGGCGAGGAGCGCCAGGCGCTGCTGCGGCGTCTCATCCTCGACGGCCGTCTCGACGCCACGACCGCGGCGCAGATCTCGCATTCGGGGCGCGAATCGCAGGTGATCGGACGGCTGATCGAAGGTGGCGTCATCGACCAGGCTGCGGTGCAGGAGGCGCAGCAGCGGCAGACCGAGGAGGAGCTGCAGAGCCTCTTCACCTGGGACTACGCCGACTTCGTCTTCCACGATGCCGGTCCCGAGGCCGACGAGATCAACGCCGTGGTCGAGCGGGCCAAGGGCGACGGCCTGACCTTCAACATCAGCTCGCTGCTGATGGAGTCCGCGCGCCGCCAGGACGAGTGGGAGCGCGTGCGCCAGGTCTTCCCCGACGGCGGTCTGGTTCTCGGCCCGCGCGAGAGCATGGAAGAGCAGCTCAAGGAGGCGTCGCGCGAGTATCCGGCCTCGGCGGTCGTGCCGCTGGTCGACGCGGTGCGCTCCCTGGACGATCTGGTGAAGGACAGCGTCGCCACCCGTCTCGACGCCTGGACCTGCCTGGCGCAGCTGATGGAGCGCGGCCTGCTCGTGCCGCTGACCCGCGACGACATCATCTACCACGCCGACTTCCTGGTCTCCAAGAACGACCTCCTGCGCGCCTGCTCGCTCTACCGCCGCGCCCTCGCCGGCCGGCCGTCGGACGATGAGACGGCGCGCAAGCTCGCCGACTGCCTGGCCAAGCTCGGCGATGCCCCCGAGGCCGCGGCCAGCTTCGCGCAGCTCGCGATCGGCAGCCTGAAGGCCGAGGATCACACCACCGCGGTGGCCCACGCCCGCAAGGCGGTGCAGCTGTCTCCCGGCGATCCGGCGATGCGCCAGACCCTGGTGCGCTGCCTGCTGGCGCAGGACCGCAACGTCAACACCGCCGAGGCGGTCGGTGAGCTGCTGCAGCTGATAGAGACCTTCACCGGCCTCGACCGGCTGGAGGACGCGCGCAGCACCTGTCTGCAGGTCCTCGAGCTGGACAAGGGCAATGAGCCGGCGCGTCGCCAGCTGGCGCGCATCTTCTCCGCCGCCGCCCAGGACGAGCAGTCCGAGGACGTGGTGGTCTGCATCCAGTGCGGCCACGTCAACCACCGTGAAGCACCGAACTGCGAGAAGTGCAAGGCCTCGCTGCAGCTGACCTGCCTCTCGTGCGGCCGTCCGGTGGGCGTCTCCGACCGCCTGTGCATCTTCTGCGGCGCCGATCCCCACCGCGGCTCGTCCAGCCGGCGCGCCGGCGGCGCGCCGTCGACCAGCCGCATCGCCAACCCCGACAAGATCAAGGGCGGGTCCGGCAGCCGGCAGGCGGCCGCGGACCAGCTCGATGCCCTGGTCTCCACCGCCAAGGCCAAGGAGGAGGCGCAGGACTGGGAGGGGGCGCTGGAAGCCTGGCGCCAGGTCTCGTCCATCCAGGTCGACAACCCCGAGCTCATCGCCCACATCCGCAGCCTCGAGGCGATGGTGCACGACACCTTCGTCGAGAAGCAGATCGAGCAGGGCCACCAGCTCCGCCGCGTGCGCCGCTACTGGGCGGCGATCCGCTGCTACAAGGCGGCGATGCGGACGATGTCCAGCGACGACCCGCGTTCGCAGCGCTTGGCAGAGATCCTCGCCTCGACCACCAAGGTCGGTCAGCGCATCGCCCTGCTCTATGCCGCCGCGATCCTGGTCATCCTGGTCGGCGCCGCCGTCACCGTGCAGCCGCTGCTGAAGCAGCGCCGCTTCGCCGGCGAGCTGCGTGATCTCAGCGAGAGGCTGCAGCCGATGAGCGAGCAGCTGGATTCCGGCCAGCTGGCGGCTTTCAAGGGTGAGCTCGATGCGATGCAGGGCCGCCTGGACGCCCTCGGCGAAGGGGAGCGTTGGAGCGGCCTGCGCAACCGCATGCTGGAGATGACCGGCACCTGGGCCATCGCCTGGCAGGCTTCGAGCGCCCGCGAGCTGGAGCAGATATCCACCTCCATCGAGCAGGGCGACCTGAAGCGCGCCCGCGAGCGCCTGGCGGTCTACAAGGTGAGGTTCCAGGACCAGTCGCCGCGCATGGGTCAGATCGTCGGCAAGCTGGAGTTGGCGCAGAAGCAGCGCGATGAGATGACCGCCCGCATCAACGACGCCCCCAGGCTGCTGGCGGGCGCCGAGGCTGACGAGGCCGGCGGGCGCTTCGGCCCCGCCCTGGTCCAGTACCGCAGTCTCGCGGAAAGCCCGAACGCCGAGGTGGCGGCGAAGGCCAAGGCCTCGGTTGCCCGCCTCGCGCCGCGGGCCGACGCGGTCGCGGGTACGGTGCAGCAGGCCCTGGATGCCGCGCGCAGCCTGGCCACGACCGACCTGGTCAAGGCCGATGCCAAGCTTGCCGAGATCCAGGACGAGTCGGCGATCTGGGGGCTGTCCGAGCGCATCCGCGAAGCGCGGACGGGCATCGCCGCCGAACTGGCCGCGGCCAAGGCCGACGCCGCCAAGCTCGGGGCCGACGCGGGCCTGGACGCCCTGGCGGCGTTCCTGGCCCGCCATCCCGGCGCACCCGAGGCGGCCGCGGTTCGGCAGCGCCACGATGCGCTCTCCCGCGCGCAGGCCGCCCGCAGCAAGGCCATCGAGCGCTTCCGCGGGCTGATGCAGGAGAAGCAGTGGGAGGCGGCGTGGATCGCCGGCCGCGACCTCGTCGCCGGCTACGGCAACCAGGTCACCGACATCGAACTGCCGCTGTGGATCGAGTCGCAGCCGACCGGCGCACTGGTGAAGCTGGATGGCCGGCGCATCGGCGAGTCGCCCTGCCTCCTCACCTACCGGCCGGGCCAGCGCGGCGAGCTCACCGTCGAGGCCGCCGGCTGCCAGCCCATGCTCAAGCGCATCGACGAGGTATCGACCTCCTGGCGCTGGGCTCCGCATCTCGGCCGTGCGGTGATCTGGCGGGCCGATCTCGGCAAGGGCGTGCTGTCCATCACGCCGATGGCTGCTGGCGACCTTGCGGTGACCACCGTGGATGGCCTGGCCCGCATCTCCGCTCAGGGCCAGGTGCGCTGGCGCCTGGCCATGGCCGGTGATGACATCAATGCCGGCCGCGGCCATGCCGACCAGCCGACCCTGCTGGCGGATGGCCGTCTGGTGGCCGCCCAGCCCGGCTCCGGTGTCGTCCTGGTCGATGCCCGCGGCGCCGCGCAGAAGATCGCGACCGCGAACGAGGTGCGCGGCCGGCCGGTCGCGTATGTCAACGAGGTCCTCGGCGCGACGCCGCGCATAGCCTTCGCCGCCGAGGCCATCTTCAGCGGCGAGCCGGGAGGCCCCTTGGCGCGCATCCCGCTGCCCGCCCCCGCCATCAGCGGGCCGGTGGCCCTGGTCAAGGACATCGATCGCATCCTGGTGGTCGCCGATGTGCGCGGCCGCCTCGTCGGCATCGAGGAATCGACCCGCAAGCCGCAGTGGGAGCTGGATGTCCAGGCCGCCGACATCGGCCAGCTGGTCAGCATCGGGGAATCGGATGTGGTCGCCCTCCTCGATGGCGGCCGCCTGGCCTGCTTCGGCCTGTCGGCGCAAGGGGCGACGCTGCGCTGGACGCATCAGCTCGAGGCCCCGGCGGTCGGCGACCCGGTGGTCGTGGACGGGGTGGTGCATGTCGCCTGCGGTCGTCAGGTCGCTCGTGTCGGCGCCGAGGGTTCGGTGCAGGCGTCGCTGCCTCTGCCCGGGGTGGCCTCGTGCGGCGTCGCCGTCGTCGGCAAGCGCCTCGTCGTCGCCACCGTCGAGGGAAGCCTGGTCGTCTTCCAGGGCCAGGACCTGGCGTGGACCTCGCCGCTTGGCGGAGCGGTCGCCGCGGTGGGGATCGCGCAGGGCGCGGTCTTCGCCGCCTCCTCCAGCGGCACCGTGGTCGCATTCGCCCCGTAGGGGCAGGTGACTCTGCACTAGCGGCCCCACCGGGCCCTCCTAGATTCCCTGGGCCGGGGGGGCATTCCCGGTACCGGAGCGCACGATGCAGCTTGATTCCCACCTGGTCGAACGGTTCCATGCCCTGCACCGCCAGCGGCTGAGCGGACTGCTGCAGACCGCCGGAGACGGTTTCGCCCTGGGCATCTGCCTCGTCGATGGCGAACCGGTGGCGATCGATCTCGGCGAGGATCTCGAGCGCCTGTTCGCCAATGCCTGCCGGGTCTACCACAAGCTGGATGATGCCGGCCTGGCCGAGCTCGAAGCCGCCCTGGCCGGTGGCGCCAAGGCCCGCGACTACCTGGTCCAGCGCCAGCTGGTCAGCGAGGCCGAAGCGGACCAGGTCGCGCAGGCGGTGGTCGAGGACGCGCTGACCCGCGCGTTCCGCGGACCTTGCACCACGGTGGAATTCAAGCAGGGGGTCAGCCCCGAGCAGCTGCCGGTGGGGCGCAGCGCGCTCAAGATGCGCATCGGCGTCGAGGCGCTCATCCGCACCTGCGACCAGCGCGTGAGCGAACACCAGGCGGTCGAACGGGAGATCGGCGGCTGGGATTCGGTGTTCGCCCTCAACGAGGCCGAGCACAGCGCCGGCCAGCTCGGCGAGTACGAGAAGATGGTGCTGAACTTCGTCGATGGCCGCGCCACCGTCGAGCAGATCGCCGAACTGTGCCGCGACAGCAGCCTCAACCTCGGGCGCGTGCTGCGTTCGCTGCTGTCCAAGCAGGTCATCAGCAGGGTCGACCAGCACAAGACCAGCGGGGTCCGTCCCGCCATCGGCGCCGCGCCATCCGGACAGCACAAGGCGCTCCGTACGGGCTCCGGCACCGTGCAGCCGGCCGCGCAGCCGGAGCAGGCGGCGGCCCCCGCGCGCCAGCTGCGCGAGATGGAGGTCTACCGCGCCCCGCCCCAGAGCGGCAACCGGCCGATCGTGCTGGTCGGGCTGATCGCGCTGCTGGCCATCTCCCTGGGCGTGGCCTTCCTGGTCATCCAGTACAACGGCAAGCAGCAGCGGATGCGCGAGGATGAGGCCGAGATCGCCAGGCTGCTCGGCTCGCGCCAGTGGCAGGACGCGCGCAGCGCGATCGGCCGCCTGCGCCAGGCCGCCGGCAACGACCTCACCGCCATCCGCACCGTGGACGGCCTCGGGACGCAGGTCGAATCCGCCATCACCGCCGAACGCGCAGCCATCATCAGCCTGATCGAGACCGAGGACTTCCCCGCGGCGCGCACCCGCATCGCCTCCCTGCCGGACGAGGGGGATCTGCAGCGCCGGCTGCGCGAGGCCGAAGCCGAAGCCCGCCTCTCCGCCGGAGCCCTTGCCGACGAGATCCGCGCCCGTCTCACCAACGGCGACATCGCCGGCGCCCTCGCCGCGGTCGACGATGCGACGGGCGTGCGGGCCGCTGACGCCGCCAAGGCCCTGGTGCTCTGGCGCAACGACACCCTGGTCATCGCCCGCAGCCAGACGCACCCCCTGCATGTGCGCATCGCCGCCATCGCCAGGCTGCGGCAGGCGCGGCCGGATGCTGCCATGCAAGGGCAGTTGGCGCAGCTGGAGCAGGATCTGCAAGGGCAGCTGAAGTCCCTCATGGATCGGCTGTCCCGCATCGAGGCCGTGGCGTCCTCCGGCGCATGGGCGCAGGCGAAATCAGAACTCGAAGGCCTGCGCATCGGGGATTCCGGCAGCGGAACTCCGCTGGAGGCCCGCGCCGCCCAGGCGGCGGCCGTGATCAAACGGGTTTCCGAGGAACTCGGAGCTGCGACCGATGTGGCGTTGCGATCCCTGTCCGAGGATGCGCCGGTCGATGGCCTGACCGCCGCACGTGAGCGCCTCCAGACCTTGTTGCGGACCTATCCGCAGGCGTCGGGCCGCGAAGCTCTCGAGCGCGTGGCGGGCGCCCTGGCTGCCTGCGCAGCGGGCGGCGGAAGGGCCGCCGCCGAGCGGGCGTTGGAGGCCACCTCGCTGGCGCAGCAGGCGTCGGCGACCGAGGATGCCGATCTCATCGCCGCGCTGCAGGCGCGGGCGCAGCGCATCGGGGCGATCGAGGCGCAGGCGCGCATCTCATTGGTGGATGCCCAGCGCATGGGCCGCTCTGGCGACTGGCAGGGCGCGGTGGCGGCGCTCAAGGATATCATCGCGCAACCCGCCTGGCGGGCCACCGCGGTGCGTCGCGAGGCTGAGATCGAGCTGGAAGCGGCCCAGGCCCAGGCGGCCCGCCGTCTGCAGCTGAAGCAGGATCTGCGTATGGCGATGACCAAGGGCGATCTGGCCGCCTGCGAGGGCATCGCGCGCGAGATCGGGCTGGCCTATCTGCCGGTCGTCGTCTCCAGCCAGCCCGAGGCGGCCGAGGTCGTCGGAGCCGACGGCAAGGTGCTCGGCAGCACGCCGCTGATCCTCGATGTCTCAGCGGATGAACGCGTCGACCTCAGCCTGACCCTGCGGAAGCCCGGCTACAAGGATGCGATGCTCTCCGGGGCTCAGGCGGAAGGCGGATGGCGCCTCACGGCCAGGCTGGAGCGCAGCGCGATCCTGGCCCTCGATCTGCCGCATCCCCTGACGGTGAGGCCCGGCGTCGCCGCAGGCCGCCTGTGGCTCGGCGATCGCAGCAGGATCGTCTCCCTCGAGCGTCCGGACGCCAACGCCGTCCGCAGCACGCTGGTCGGAGCCGCCGCCGCGCTGTCCGAACCCGTGTTCGCCCCGGTCTCCAGCGTGGATGACTCCCTGCTGCTGGCGACCCGCGAGGGCCTGGCCCTGCGCGTCGGTCGCGACGCCATGGAGCGCCTGCCGCTGCCGGCCGCCTCCGATCACGCCATCCTGGCCCATCACAGCCAGCTGGTGATCGGAAGGAACCTGCTGATCGTGGCCGCCAACGAAGGCAGGATCATCGCGGTCCAGAGCGGCAGCGTCGCTCCGGTCTGGCAGACTCCTGCTGGTGCGCCGCTGGTGGGCGAGATGCGCATGGTCGGCGAGGACATCCTCTTCGCCCGCGCTGATGGCACCCTCGAACGCGTCCGCGCCGAGGATGGACGCAGCGAGGGCGCCCGCCAGCTCGGCCAGCCGGTCATCAGCGTCTGGGCGACGCCTGATGGCATCGCCGGCCTGTCGGATTCCTCGACCTGGGCCTGGACGGGCGGGGAAGTCGTCATGGAAGCCCTTCCCGAGCGCGCCATCGGCGGCGGGCCGGATGTGATGGTCGGGGTGTTCGGCAAGATCTGGCTGCGCGGCCAGGCCGGCTGGCAGGAGATGGGCAGGCTCGATCCGCGTCCGCAGCCTGGCCAGTCGCTGCACGCCCTGGCCTGGGTCGGCCAGGCTGTCGTGGCGCATGGGCCGCGCCTGTCGGTATTCGGCTCGACGCCGTTCCGCGTCGATGCCGGCAGCGATCTGCTGCCACCGACGGTGTGGGACGGCGCCCTGGTGGCGGCCTCCCTGGAAGGCAAGGTCTGGGTGTGGAAGCCCTGAACTGAGGCTGGCCGGCCCAGGCTGGGGCGCCGCACTTGCTCCATGGCCTCCGCTGGCGTATCCTACGGGGCAGCGGAGGCATGCATGGGCGATCTCGATGGCTTGGTGAAGGAATTCCTGGTCGAGAGCTACGAGAATCTCGACCGCCTGGACAAGGAGTTCCTGCAGCTCGAGAACGACCCGGGCAACCGCGAGGTCATCGCCTCGATCTTCCGCACCATCCACACGGTCAAAGGGACCAGCGGATTCTTCGGCTTCGAGCGCCTGCAGCAGGTCGCGCACGCCGGTGAGAACCTGCTGGCCAAGCTGCGCGATGGCGCCCTGTCACTCAATCCCGGGATGTCGAGCGCCCTCCTGCGCACGGTCGACGCCATCCGCGCCATCCTGGGCGAGATCGAGCGCAGTGGCGGCGAAGGGGCGAATGCCTACCAGGAGCTGATCGCCGAGTTGGAGGCGCATCTGGAAGGCCGGGCCGTCGATGACGCAGCCGCGGCTCCGGCGCCCGCGGCGAAGCCGGTCGAGGCTCCTGTCGCGGTATCCGATGCGGCGAAGCCCGGCGAGCCGGCCGCGCCCGCGGCGGCGGCATCCGCGGCGGCCGGATCGGTCGCCGATCAGAGCCTGCGCGTCGATGTGCGCGTCCTCGACCGCCTGATGAACCTGGTCGGCGAACTCGTCCTCACCCGCAACCAGATCCTCCAGCATGCCGGGGCTGCGGCTGGCAGCGCTGGTGGCGCGCTGGCCGCGACCAGCAAGCGCCTCGACCACATCACCTCCGAGCTGCAGGAGGAGGTCATGAAGACCCGCATGCAGCCGATCGAGGCGGTCTGGGGCAAGCTGCCGCGCGTGGTCCGCGACCTGGCCAAGCAGGTGGGCAAGCAGGTGCGCCTCGACATGGAGGGCAAGGACACCGAGCTCGACAAGTCGATCATCGAGGCGATCAAGGACCCGCTCACCCACATGGTGCGCAATTCCGTCGACCACGGCGTCGAGGCGCCGGCCAAGCGCACGGCTGCCGGAAAGCCGGCCGAGGGGCGCATCCTCCTGCGCGCCTACCACGAGGGCGGCAAGGTCACCATCGAGATCCAGGACGACGGCGGTGGCATCGACCCGGCGCGGATCCGGGCCAAGGGGATCGAGAAGGGCCTGATCACCGCCGAACAGGCCGCCAGGATGGGCGAACGCGAGATCCTGAACCTCATCTTCGCCGCCGGCTTCAGCACCGCCGAGCAGGTCACCAACATCAGCGGGCGCGGCGTCGGCATGGACGTCGTGCGCACCAACATCGAGAAGATCGGCGGTTCGGTCGACATCGCCAGCCAGGTCGGCAAGGGCACGACGATCACCATCAAGATCCCGCTCACTCTGGCGATCATCCCGGCCCTGGTGGTGCAGAGCGGCGGCGAGCGCTTCGCCATCCCGCAGATCAACCTGCTGGAGCTGGTGCGCATCGACAAGGACAAGGCCGCCACCGCCATCGAGGATGTGTACGGCGCCCCGGTCTACCGCCTGCGTGGCCAGCTGCTGCCGCTGGTCTTCCTCAACAAGGAGCTGGGCCTGCCGCAGGCCGAGGCCGGCTCGGTGAACATCGTCGTGCTTCAGGCCGACGACAACCAGTTCGGTGTCGTCGTCGACAGCGTCCTCGACACCGGCGAGATCGTGGTCAAGCCGCTGGACAAGCAGCTCAAGCACCTCGCCGTCTTCGCCGGCGCCACCATCATGGGTGACGGCACCGTCGCGCTGATCCTCGATGTCTTCGGCCTGGGCACGCGCGCCCATGCCGTGGGCAAGGGCAAGGAGGGCAAGCGCGCCGCCACCGTCGCGGCGGGCGAGGAGAAGGAGCCGCTGCTGCTGTTCCAGAGCCCGGACGACGGCCGCATGGGCATACCCCTGTCGCAGGTCGTCCGTCTGGAAGAGATGGAGGCCAGCAAGGTCGAAGGCGCCGGCGATGTCGAGGTCGTGCAGTACCGCGGCGAGATCCTGCCGCTGGTGCGCGTCTTCCAGGTCCTGCCCGAGCGCCGGCGCAATCCCCGCAACCCCGATGCCGGGGTCCAGCCCGACACCCTGCCGGTGGTGGTCCACAACCATGGCGGGCGCCATGTCGGCCTGGTCGTCGGCCGCATCATCGACACGGTCGAGGAGTCACTCAAGCTGCAGAAGGCGGCCACCCGCGCCGGCATCAAGGGGTGCATCGTCATCAACGGCAAGGTGACCGAGATCCTCGACGTCGAGGCGGTGGTCCGCACCGTCGTCCCTGACTTCTACAAGGCCGCGCCATGATCGATATCGCCGGTTCCAGCCGCCAGTACTGCACCTTCAGGCTTGCGCAGTACCACTGCGGGATCGACGTGCTGGCGGTGCACGAGATCCTGCGCCATCAGCCCATGACGCGCGTGCCCCTCGCGCCTCCGGTGGTGAAGGGCCTGATCAACCTGCGCGGCCAGATCATCACCGCCCTGGACATGCGCACGCGCCTGAGCTTCCCGCCGCGCGAGGACGGCAAGGCGCCGATCAACATCGTGGTCGGCACCGGTGCCGGCGAGGACGAGGCCGCCGCCGCCCTGCTGGTGGATGAGATCGGCGATGTCATCGACATCGATCCCGCCTCCTGCGAGCCGCCGCCCGACACCATCAACGGCGCGGTCCGCGACCTGATCCAGTCGGTATGCAAGCTGGAGAAGGGCCTGCTGCTGATCCTCGACGTCGCCAAGGCCACCCGCATCGAATGACCGTCAGCCTGCGCTGGGGCGTGCTCGGCACCGGCCACATCGCCAACCGCTTCTCCGGCCAGGTCGCCGCCCTCGGCGGCCGCGCCCGTCTGCAGTCCGTGGGGGCCCGCGATCCTGCGCGGGCCCGGGAGTTCGCGGTGCTGCACGGATTCGCCAGAGCCGGATCCTATGAGGACGTCCTGGCCGATCCGCAGGTCGACGCCGTCTACGTGTCGCTGCTCAACCGCGACCACGCGCGCTGGTGCATCGCGGCGGCGCGGGCGGGCAAGCACATCCTGTGCGAGAAGCCGGCGGCGCTGCATGCTGGCGAGCTGGACGCCATGCTGGCGGCGGCGCGCGGTTCCGGCGTGCGTTTCGTCGAGGCCTTCGCCTACCGCTTCCACCCCCGCTGGCGGGCCCTGCTGCGGTTGCTGCCGGAGATCGGCGGTCCGACCGTGGCGCATGGGGCCTTCTGCTTCCATGCCGGCAGCCCGCCGAAGGGCCGCCTCCTGGACGCGGTCGGCGGCGGAGCCCTCATGGACGTGGGCTGCTACCCGCTGTCCTGGCTGATCGGCCTACTGGGCGCTCCGACCCGGCTGGCCTGCACCGCCCGGTTGGCCGGTACCGGGGTGGATCTCGCTGCCGCCGTAGGCTTGGAATTCGCCGGCGGGAGCGTCGCCCAGGCGCTGTGCGCCTGCGATACCGCCACGCCGCAGCGGGCCTGGATCGCCGGTCCGCAAGGCGTGATCGAGGTCGACGAGCCGTTCCGCAACCGGCCGGGTGCCGGCATGCGCCTGCTCCGCGGCGACGAGGTGCGCGAGATCACCTGGAACGACGATGGCCTGGAGCTGTACGCACGTGAGGCGCTGGCCATGGCCGGCTGCGATGCGGACGGCAGCCATCCGGCGATGTCCTGGGCGGACAGCCGTGCCCTGGCAGGAGCCATCGATGCATGCCGGTCGCAGGCCGGCGTGCGCTGGCCCGGCGAAAGCTGAGGCTCAGGCCGGCAGGGCGGCCAGGCGTTCGGCCACGCCGCTGACGGTGCCGGCCCAGATGCGGTCGGAGCGCTCGGCGATCCAGTCGAGGATGGCGGTGTGCTCTGCCTCGTCGACGAACAGCCCGTGCGTGCCCTTGCCCACCCCGTGCATCGTGATCAGCAGCCAGCCGCCGGCGTCCAGGAGCGGCTCGATGGCGGCGATGGTGGTCGCGGCATCCTTGCCGTCGGCGCCGTGGCTGCCGAGGACGAAGTCCGGTCGGCGCAGCGGCTGGATGCCGCCGCGGCCGGAGCGGACCACGGTGGCGAAACGGCGGAGGTCGTCGACGAAGGACTCCTCGGCACCGAGCGGGCCGACCGAGGTCTGGCCGCAGGTCGCGGCGTAGGAGCGGCGCTCGCAGCCGTCGACCAGGCGCAGGACGCGGTCGGCGAGGTGCACCTCGTCGACGATGCGCTTGCGGCTGTAGGTGTTCAGATCGTAGGCACGGTCCGGCCAGTCCCGCCCCTCCTGCCGCCGGCAGGGATGGAAGCAGGTGTGGTTGCCGATCTCATGACCCGATTCGGCAACCGCGCGCCAGGACTCGACGTTGTCGTGCAGATCGCCGGCATTCGCCGTGCAGTAGAAGGTGCCCAGCATGTCGCGCGCTGACAGGGCAGGTGCCACCGCCAGGCGGTGGCATGCCAGGCAGTCGTCGTAGGTCAGCGAAACTGCGGCGCGGCGGCCGCCGGGGAAGGGGCCGGTCATGCTCAGCCCTTGGTGCCGGCGAGACGTCCGATGCGCGGCAGGTCGCCGACCAGCGGGCGCAGGTAGGGCAGCAGCTTGTCGGCGACGATGTCGTTGCCGGCAGCGTTGATCAGCTCGCGCGGCATCGGCTTGGTCTCCTTGGCCACGGTCGCCAGCGGGGTGGTGAAGCACTCGATGCGGTAGGGATTGTCCAGCCGCTTGAAGGCGATCGAGCCGCTGCGCTCGCCGCGCAGGACGGCCTCCACCGCCGCGACGCCGGCCAGGCGCGCCTCGCGGGCGTCGGTCTCGCTGACCACGCCGGGGAAGCAGCGCTGCAGGTAGCCGAAGGTGTCGGCGCGGACGCGGTGCTTCTTGTCCGGCATGACCTTGGCCAGGTGGGCCTTCAGGGTATCGGCGAGGAAGTCGCCCAGGGCGCCGCTGCCCGACAGTTGCTTGTTGCCGTGGCTGTCGACCTCCTTGGCGTCGATGATCTCCTTGCCGCCCGGGCCGTGGATGCCCTCGGAGACGGCGATGACGCAGCGGCCGAGCTGGCGGTACACCGCTTCGGCGTCCGTGCAGAAGGCCTCCAGCGAGAAGTCGGCCTCCGGGCAGTAGATCAGGTGCGGACCGTCCTGCGGCAGGATGCGCGCCAGGGCCGCGGCGGCGGTCAGCCAGCCGGCGTTGCGGCCCATGACGATGTTGACCTTGATGCCGGACAGGCTGCGGTTGTCGAGATTGTCGCCCATGAAGGCCTGGGCGACGAACTTGGCGGCCGAGCCGTAGCCGGGGCAGTGATCGGTGACGCGCAGGTCGTTGTCGATGGTCTTGGGGCAGTGGAAGCAGGCCAGGTCGTAGCCGCTGGCCTTGGCCATCTCGTCGATGATGTGCGTCGTCTCGGCGGTGTCGTTGCCGCCGATGTAGAAGAAGGCGCGGACGTTGTTCTCGCGGAAGCGGGCGAAGATCTGCTCGCAGTCCTCCTTCGAGGCCTTGCGACGCACGCTCTTCAGCGCGCTGGAGGGGGTGCCGGCGACCACCTCGAGGTTGGCCGGATCCTCGGCGCCGAAGTCGATGAACTCGCCCTTCATGATGCCGTTGACGCCGTGCACCGCGCCGAGGACGCGGGTGAAGGTCTCGGGGCGCTGCAGGCAGGCCTTGGCGACGCCGATCAGGGTCTGGTTGATGACGGCGGTGGGGCCGCCGCTCTGGCCGATGACGACGGTGCCGGGGGTGATTGAAGGCATGGGCATTGCCCCTGAGGGTTGGTGGTTGGGGATTGGGGTCGTGATGCTGGCGTCGTGCGTTGGCATACAAGGTCGTGCCGCTGGCGTACTGCAGCCCTTGCCCAAAATCGAACACCGTCGTGCCCGCCACCCCAACCCCCAACCCCCAACCC
>JAFLCQ010000370.1 GCA_017302815.1 Planctomycetota bacterium
GTCCAGCGCGCCGGCCCGCTGCCGCCGGCGTTGCAGCGGGCGCTGCAGTATGCCAGCGCCAACCTCACCGCAGCGGCCTCGCTGCGCGGCGCCGCCCGGGCCGCCGGGGTGACGCCCGAGCATCTGACCCGGCTCGCGCGCACCCACCTCGGCAGGCCCTTCCACGCCCATCTCATCGCCATGCGCCTGGTCGAGGCCCGGCGTCTGCTCGCCGATGCGGAGCTGCCCATCCCCGCCGTGGCCGCCGCCTGCGGCTTCGGCTCCTGCGAGCACTTCCAGCGCACCTTCCGGCGCCAGGTCGGCATGCCGCCCGGCGCCTGGCGCCGTGAGGTGGTTGCCGGTACCGGAAAATAACAGGAACGTTGCAAGCGTTGCATGACGACCGGCAGGCTCGCCCTTGCCCTCGGGCCGGGAATCGTGCACACCTGGGCCCCATGCTCAGCCGCACCCTGCTCGTGGTCGCCGTCGCCGGCGCCACCCTCTTCACCACTGGATGCAAGAACGCCGTCGATGTGCGGCAGGAGATGGTGTACGACGTCCAGGTCGGCGACTACAACCATGCCATCCCCAAGGTGAACGACCTCTACGACTCGGTGCTGGCCGGCGAACTGGCCGCCCCCGACGACAAGCAGGTGGCCGAGGCGGACGACATCTCCGAGAAGAACGAGCTGCTGTGGCGCATGGAGCGCGGCGCGATCTCCACCGTCGCCGGCGACACCAGCGGCGCCAAGAAGCATCTCGACCGCGCCAGCGATCTGGTGGTCGAACGCCGCACCGCCTCGCTGACGCGCGAGATCGGCACCTACCTCAGCAACGACACTGCGCAGGAGTACGCCGGCAACGGCTACGAGCACGTGATGGTGGACTACCACCGCACCATCGCCGCAGTGGTCTCGGCCCAGCGCCAGCAGGGCATCCTGGCCAAGCAGGGCGACGAGCCGGCGGACCTCGACAGCACCATCTCGGCGATGAACAACATCGCCCGCGGCATGATCCTGGAGCGCATCAAGTTCAACCAGGACAACGCCCCCGATCTGCGCTACTTCGACGATCCCTGGGCCCGCACCATGGCCGCGGCGATCGTGCTGGCCACCCCCCGCGCCAACCAGGCCGGCGACGACGAGGGCTTCGCCTTCAACAACCTGGTCAAGGCGTGCAAGACCTACCAGGAGCAGGCCAAGGTCCTCGGCGGTGCCAGCCAGTTCCGCTACGAGATCGCCGGCCTGCCCTATGTGGCGCTGCGTCTCGCCGCCTACGTCGGCAACAGCCACGATCCGCGCGGCCTGGCCCAGCTGCTCAAGGATCTCGGCGTCGATCCGACCGACCAGCGCGTCGCCGGAGCCAAGCTCGACAAGTCGCAGGGCCTGCTGCTGATCGTCAACCACGCCGACTGGATCACCCCGACCGACCGCCTGGAGATGCACCTCGCCATCGGCGCCCCGGTGCGTCCGACCGTCACCAAGGCGGAGGAGCTGCGCGGCGTCACCGTGCATGGCTTCCAGTGCTGGATGACCACCTGCTGGGCCAAGGGTCCGGGCAGCGAGATCGCCGAGGGCTGGTCCGGCGCGGTCGCCGCGGTGGCCGAGATCGGCCGCCTCATGGGCGACATCGCCCCCGGTACCTGGATCGGCTGGGAGATGCCGGTGCACCGCACCGACCGTCCCATCCCCGTGCCCGGCACGGTCAAGATCGATGCTTTCGAACTGCCCCTGGTGGTGGTCTCGGACCTCGACGCCTACGCCCGCGCCACCCTCAAGGACCTCCAGCCCGGCGTCCTGACCAAGACCATGACCCGGGTGATCACCAAGCACATCGCCGCCGCGGTCGCGGCCGCCGCCGCCAAGGAGGCGACCAAGGACCAGGGCGTCGGCGGCGCGCTGCTGGGCTGGGCCATGGGCGTCGGCGCCCATGCCGCCGCCTCGGCCAGCGAGTCGGCCGACACCCGGCACTGGGGTCTGCTGCCCGATCGCATCGAGGCCACCCTGACCCCGATCCAGGCCGGCAAGCATCGCGTCAGCCTGAACCACGCCGGTGGCAGCATCGACCTCGGCGAGGTCGACGTGCCCGCCGGCCGCCTGGTCATCCTGCCGGTGCGCACCTTCCCCAACCCGGTCCCCAACCCCTACCCGGGCGACGCCAAGAACGCGCCCGTGCAGTCCCCGAACGCTGCCGCCTCGCCCGCGGCGCCGGCGGCGAAGTGAACGCTGGCGGCCCGGCAACGGCCGCTACCTTCCGCACCAGGAATCCATCATGAAGCCCCTCGCCATCGCCCTCATCCCCGCCCTCGCCCTCGGCGCCCTCGCCATCACCGGCTGCGGCGGCAAGACCATCACCCGCACCGAGGCCGGAGCCGCCAAGGACCTCTCGGGCAAGTGGAACGACGTCGACACCAAGAACACCGCCAGCGAGATCGTGCAGAAGGCCCTCAAGGCGCCGTGGCCCGACCGCTTCCAGACCGAGCACAAGCGCAACCCGATCATCGTGATCGGCAAGTTCCCCGTCCGCACCAACGGCGAGGAGAGCATCAACACCAGCCTGATCACCAACGCGCTGGTCGAGGAGTTCCTCAACTCCGGCAAGATCGACGTCCTCAGCGACCCCGAGGAGACCCGCAAGATCCTCGAGGACCAGGCCGCCTACGCCGAGAAGTCGAAGGAGCTGGGCAAGGAGGCCGCGGCCGACTTCATCCTCAACGGCGAGATCGGGGTGCAGAACGACCAGGAGGGCCGCGAGGCGGTCAAGTTCTACGTCGTCACCTTCAAGCTCACCGATCTGCAGACGCGCAAGCTCATCTGGCAGAGCAGCAACACGCCGATCCGCAAGGAAGTCGAGCAGTCGCGCTGGAAGTGAGTGGTTGACGCCTGGGGGGCGGCACCCTGCCCGCCCGGTTCCCCCTCCTGCGCCCCGCCCTTCTGGGCGGGGCGCAGTCGTTGCACCTGAACCGTTTATACCGAACCTCCCACCATGCTTACCCCCGGATCCAAGATCGGCGGCTTCCTCATCGGCGACCTCCTCGGCAAGGGGGCGATGGGCGAGGTCTACAAGGGCGAGCAGCTGTCGCTGAAGCGGCCGGTCGCCATCAAGCGCATCGCCACCCACCTGCTCGAGAACGAGGACATGGTGCGGCGCTTCAAGCGCGAGGCGCAGGTCCTGGCCAAGGTCGGACATCCCAACGTGGTCGGCGTCATCGAGTGCGAGGAGTTCCCCGACGCCAGCGGCGCCAAGCACCTGCTGCTGATCATGGAACTGATCGAAGGCGGCCGCTCGCTGAAGGCGCATCTCGGCAAGCCGATCGACTGGCGCCTCGCCACCTGCGTCGTGCGCATGTGCGCCGACGGCCTCGCGGCGGCCTTCGACCAGCACGTCGTGCACCGCGACATCAAGCCCGACAACATCATGATGACCCACAAGGGCATCGCCAAGCTGGTCGACTTCGGACTGGCCAAGGCCGCCGAGTCGACGGCGCTGACCATGCAGGCGGCGCCGATGGGCACGCCGCTGTTCATGTCCCCCGAGGCCTGCCGCGGCGAGGAGATCGGCCACGCCGGCGATCTCTACAGCCTCGGCGTCTCGTGGTGGTTCATGCTGACCGGGCAGTACCCCTTCCAGGCCGCCAACCTGCACGGCCTGCTCTACAAGCACATCAGCGAACCGCTGCCCCCGCCGACCGGGCTCTTCGACCACGTGCCCGCGCCGATCGTGAAGCTGGTCTACCAGTGCCTGGCCAAGGACCCCGCCGAGCGTCCGGCCTCAGCCCTGCGCCTGGTCGAGGCCATCGAATCGCTGCCCGCCCAGGGCCTGCTCATCCCGCGCGACGCCCGCGAGCTGGTCGGCGCCGGCAGCGGCGGAGCCGCGCTGGGCGGCGGCACCACCGCCGCCACCGCCGTCGCCGGCGGGAAGATCGACCGCACCGCCGCCACCGTGGTCGGCGGCGCCGGCGCGCCCAAGGACGATGCCACCGCCGCCACCGCCCTCGCCGGCGCAGGCCGCACCGTCGC
>JAFLCQ010000371.1 GCA_017302815.1 Planctomycetota bacterium
GTTGACCAGCATGGTGGCGACAATCCCGTGTTCGGGCAGCATGGCCGCATCGGGTGGCAGAGCCAGCCCGTCGCCATCCACCGGCAGCATGGTCGCACCGAGCCGGTCGAGGCATTGCAGCGCGGCCCCGCGATCACCGATCCGAACCAGCCGATCTCCGCCCTGCTGCGCGACGACCGCCGTCCGGACGAGAACCGCCCGGTGCGCTACGATGCGACCTGGCAGCTGCGCCGGGAGATCGACCGCGCCCGCTCCGTGCTCGCCCAGGCCGGCCCCGCCAGCCTCGCCGCGCACGGCTGACATCCCCTTGGCGCGGCGGCCCGTGCGCCACCATGCCGTCCATGCCGCAGCCGTGGGATGCCATCCTGGGTGAGATCGCCGATCTGCTGGCCAAGGCCAGGCCGGCCGAGGTCGAGCACGCCCACGATCTGCTGCGCCGGGCGCCGCGCGTCTTCGCCTTCGCCACCGGCCGCTCCGGCTTCGTCCTGCGCACCTTCATCATGCGCCTGAACCACCTCGGGCAGCCGGCCTACTTCGTCGGCGATGCCTCGTGCCCGCCGGTGGGCGAGGGCGACATCTTCCTGGTGGCCTCCGGCAGCGGCAGCACCTCGACCACCCTCGGCGCGGCGATGGAGGCGGCCCGCCACGGCGCCTCCGTCCTCGCCATCGTCGGCAGCCGGGTCAGTCCGCTCGGCCAGCTGGCGGCGGCGGTGGTCGAGCTGCCGGCGCCGCACAAGCGCGGCGTCGCCACCGCGACCAACAGCCGGCAGACCGCCGGCTCGCTGTTCGAGCAGTCCTGCTTCCTGCTGCTGGAGAGCCTGATCCATCGTCGCTTCCACGAGCAGGGCGGCGACCGCGCCGATGCCCTGGCGCGGCACGCCAACGTCGAGGCCTGAGGCACATCCGCCCCGGCGGGTGGCACACATGCGTGCGTTGCATCCGCCAAACGTGGACGAAATGCCCTGTCCCAACACGGGTTACCAGAATTCACCTGCTCCGTATATCATATATGCCCGCCCCGGCCGCTGGTCACGTTCACGACCGGGAACGTTCATCCGGCACCGAGCCCGACCTCCTCCATCACCAACCCGGCACCCAGGCTCGCGTCCGAGCTTGAGAACCATCCTCGCCCCCGCAGCCTGCGATCTCCATGGCCGACGCGCCGACCGACCAACCTGCATCCTCCGCCCCGGCCAGCCCTGACGCCGCAGGGAGCGGACCGCAGGCGCAGACCGGGCCGGCCTTCACCCTGAAGGCGCTGGCGTTCGGCCTCCTCCTCGCCCTGGTGGTGGTGGTCCTGGGCTGGTTCAACGACCAGTACCTGCGCCAGTCGCCGGCGATCGGCAACTTCCTGCCCGCCCTGCCCTTCGGCCTGGCCCTGGCCCTGGCCCTGGGCTGGAACCCCATTCTCGGCCGCATCCAGGCCCTGCGCTTCTCGACCCGCGAGCTGGCTGTGGCGATGGCGCTGATGCTGCTGGTGTCGTGGCTGCCGACCTCGGGCTTCTTCCGCTACTTCCAGCGCGCGATCATCACCGGCCACGCCCAGGCCGACACCAACCCGCAGTGGCGCAAGCTCGACATCATCGGCCATCTGCCTGCCCATCTCTTCCCCCTCGGCGGCAGCGCCGAGGTGCAGGCGATGGGCCTGGCGCAGGTCGCCGAGCGCTCGGCGCTGTCCGCCGGCGCCCTGGATCAGGAGCTGGCCAAGGCCCAGGTCGACCGCGCAGCCTACCTCGCCGCCCTCGATCTCGCGGCCTATGTCCCGCCCAAGCTGTGGCAGGGCGACGACCAGGAGCTGCTGCGCGCCAACACCGAGCGCGCCTGGCAGCGCGACCAGGGCCGCGATCCGGCGCGCTGGGCCGCGGCCGGCGAGCTGCTGAAGGGGATGCCCGCCGACCTGCGTCCGTCGGAGTCCGCCCCGGCCGCCTGGCGGCTGGCGCATGCCCGCCTGAGCGCGGTGTTCGCCGAGCGCCTGCCGCAGGCGCGCAAGGAGTACGAGCGCGTCTATACCGGCTTCACCCAGGGCCTGCCGGTCGGCGACGACATCCTGCCGTTGTCGGAGATGCCGACCCGCGCCTGGCTGCCGGCGCTGGCCTTCTGGGCGCCGCTCATCCTGCTCTTCACCCTCGCCATCGTGATGCTGACGCTGATCGTGCATCGGCAGTGGTCGCATCACGAGCAGCTGACCTACCCCATCGCCCAGGTCGCCAGCGCCTTGATGCAGCGCAGCGGATCGTCGCTGTTCAGCGACATCGTGCGCAACCGGCTGTTCTGGTTCGGTCTCGCCCCGGTGTTCGGCCTGCACATGCTGAATTACCTGGCGGTGTGGTTCCCCGGCTGGGTGCCCAACGTGACCCTGCACTGGTGGCAGGGGGGCATGGTCAGCTCGCTGTTCCCCACCGTCAACCAGGCCGGCGGTTCGGTGTCGCTCGCCCAGGGCCACATCTACTTCGCGGTGGTCGGCCTGTGCTTCTTCATCGCCTCCGAGGTGTCCTTCACCATGGGCGTCGTCGGCATGGTGGTGGTCTTCTTCAACATCCAGTACTACCTCACCACCGGTGCGACCACCGATCTGCCGTCGGCGCGCAGCGGCGCCTACATCGGCTACGCGCTGGTGCTGCTGTATACCGGCCGCACCTACTACTGGGCGGTGCTGACCAAGGCGCTGGGCCTGCATGGCGGCGCCGCCGGCGACCATGCCGAGCCGGTGTGGGCGGCGCGCATCTTCCTGCTCGCCTTCGCCGGCTTCGCCGCCGTCCTGGTGGGCGCCTTCGGCCTCGACTGGTTCGTCGCCCTGGCCTACGCCCTGACCCTGATGATCTTCTTCCTGGTCCTGGCGCGCATGGTGTGCGAGACCGGCATCCCCTTCCTGCAGACCGGCTGGCAGCCGGCGCAGCTGCTGGCCAACACCCTGGGCATCAGCGCGGTGGGCGCAGCCCCGCTGGTCATGCTGTGCTATCTCGGGACGATCTTGTCGCAGGATCCGCGCGAATGCCTGATGCCCTTCGCCGCCAATGCGATGAAGGTTGCCGAGAACGCCGGCGTGCGGCGCCTCCGGCTGGCGCTGATCGGCTTCGGCGTCATCGCCGTCGCCCTGGTGGTCGGCTGGATCGCCATCACCTGGGGCATGTACAACTTCGGTTCCACCCGCGATTCGTGGGCGCAGGGCGTGGTCGCCAGCTCGCTCAACGAGGCGAGCCGCGGTGTCACCACCCTGGTCGAGACCGGGCAGTACGCAGCCAGCTCCGCCGCCTCCGGCCTGGAGAAGCTGCCGCTGATTACCGACAACGTCGGCAAGACCAAGGAGCTGGGCTGGATCGGCTTCGGCCTGGTCGGGGTGGTCTTCCTGGCGCTGATCCGCTTCCGCTGGGCCGGATTCTACCTCCACCCGGTGCTGCTGCTGGTCTGGGACACCTATCCCGCGCAGATGCTGTGGCTCTCCTGCCTGCTGGGCTGGATCGCCAAGGAGCTGGTCGTGCGCTTCGGCGGCGGCCGCGTCTACCAGAACCTCAAGCCGCTGTTCATCGGCATCATCTGCGGCGAGCTGGTCGCGGTGGTGGTGACCCTGGGCGTCGGCTGGGTCTACTTCGTCGTCACCGGTCTGATGCCCAAGACCATGAGCATCTTCGCGGGCTAGGCCATGCAGCAGATCGACGTCCGCCCGCAGACCCAGCTCTCCATCGTCCGCACCTTCGGACTGTGCACGAAGGGCATCAGGCACCGCCTCTTCCGCTCGGTGCTGACCACCATGGTCATCATCCTGGCGGTGGCCTTCTTCATGAACCTGCTCGCCGACAGCGTGATCGCGCGCTCGGTGGATGGCGGGGTGAAGGCCGAGCTGGCGGTGGTGCGCAGCACGGCGGTGGCTGGCGACCTGTGGTTCGGCCGGCCCACCGCCACCCTGCTGTCGGGCCGTCTCGCCGCCCCTGCCGCGCCGCTGGCGGACTACGCCGCGATCGCCGGCTGGGAGGCCCCCCGCCTGGCGGCGCTGGC
>JAFLCQ010000372.1 GCA_017302815.1 Planctomycetota bacterium
GCGCCATCCGTTCGATCGCTGACGCCGCGATCCCCGCCGCCCGGCACCGAACCCATCCCCCAAGCGGAGTCCGCCCCGATGCTCACCGACGACGGCAAGCACCTGTACGTGTCCTGGGACGAGTACCCGCCCAGGTCGCAGCGGCGATGGCGCGCGGCGCCGGGCTGGTGGTGGTGCACTTCAGCACCTTCGCCCCCGAGGCGCTGCTGCCGCGCGTCCTGCCCTGGCAGGGCGCGGCCTTCCAGTGGGAGCAGGGCGGCAAGCGCGACTGGTTCTCGCGCATCACCTGGGCCAGCGGACTGCCCGATGTGCTGGCCGACGGGCATCCCGCCCTGCGCGGGGTGGTGATGGGGCGCCTGCGTGAGGAGTACTACCACCGCCTCGCCTTCCATCCCGCGGCGGTGCCGCTGGTGGCGGTGCGCGCCCTGCCCGGCGTCGACACGCGCGAGCAGACGGTGGCCTGGGCCATCGAGCGGCCGGACGGCGGGCGCGGCTTCGGCACCACCATGGCCCACAGCATCGACAGCCTGCGCCATGACGGCCTGCGCGCCCTGCTGCTCAACGGCATCGCCTGGTCGGCCGGCTGCGCGATCCCCGCCGGCGGCCTGGGCGTGGCCTTCGCCGAGCGGGAAGAGGTCGACCAGCGTCTGGGTCTGGCCCCGGAGCGCGGTCCGATCCGCGTCGCGGTGCTGGCCGGCAATCCCGCCCACCGCTGGCACAACTGGCCCGAGTCCACCGGCGCCCTGCTGCGCGCGTGGTGCGAGGACGCGCGCATCAGCGCCCGCGTGCACAGCGATCCGGGCGACCTCGCGACCATGCTGGCTGATCGCGACGTCCTCGTCCTCAATTGGGTCAACTGGCAGGATCCCGCCGGCATGCCGGCGGCGGCGCGTGCCGGTATCGAGGCCTTCGTCGCCCGCGGCGGCGGCGTCTTCGCGCACCATTTCGCCGGCGGCGCCTGCCATCCGTCGCTTCCGGGCGCGGCGGCTTCGGACTGGCCGTGGTATCGCACCCTGGTGCGCCGTTCGTGGGAGCACCGCGACCTCGCGCCCGGACGCAGCGGCCACGACCACTACCGCGCCTTCGAGGTGCACGCCTGCAGCGACCATCCGGTGGCGGCCGGCCTGCCGTCGTTCAGCGTCGAGGACGAGCTGTACTACCGCCAGCACGGCGACCTGCCAGCGCAGCCGCTGCTGCGTGCCCGCTCGGCCGACACCGGTGCCGACGAGGTCCTGGCGTGGTGGCACGAGGTGGGCCGGGCGCGGGTGGTGCAGTCGCTGCTGGGCCACTCCGCGGCCACCTACCAGGCTGAGGCCATGCGCCGCTTCGCGTGTCGGGCCGTCGCCTGGTGCGCCGGTCGGCCGATCCACGGCTGAGCGGCGTCGGCCCTTGCGACGACAGGGTTTGCATCCTGCGCTGCGGGCCGGCCGGGCATCCATTGCGCCTTCGCAGGGCTTGGTTATAAATGGTTCAACCAAGTTGCGGAGGGGCCATGCGCAGCGCCGGATCGCAGGCGGGGTTCACCCTGATCGAGCTGCTGGTGGTGATCGTGATCATCGCCGTGCTGGCGGGCATGCTGCTGCCGGCGGTCGGGTTGGTGCGCGATGCGGCCCGCTCCGCGTCCTGCCAGAGCCGCCAGCGCCAGGTGGGCATGATGTTCGCCCGCCATCTCGCCGACAACCAGTCGATCTATCCCGGCATCGGCGCGGGCTATCCCAGCCTGTGGTACCAGACGATCAGCGAGGAGACCTCGGCCACCGGCGAGAGCCTCGTCTTCATGTGCAGCGAGGATCCCAATCCGCCGACCGCGATCCCGTGGTCGGGGGCGCCGACGAACACCGCCTACCGCGACGGCTACATCAGCATCGGCTACAACGTGCAGGGGCTGGGCGGCTCCGGCTGGGTCGGCTTCGCCGGTTCGGGCAGCCCCAGCCCCTACGCCAAGCCGGCGCCGGCGGCGGCTGTGCGCAAGCCGGCGATGACCGTGCTGGCGGGCGACGTCATCAATCCGACGGCCAGCTACGCCGCCAAGGGCTACGGCTACCACCAGCTGGCGGCCAACGCCTGGCCTGCGGCCTATCCGCGGCACGCCGGCAGGCGGTCGTGCAACATCCTCTGGGCCGATCTCCATGTCAGCGCCATCCGCTCGTCGACAGCCGGGAATTCCACGTCATTATACGACGTGACCATGCTCGGGCTGCACAACCGCGACAACGCCCTCGATACCATGTGGGACCGGAAGTAGGCAGCGATGCCCACCCGTCTGCGCCGCATCCTCCTCGGCTGCGTGGTCGCCGCCGCGACCTTCCTGGCGCTGGTCTGGCGCTTCGCCGAGCCCGACGCGGTGCAGGCGCTGCGGCCCCCGCCGGAGATCCCGGCGCTGACCCTGGCCGAGTTCGACACCACGGCGGACGCGCAGCTGCTGGAGCTGGTCCAGGCCGAGGGCACGCGCCGCATCCTGCTGGCCGGCCGGGGGTGGGATGGCGGACGCCAGGCGCTGCCCGACGAGCTCCGCCACCTGTGGACGATCGGCGCCATGGAGGCGGATCTGCATCAGAGCGGATTCGCCCACGTCCGCCGCCTGTCCACCGGACCGTCGCCCATGCTGCCGCCGCTCGCCGATCTCGCCGAGGCCTATCGCGCCATCGGCCAGGAGGTCCTGGCGTCGGCGGTGGAGTCCGCCATCGCCGACGGCGAAGGCGGTTCGGAGCGGGCCGACGCCGCGTTCCGCACCGCCATCGCCGGCAGCGGCCTGCGCGCGCAGCGCGTCGCCTATGCCCGGCGCAATCGCGCCTTCCTGGTGGCCGCCCCACCCTGAGGCGCTGTCACGAATATTGGTTGAACCATTATTGTGGTGCGACGACCATACATCCCCGAGGCTTCCATGCACCGCAACCGCATCATCTCCGCCGCCCTGCTCGCCTGCGCCCTGGCTGCCGCCGACGGCACGCCCGTGCCAGTGGTGAACGGCGACTTCGAGTCCGGCGCCAAGGGCTGGGAGAACGGCCCGCAGCTGACCGCCGAGCACACGCATGGCGGCGGCAAGGCGCTGGTCCTGGCCAAGGGCCACACCTTCCAGTCGCTGGCGAACATGGTGCCGGTGAAGCCCGGCCACGACTACCGCATCAGCCTGTGGGTGCGCACCCAGGACTGCCCCGAGCGCGCGGCGGCGGTGTGCGCGATGTTCCGCGGCGCCGACGCGCGCAGCGTGCTCGGCGGATGGGTCGAGGGCGCCGATCCGGTCTACGCCATGGATGGCGGCAAATCGCCCGTTCTGGCCGCCTTCGACGGCACCGCCGACTGGCGCGAGGTGACGGTGTCCATCCCGGCCACGCAGATCCCGGCTGGCGCCGCCTTCCTGCACCTCTACCTGCGCAACGACCTGCAGGCCGGCGGCACCGCCTGGTTCGACGACCTCAGCGTGGTCGAACTGCCCGCGGGTGCCGTTCCCGCCGGTCCGATCATCAAGAACGGCGCGTTCGAGCGCGGCAAGGCCGGCTGGTGGGGCGAGGGCTCGTGGGACGTGGTCGCCGGGCAGGGCGCCGATGGCGGTGCCGCCCTGCGCGTCGACGCCGGCTTTGTCTGCCAGGACAAGCGTCCGGTCGAGGGCCGGCGCAACTACCGCATCTCGATGCGGGTGCGCTGCGACGGTTGCGACGACAAGGCGGTGGCGGTGCAGACCTCGTACCGCAAGGCGGACAAGCCGCTCGGCTCGTGGGCCGGGCCGCTGCGCTGGGGCGGCGAGGCGGCGGTGGTGGTGGACGGCGGGACGCATGGCTGGAAGGAGGTCAGCATCGTCGTCCAGGCGCCGCCGACCGCCGACCAGATCCTGGTCTATCTGCGCAAGAAGAAGGGTGCCGGCAGCGCCTGGTACGACGACGTGCGCATCGAGCCCACCGACGAGAAGGCCTTCACGGTCGGCGACCGCCGCGCCGCCGAACTGCGCGCGGAGATGCTGCCGCCGCCGGCAGCGGGCGTCGACGCCACCGCC
>JAFLCQ010000373.1 GCA_017302815.1 Planctomycetota bacterium
ATGGTCCGGCGCTGCTGGCCGGCGCCGCCGCCGCCCTGCATCCCGCCCCCGGCCTGGCAGACGACATCGCCCGCATCCTGGTCGACGACCCGCCGCTGGCGATCGGCGAGGGCGGCCTGGTGCGCGACGGCGTGGATAGCGAGCTGGACGAGCTGCGCGCGCTCAACCGCGACGCCAGCGACTGGCTGGCCGCCTACCAGGCGCGCGAGGCCGCCGCCTGCGGCCTGCCCAAGCTGAAGGTCGGCTACAACAGCGTCTTCGGCTACTACATCGAGCTGCCCAAGAGCGCCGCCGAGCGCGTGCCGCCGCACTTCGTGCGCAAACAGACCCTGGTCAACGCCGAGCGCTACATCACCCCCGAGCTGAAGGAGCACGAGGACAAGGTCCTGCATGCCGAGGAGCGTTCGCGCGCGCGCGAGCTGGCCCTCTTCGGCGGCCTGCGCGACCGTGCCGAGGCGGCGATGCCCGAGTTGTCGGCCTGCGCCACCGCCCTGGCGGTGATCGACGTCGTCGCCGGCCTGGCGGAACTCGCGCGCACCGCGGTGTGGTGCCGGCCGCAGGTCGACGACTCCACCGCCCTGGAGCTGGCCGAGTGCCGCCACCCGGTGGTCGAGCGCGTCATCGGGCACGGGAAGTTCGTCGCCAACGACTGCCGCCTCGACGCCGGCGCGCAGCGCCTGGCGGTGATCACCGGCCCCAACATGGCCGGCAAGTCGACCTACATCCGCCAGGTCGCCCTGGCGGTGATCCTGGCCCAGGCGGGATCCTTCGTGCCCGCGTCGGCGGCACGCATCGGGGTGTGCGACCGCGTCTTCACCCGCGTCGGCGCCGGCGACGAGCTGGCCCGCAACCTCTCGACCTTCATGGTCGAGATGGCGGAGACGGCGGCGATCCTCAACCACGCCACCGCCCGCAGCCTGGTGGTGCTGGACGAGGTCGGCCGCGGCACCAGCACCTTCGACGGCCTGTCGCTGGCCTGGGCGATCACCGAGCACCTGCACGACCGCATCGCCTGCCGCGCCCTCTTCGCCACCCACTACCATGAGATGACCGACCTCGCCGACGACCGCGCCGGCATCGTCAACCTCACGGTGGCGGTGGCCGAGCAGGACGACGACGTCGTCTTCCTGCACCGCATCGTCCCCGGCGCCGCCGCCAAGAGCTACGGCATCCACGTCGCCCGCCTCGCCGGCGTGCCGGCGCCGGTGGTCGCCCGCGCCCGCGAGGTGCTGACCTCGCTGGCCCGCCTCAACACCGAATTGGCCGAGGCCGAGCGCCCTGCCGCGCGCCAGTCCGGCGCCGTGCAGCTGACCCTGTGGCAGGCGGTCGAACACCCCGCGATGGCGCGCCTGAAGGCCATCGACCTCGACGACCTGACGCCCAAGCAGGCCCTGGAGCTGCTCTACGAGCTCCGGAAGATGTCCTGAGCCGGGTCGCTGGAACGCGCCGCGGAGGCGGCTAGCCTGCCGCCCCTCATGACCATGCAGCGCATCAAGCCCGCCGACGCCCTCGCCAAGGTCCGCTACGAGATCCGCGGCCCCCTCGCCCGTCGCGCCGGCGAGCTGGAGCGCCAGGGCTACGACATCATCAAGCTGAACATCGGCAATCCCGGCGTGTTCGGCTTCCGCGCTCCCGAGACCATGCGCCTGGCGGTGATCGAGAACCTCGCCCAGGCCGATCCCTACTGCCACCAGAAGGGCATCTTCCCGGCCCGCGAGGCGGTGGTGATGCAGCAGCAGTCGCGCGGCGTGATGGACGTCACCGCCGACGAGGTGTTCATCGGCAACGGCGTCTCCGAGCTGATCCTCAACTGCATGCGCGCGCTGCTCAACACCGGCGACGAGGTGCTGATCCCCAGCCCGGACTACCCGCTGTGGACGGCGGCGGTGACCCTCAACGGAGGCACCGCGGTGCACTACCCGTGCCGGCGCGAGAACGGCTACGTCCCGGATCCGGGCGAGGTCGCGACCCTGATCTCCGAGCGCACCCGCGCCATCGTCATCATCTCGCCCAACAATCCCACCGGCGCGGTCTACCCCAAGGCGGTGCTGCAGAAGCTGGTCGCCCTGGCCGAGGAGCGCGGCCTGGTCATCTTCAGCGACGAGATCTACGACCAGATCACCTACGACGGCGCCGAGTTCACCCCGGTGGCGACGCTGAACAAGCGCACCCTGTGCGCGACCTTCGGCGGCCTGTCGAAGGTCTACCGCGCCTGCGGCTTCCGCGTCGGCTGGGTGTCCTTCAGCGGCCCCAAGGAGCCGGCCAAGGACTACCTGCTGGCCCTCGACCTCATCGCCGGCCTGCGCCTCTGCTCGAACGTGCCCGGGCAGTGGGCGGTGCAGACCGCGCTGGGCGGCAAGCAGTCGATCTACGAGCTGACCAAGCCGGGCGGCCGCCTCTACGAGACGCGCAAGGCGGTGATCGAGGGCATCGGCGCCTCGAAGTGGCTGGAGACCATGGTGCCGCAGGGAGCGCTCTACGCCTTCGTGCGGGTGAAGCCGGGCCTCATCCCGCGCTTCAACGACCAGGAGTTCGCCCTGCAGCTGCTGGAGAAGCGCCACATCCTGGTGACCCCGGGCCACGGCTTCAACGTCCCCTACAAGGACGCCTTCCGCATCACCCTGCTGCCCGACGCCGAGACCATGCGCAAGGTGCTGGTGACCATCGAAGAGGCGCTGGACGAGTACGCCGCCGATGCCTGACGCCGCCCAGCACGCCGAGGCGCAGCGCCTGCTCGACCTGCACAAGGGCGACGCGGCCCGCACCTACGACGTGGTGCGGCAGCAGTTCATGGTCTTGCAGCAGCGCAGCCAGCTGCTGCTGACCCTCGCCACCATCACCCTCACCATCACCGGCTTCAGCGGCCCCAAGATGGCCGAGTCAGGCGCCATCGCGCGCTGGGGCATGGCGATCGGCCTGGCCCTGGTCCTCGGCGCCCTGATCCTGCTGCTGTCCGGCCTGCGGGTGAAATGGCTCAGCCAGTTCGACGCCGGTTCGCCCGAGGCGACCCTGGCCGAGGCCATCGCCTACCGCGACCGCAAGACCGCGCACTTCCAGGCCGAGATCGCCCTGCTGGCGGCGGGCATTTCGTCCTACGTGGCGGCGGTGGTCGCCTACCTGCTGAAGGGCTGAAACGGTTCAGCCGGCGAAGACCACGTCGTCGGCGTGGCGGAAGAGCAGGTCGAGGTCGTCTGCCGAGGCCATGACCACGCCATCGCGGCGGAAGCGATCGAAGCGCACACCCGACACGCGGTGCGCCGCATCGTGGCCGCCGATCCAGCCCGAGGTGTAGCCGGCGTTGAAGGGCGTCGTCCACCAGTCGATGTCGGTGAGCGACACGTCGGCGACGCTGCCGCGCTGCTCGTCGGTGTTGAAGCGCGAGCGCATGACCCGCAGGTCGAGGATGTGGTGGTAGCAGTGCTCGATGCGCACCCGCTCCCACGCCACCCGCCGCACCGCCGCACGGTCGCCGTTGTGGATGCCGAAGGGACCGCCGAAGGCGTGCGCGAACATCACGTCGATGTCGCGGAAGGCGACGTCCTCGACGCTGGGCACGGTCAACTCATGGCCGATCTCCATGCTGTGGCCGCCCCAGGTGCCGAGGACGCAGCCCTCGCACACGATGTCCTTCACCGGCCGCGCCCAGTCGGTGCGCCGGCCCTCCTTCGGGCGGAAGGCCTTCACCACCAGGGCGTCATCGCCGCACAGGATGTAGGCGTCACGCACCCGCACCCGGCTGCAGCCGACCAGGTCCAGGCCATCGGTACCGCTGCCATCGCCCGGCGACAGCACGCGCAGATCGTCGACGCGCACGTCGTCGCAGGCGCCCAGCACGACGCTCCAGCCCCCGGGGTCGGCGACCGTGATGTCGGCGATGCGCAGGCCGGGGCAGCCGTCGGCGACCACGTGCTTGGCGTGCGGCAGGCCGGCGCCGGTGATCAGCCCGCCGCCGCCGATGGCGATGCCGGCGCCATGCGCGTCGACATGGGCA
>JAFLCQ010000374.1 GCA_017302815.1 Planctomycetota bacterium
AGACCACCGGTGCCTACGTGATCGAGCAGCCCCGCAACGAACCGGAGCGCTGGCTGCTCGAGACCGTCCGCCGCCAGGCCCAGGCCGCCGGCATCGGCATGCCGGAGGTCGCGATCTACGACGCGCCCGAGATCAACGCCTTCGCCACCGGCGCCAATCGCAACAACGCCCTCGTGGCGGTCTCCACCGGCCTGCTGCGGGCGATGAACCGCGACGAGGCCGAGGCCGTGCTGGCCCACGAGGTCAGCCACGTTGCCAACGGCGACATGGTGACGATGGCGCTGCTGCAGGGCGTGCTGAACACCTTCGTGATCGTCGCCGCGCGCATCGTCGGCCGGATCGTCGACGGCGCGCTGTTCGGCAACCGCGACGACGGTCGCGTCGGCCCGGGCTACTTCCTCACCGTGTTCGTGCTGGATCTGGTGTTCGGCGTCGTCGCCAGCGTCATCGCCATGTGGTTCTCGCGCTGGCGCGAGTTCCGCGCCGATGCCGGCGGCGCGCAGCTGGCCGGCCGCGACAAGATGATCGCCGCACTGGAGCGGCTGTCGCAGACCTACGGCGAAAGCACGCTGCCCAAGCAGGTGCAGGCGTTCGGCATCTCCGGCGGCATCACCGGCCTGTTCCGCAGCCATCCGCCGCTGGAGCAGCGCATCGCCGCGCTGCGCAACGCTGCGCCGACGGCGGTCGCGTCGGGGCTGCGCGTGGTGTCGTGACCTGCACGTCCCGGTAAAACGGCCTCGGGCGGCTTTCCTTCGGCCCCAATGAACAAGCCCGCCGAGATGGCGGGCTTGTTCGTTTCATCAGCAAGGCGAGAGCGATCTTGCCTTCAACAGCCGGATGGCTGGTCAGGCCGCTCTACCGGCGGGGACGGGCATCCCTTGCCCCGTCACTCGAAGTCGTAGTTCATCTCCGGCCCGGCGGCGGCGAGGAAGTGGCCTTCCACGTAGTCCACGCCGGCCGAGAACAGGATCGACATGCTTGCCGCGTCCTGCACGAATTCGGCGATGGTGAGGATGTCGAGGTCCCGCGCCTTCTGTGCGATGTCGCGCACCCGCTGCTGGCTGTCGGCGTTCTTCGGCAGGTCCTCGATGAAGCTGCGGTCGATCTTCAGCAACTGCGGCTGGACGTGGGTCAGCAGCTGGAACGAATCCAGGCCGGCACCGAACTGCTCCAGGCCGATGCGGCAGCCGAAGGCGTTGACCGCGGCGGCGAACTGCTGGACGGCGTGGAGGTGGGTGAAGACCTTGGCTTCCTGCAGCTGCAGCGCGAGGTACTCGCCGGACGCGCCGCGGGCCGCGAGCTGTTCGCCGATCAGCGTGACCAGCCCGTCGCCGGCCAGCGATTCCTGCGAGATCTTGACCAGCAGCGTCACCGGCTTGCCGGCGTGCGCGCGCTGCGCGATCAGGTCGATGGCCTGCTCGACCACGCACCGGTCGATCGCCTCCAGCAGCCCGTGCTCGGCTGCGATCTGCAGGAAGGTGCCGGGCGAGATCAGTTCGCCGTCGCCGGCATCCAGACGCATGAAGGTGTCGTAGACCGGGTGGTTGTCGCCCTGCAGGTTGATCACCGGCTGGAAGTGCAGGACGAAGCGCTTGTGCTCGATCGCTTCCTGCAGGCGCTGCACCCAGGCCTCGATGCGTTCGGCCTCGGCGCGGTCCACCGCGTTGGGGTCGAACAGCTCCACCCGGTTGCCGCCGGTGCCGGTCGCGGACTGCACGCCCTGCGACGCCTTGGCCAGGATCTGGCTGAGGTTGGCGTACTTCTGCGAGATCTGCACGCCGCCGATGCTGGCGGTGATCACGCTGGAACGCTGGCCGATCGCGAACACTTCCGCGGCGAAGGTGTTGCAGATGCGGGTGGCGAGGGTCTGGGTGGCGGCGTGGTCGCCGCCGCGCAGCAGCACCGCCAGCGTGTTTTCCGCGAAGCGGGCGGCCACCGCGCGGTCGTCCAGCTCGCTGCGCAGGCGCTCGGCGATCGCGGCCATCACGGCGTCGGCCGAGTCCAGCCCGATCTCCTGCAGCAGGCGCTGGTAGTGGTCGGGCTCGATCAGCAGCAGGCCGTGCTGGCTGCCGTTCTGGGCGGCGTCGCCGACCGCGTCCTCCAGCGCGAGCAGGAAGGTCGCGCGGTTGAACAGGCCGGTGGCCTGGTCGCGCTGGCGCAGCTCCTCGACCTTGCGCGCCAGCTCCGGGTCCACGGTCGGTTCCTGGCGGCGGAAGATCACCTGCTGGCAGGGTTCGCCTTCGTACTGCGCCTGGGCGAATTCCATCACCGCGGGGAAGGCGTTGCCCTCGATGTCGACCGCTTCCAGTTCGTAGCGCGGCGGCGGTGATTCGCCCTTGCTCAGCGACTTGAGCAACTGCTTGAAATCGGCGACGTGCTTCGACGCCACCAGGTCCAGCAGCGACATGCCCTCGATGTCCTCGAACGAGTCGTAGCCGAACATCTCGAGGTAGGCCCCGTTGGCGCGGATGTGCATGCCCTCGTGGACGTAGGCGATCGGGTCGCGGGAGGACTCGATCAGCGCGTCGCAGCGGCGCTCGGTCTCGCGCACCCGGGTTTCCAGCCGGCGCTGCGCGCGGCGGGCCTCGAGGTCCTCCCACTCGCGGCGCACGGTGGACAACAGCTGCGGGGGCTTGTGGCGCAGGGCGAGGGCGCGGGTACCGCCGGCCAGCCGTTCGGCGAAGCCGTCGGTGTCCACTTCCTCCACCACCGCGATCAGCGGGATGTCCTTGCCGCAGGTCGAGACCCGCTGCTCGACCTCGGCGAACGGCACCGAGCGGCAGGGGTCGGCGGCCAGCACCAGGTCGACCGGCTGCTCGACCAGCATGGTGGTCAGCTCGATGGCGGTGGTCGGCCGCAGCGGCCGGACCGCGATCCCGGCGTTGCGCAGTCCCGTGACGATGCCCTCGGCCTCCTCGACACTGTCATCCACCAACATGAGACGCAGTGCGGGGTCTTGGCGTTTGGACATGCGTGGCTCCGGGGGGAGGACGGGAGGGGAAATCTCATGGTACGACGGGAACGTGTCCGCGTCCGCCCCGTCGTCCCGGTTCGTGACGCTACCCCCGCGAATGCGGTGCCGGGGCCGACAGCGGGCGCTTCGCCGGGTCCCCGGCGACCTCGCGGACCAGCTTCGGGACCAGGTAGCCCGGCAGCCGGGCGACCAGCGCGGCGTGCAGGGCGAGGGCGCGGTCGTCGTCGACTTCGAAATGGGCCGCACCCGCCACCCGGTCCAACTGGTGCAGGTAATAGGGCAGGACGCCGGCGGCGTGGCCGCGCTCGGACAGGGCGGCCAGTGTGTCGGCGTCGTCGTTCACGCCGTGCAGCAGGACGGCCTGGTTGAGCAGCAGGGCCCCGGCGTCGCGCAGGCCGGCCAGCGCGGCGTCCACCGCCGGGTCGAACTCGTTCGCGTGGTTGGCATGGATCACCACCGTCGCCGGCCAGGGCAGCGCGCGCAGCCAGGCCAGCAGTTCGGCGTCGACCCGTTCCGGCAGCACCACCGGCAGCCGGGTGTGGATCCGCAGCCGGCGCAGGTGCGGCACGTCGGTCAGCGCGTCGGTCAGCTCCGCCAGCTTGGCGGTGGTCAGCGACAGCGGATCGCCGCCGGAGAGCAGGACCTCGTCGATGGTCGCGTCGTCGCGGATCACCGCCACGGCGTCGGCCCACTGGCCGGCCGCCGCGGTTTCCTCGGCGTAGGGGAAGTGGCGGCGGAAGCAGTAGCGGCAGTGCACCGCGCAGCTGCCGGTGGCGATCAGCAGCGCCCGGCCGCGGTATTTGCGGATGACCCCGGCCCCGGCCTTCGCCGCACCGTCGCCGACGGCATCCAGCGAGAACCCCGGCATCGGTCGCAGCTCGGCGTCCAGCGGCAGCACCTGGCGGAGCAGCGGGTCGTGCGGGTCGCCCGGACGCATGCGGGCGACGAACCCCCGCGGCACGCGCAGCGGGAACTGGGCCGCCGCGTCGGCGGACAGGTCGGGCACCCGGCCGGCC
>JAFLCQ010000375.1 GCA_017302815.1 Planctomycetota bacterium
ACAACATCGGCACGCCGGCGCAACTGGCAGCGGCCGACGCCGCCTGACTCAGCCGCGAGGCAGCCGGCGGCGCGCCAGCAAGCCGACGGCGCCCAGCCCGGCCAGCAGCATCGCCGTGGTGCCGGGTTCGGGCACTGCCGTGATGTGCAGATCGTCCAGCACCACTCCCGTGCCCTTGAACGACATCGCGCGGATGTCGCCCTGGGCGCGGGTGATGCCGATGAACAGCCCTTCGTTCCAGCTGTCGACAGCCGTGCTCACCGGAACCGTGTAGGTTTCCAGCACGTTGCCGGCATTGCCATAGGCCGTCACCGCCACGGCAAAGGGCAGGCCGCCGGTGGCGTAGTGGTTGACAAAGGCACCGGCACCCCCGGTGGAGGCATCGAACAGGAAACGCAGTTCGCCGTTGAAGCCGCCGGCGGCAAACAGCCTGCCGGCGCCCCAGGCGCCGTTGTCGCCCAGGTCGCGGATGTTGGCGCCGACTTCGCTGCCTTCGTCGCCGTTGAAGGTGACACCGTGGCCCAGGGCCTCGGGCCCGGTGGTCAACAGGCCGTCGTAGCTGTCGAAGTCGATCCGCGTCGGGTTGGCGATCTGCGCGGCATCGGTGGCCAGCGCGGCCTGCGCCGGCAGCCAGGCACTGGCCGTCAGCGCCAGCACGATCAGGGAAGTTTTGTTCATGGGTGGTCCTCGAAAGGTGTGCGCAGTGCTTCAGCTGCCGATCAGGCCGCCGTCGTCCTTGGTGATGACCACCACGCCAGAGCGTGGCCGGCCGCCGGGCAGAGGCGTCACGCCATCGGCCGCAGTCGTCCACTGGCTCTGCGGCCAGTTGGAGAACTGGGTGGGGTTGGCGGCCGTCGAGTCCTCGCCCGGGTGCTGGATGCCGACGAACATGGTCTTGCCGTCCGGCGTCATCGTCACGCCGGTGACCTCGCAGTTCGGCGGGCCGGTCAGGAAGCGGCGGGTCATGCCGGTGTTCGGGTCGGCGCAGACCATGCAGTTGGCGCCGATGTTCACCCAGTCGCCCAGGGCGTCACCGGCCTGGTCGGTCTGCACCCACAGGCGGCCGAAGGGGTCGAACCACAGGCCGTCCGGCGCGCCGTAGTCGGCGCTGCCGTTCGGGTCGTCGACGATGTTGCCCTTGAAATCGTTGGTGGGCAGCGGCGCCTTGCTGGTCAGTGTGTCGCCGTTCTGCACGAACAGGTTCCAGCTGAAGGTGGTGGCGGCCACCGACTTGCCGGCCTCGCGCCAACGGATGATGTGGCCGTAAAGGTTGTTGGCGCGCGGGTTGGCCGCATCCACCGGCGGGCGGGCCGAGCCGGCCGCCGTGCTGCCGTCGGGGTTGTTGACGCTGGTGCCGCCGCGGCGGTTGTTGTTGGTCAGCGTGCAGTAGACCTCGATCTCGTCGAAGCCGCCGATGCGCGGCCGCGCACCGGTCCATTCGGGCCGGTCCATCATCGTCGCGCCCACTGCATCGGCAGCCTGGCGCGTCAGGATCAGGATCTTGGCCTGCACCTCGGCATCGTTGGCGCCCTTGAAGCTCGGGTTGTCGCGCAGGGCCACGCCGTTCACGCCCAGCGTGCCGGGCTGCAGCGGGATCCAGCGCCCCCTCATGTCGCTGTCGAAGCGCGCCACGTAGAGCACGCCGCTGTCCAGCAGGTTGCGGTTGGCGGCGCGGTTGGTGGGGTTGTACTTGCCGGCGCAGACGAACTTGTAGATGTATTCGTTGCGCTCGTCGTCGCCCATGTAGAAGGCCAGGCGGTTGTCCTTGTCGACGACGTACTGCGCACTCTCGTGCTTCATGCGGCCCAGTGCGGTGCGCTTGATGGGCGTGCTGGACGGGTTGAAGGGGTCCACCTCGACCACCCACCCATAGAGGTTGGGCTCGAAGGGGTTGGTGTCGGCGTTGAAGCGTGGGTCCACCTCGTGCCAGCGGTAACCGAAGCCGGTGCGGCTGATGCCGTAGCGGTTGCCGTTGGCCAGGATCTGCGGCTTCTGGTCCTCCAGGTCCGGCGCAATCTCGGCACCCAGCGTGGGCGCAGCGAAGTAGCCGTTCCAGTTCTCTTCGCAGGTCAGGTAGGTACCCCAGGGCGTGTGGCCGTGGGCGCAGTTGTTCATCGTGCCGTAGGCGGTGTAGCCATCGTTCAGCGCACCGGTGTCCGTCGAGCCGGTGGGCGTGATCTCGAACTTCTTCGACTTCATCCAGGCATGGCCAGCGGCCGGGCCGGACACGCGCATTGGCGTGTTGGCCGTCAGGCGACGGCCGAGCGGCGAGCTCTTCACCACGGACCACTTGCCGGCGGTGCGGCGCAGTTCGACGATCGATACGCCGTGCGCCGCCTGCGACTTGCGGCACTTGTCGATGGTGAAGCCGCTGCTGCCCACCAGGCCGTCCGGGTGCAGGATCTCTTCGTGGGTGTATTCGTTGTTGGCGCACAGCACGCCGCGCTCGCTGCTGACCACACCGCCGGTGCTGAACGGGAAGAAGTGCATGCCGTCGGTGTGCGCGCCGTAGCTCTTCATCTGCTGGGCAGCGGTCTCGGTGGCGTTGCCGCTGAAGGGCACGCCGCCGGGCATGATCGGATCACCCCAGGCCACCAGCAGCCTGGCGCTGTAGCCAGCCGGCACGGTCACGCGGTCCACCACCGGTGCCAGGCTGGCCGGCACGCTGGTGAAGCCGAAGCCGGGGAAGCCCGGGCCCGGAGGCACCGGCGCAGCCTGCACGCTGCTGACCAGCCCGCCGAGCGTCAAGCCGCCCGCGGCGGTGAGCGCGGTGGCGCCGATGCCGCCCTGCACGAAGCGGCGGCGGCTGCCATCGACGCGTTCGACGACGTCGAGGATGGACGGGTTGCCCGACACGTTCAGCGAACGGTCGTTGGCGGGATGGGACTTGCCCTTCATGGGTGGTGCTCCTGGCAGTTTGGGGTGGACTACAGCGCGCCACGACGCCGCATGGGGACAACTTTCGCGGCGGCTGATGACGCTGCCGTGTAGCTCGCATGACAGAGCGGTGAATCGGCTATCGTCCGTTTGGCGGGCTCGGTGGGCGGGCCCGGCAGTCGTGGGAGTGCAGATGCGCATGACGCGCGCAGCCGCCGGCGCGCGCGCTCGCCTCCCAGACCTCCACGTGCGCCTCCGGTGCGAGCTCCGTGAGGCGGAACGCCGCAGAGAGCCCGCTCAGGCCGGCACCGAGGACGAGGAAGCGTCGCGCGCGCGTCATGCAGGCGGGACGTTATCCGCTTCCTCGTCTTCTTGCCCCGGTCGCTTCGGCACGGGCACGCGGTCGCCGTCGCGCACGGCGATGACGTCCCCCGCGAACTCCGCACGCGCCTCTTCCACGAACGGCTTCGTCGAGCCGTACCGCTGCGAGAAGTGCGTGAGCACGAGCCGCCGGGCGCCCGCCTCACGCGCGATGATGCCGGCCTGTCGCGCGGTCATGTGCCCGTGCGAGCGCGCCTCGCGCTCTTCGCTCGAGAGGTAGGTCGACTCGCAGACGAGGAGGTCGACGCCCTTGGCGAGCTCGAAGCAGTTGTCCGTGAGGCGCGTGTCCATGACGAGCGCGAAGGACTGGCCCTTCTTGTAGAGGCTCACGTCGTCGAGGCGCACCGTGCTCCCGCCGATCTCGATCTGGCCGTTCCGGATCAGCTCCTTGATGGCAGGGCCCTTCACGCCGGCGGCCTCGAGCTTCTCCGGCAGCATCGTGCGACCGTCGTGCTCCTCGAGCCGGTAGCCGTACGTCTCGACGCCGTGGTCGAGGCGCAATGCGCGGACCTGGAGCTTGCTCGACTTCGCGATCACGCCCTCGCCGCGGATGGGGCGCGGCGCGACGCGCGCGACGTCGTGATAGATCGAGGCGTGCCTCATGCGCTCGTAGAAGAGCTGGCCCGAGGCGGGGTAGTGGATCTCGATCTCGTGGGGCACGCGGTCGAGGCTGATGCGCTGGTGC
>JAFLCQ010000376.1 GCA_017302815.1 Planctomycetota bacterium
GGCGGAGCTCCAGCCAGCGCTTGAGGTTCGCGGCGCCGGCGACCTCCTCGCCCAGCGCCGCCACCGGCTCCAGCAGCGAGTCGCGGCCCAGCAGCCTGCCACGCTCCTCGGCCAGCCGATCCACATCCGCGGCGTCGAAGCGGTCGTCCTCGGCCATGGCGTCGGCGACCAGGCGGCGGGCCTGGCTGCGGGTCAGGCCGCGCAGCGCCTTCACCGCCCTGGCCACCTGCTCCTTCGGCAGCTCGACGGTCAGCGGCGCGTCCTTCTTCAGCGTCGCCACGGTCTCGCGGATGACCTGCAGCAGCTCCTGGTCGTCGGGCAACGCCGGATGGAAGGCGACCGCCTCGCGGCGGATGATATCGGGCAGCGATTCCTGGTGGTCGACCAGCACCACGGAGCCGCCGAGGGTGGCGCAGCGCGAGACCAGCTCGCGCAAGGCGCGCACCACCACCTCATTGCCCAGGTGCGGCGCGAGATCGCAGAACAGGAAGACCCGGCCGCCGGCGGCCTGCCAGCACCAGCGCAGGGCGGCTGCCGGCTGTTCGGTGCCCTGCTCGGCATGATGGTCGGTGTCGAAGATGCCCTCGTAGACCCCGCGCACCGCGCTCCAGGTGTTGAGCGGCCGTCCGCCGTCGACGCAGGCGCCGACGATGGCCTCCAGGACGCGGTCCTCCTCCGGCGTGCAGACGGTGATCAGCGGATGCCTGGCCCGCAGCAGGCGGGCGAAGCGCTGGCGGTCGTTCATTGCCACTCAATTGCCCCTGGGGGTTGGGTGTTGGGGTTGGGGTCGTGCAGCACGATACGCATCGTAACCACCACCCCAACCCCCGAGGCAATGGCGGGGCAATCCCCCGAACCCCCAACCCCAGAGGCAATGATCCACCCCCCAACCCCCGGTGGCAATGCGCTGCCATGAGACAAGATCCCCGCCCCATGGCCAAGCCCGCCCCCGCGCGCACGCCCGACCGCCACGGCCGATTCGGCCCCTACGGCGGGCGCTACGTCCCCGAAACCCTCATCCCGGCCCTCGACGAGCTGGAATCGGGCTTCGCCAAGGCGTGGCGGGACAAGGGCTTCACCGGCGAGTTCCGCCGCCTGCTGGCCGACTTCGTCGGCCGACCCTCGCCGCTGACCTTCGCCGCCAAGCTGTCGAAGGAGACCGGGCGGAAAGTCTACCTCAAGCGCGAGGACCTGAACCACACCGGCGCGCACAAGATCAACAACGCCCTGGGCCAGGTCCTGCTCGCCAAGCGCCTGGGCAAGAAGCGCATCATCGCCGAGACCGGAGCCGGCCAGCACGGCGTGGCCACCGCCACCGCCTGCGCCCTGATCGGCCTGAAGTGCCGCATCTACATGGGCACCGAGGACATGCGCCGGCAGGCCCCGAACGTCTTCCGCATGCGCCTGCTGGGCTCCGAGGTGGTGGGCGTCGACAGCGGCACCCACACCCTCAAGGACGCGGTGAACGAGGCGCTGCGCGACTGGGTCGCCAACGTCACCGACACCCACTACTGCCTGGGCACCGCCTATGGCCCGCACCCCTTCCCGCTGATCTGCCGCACCTTCCAGGCGGTGATCGGCCAGGAGGCGCGCAAGCAGATCCTGAAGGCGGAAGGACGCCTGCCCGACGCCCTGCTGGCCTGCGTCGGCGGCGGTTCGAACGCCATCGGCCTGTTCCACGCCTTCATGAAGGACGCCACGGTGCGCATGTTCGGTGTCGAGGCCGGCGGCCGCGGAGCGCAGCTGGGCGACCACGCCGCGCGCTTCGACGGCGGCCGCCCCGGCGTCTTCCAGGGCGCCGCGACGTGGATCCTGCAGGACGATGCCGGGCAGATCCAGGGCACCCACTCGGTCTCCGCCGGCCTCGACTACGCCGCCGTCGGCCCCGAGCACGCCTTCCTGCGCGACCTCGGCCGCGCCGAGTACCTGCGCTGCTCGGACACCGAGGCGCTGAAGGCCATGCACCGCCTGGCCGAGACCGAAGGCATCATCCCGGCCCTGGAGAGCAGCCACGCCCTCGGGCGCCTCGACACGGTGTGCGAGCGCCTGAAGAAGGGCGGCATCGTCATCGTCAACGTCAGCGGCCGCGGCGACAAGGACGTGGCGGAAGTGGCGCGCATCGAAGGAGTGGCACTATGAAGTCCGAGGTCCGGGGTCCGGGGTCCGAGGTCGGGCCGAATCGCATCGCCGCCCGGTTGCAGGCCAATGCCAACGCCGGCCGCAAGAGCTTCGTCGCCTACCTCTCGGCAGGCGACCCGCACCTCGACGCGACGGTGGAGCTGGCCTGCGCCTTCGACGCCGCCGGCGTCGACGTGCTGGAGCTGGGCGTGCCCTTCAGCGATCCGATGGCCGACGGCGTCGCCATCCAGGCCAGCTACGAGCGCGCCCTGAAGGCAGGCGCCACCCCGCGCGGCGTGATCGAGGCGGTGCGCCGCATCCGCGCCCGCTGCGAACTCCCCCTGCTGCTGTTCACCTACCTCAACCCGGTGCTGGCCTATGGCGTCGAGGCCTTCGCCCGCGACGCAGCCGCCGCCGGCGCCGACGGCGTGCTGCTGCTGGATCTGCCGCCCGAGCAGGACCCGGCCATGCTGGCCACCCTGCAGGCGCAGGGGCTGGCGACCGTGTGCCTGGCGGCCCCGACCACCACCGCCGAGCGCCGCCGCTTCCTGGCGCGCAACTCGCGCGGCTTCCTCTACTACATCTGCCGTCTCGGCGTCACCGGCGAGCGCGCCGAGCTGCCGCCCGACCTGGCCAAGCGCGTGCGCGAGCTGAAGAAGGCAGCCGACATCCCGGTGTGCATCGGCTTCGGCATCTCCAGCCCCGAGCAGGCCGCCCAGGCCGCCGCCGCCGGCGACGGCGCGGTGGTCGGCAGCCACCTGGTGAAGCTGGTCGAGCAGCACGGCGCTTCGCCGGATCTGGTCGCGGTGGTGGCCGCACGCGCCAAGGCGATGGCGGACGCGGTGCACAGCGTCGGCTAGGCGATGGGACTCCTGCCCGACGTCCCCCTGCCGCTGGGCGAGCACCTCGACGAGCTGCGCCGGCGCCTGGTGTGGCCGATCCTGCTCTTCGCCGTGGTCTTCGTGGCGGCGTTCAACTTCGACACCGAGCTGAAGCAGATCTTCGTCCAGCCGCTGTTCCACGCCGTCGAGATCGCCGACGGCTTCACGCCGGGATCGTCGGCCCGGGCCGGCATCGTCCTGCCGCAGGACGGCATGAAGGTGTTCAAGACCTTCGCCCTGGGCGAGAGCGTCAGCGTATCGATGTCGCTGTCGATGTGGGCCGGCTTCGCCCTCGCCATCCCCTTCCTGGTGCAGCAGCTCTACATGTTCGTCGCCATCGGCCTGAAGGCGCGCGAACGCCAACTCGCGTTCATCCTGGTGCCGTTGGCGGTGATCTGCTTCTACGGCGGCATCGCCTTCGGCTACTACGTCGGCCTGCCCTACATGTACGCCTGGTTCATCCAATGGCAGGCGCAGGATCCGATCAGCGAATTCGTGCTGCAGATGTCGGCCTACCGCGACAGCTTCTTCTTCTACACCATCATGTTCGGGCTGCTCTTCGATGTGCCCTGGGCGGTGGTGACGATCTGCCGCGTCGGCCTGGTCACCCCCGACACCCTGGCGCGCTACCGCCGCATCGTCTTCATGATCTCGACCGTAGTCGCCGCGATCATCGCCCCCGGCGACTTCTTCAGCATGATCGCGCTGATGATCCCCACCTACCTGCTGTTCGAGATCGGCCTGCTGGCCGCGCGCCTGGTCGGCGGCCCGCGCACCAAGGACCCGTCGCATGCCTGAGCCGCGCATCTTCGTCGCCAAGATCGGATCGAACTCGCTGGTCGACCGCGAGGGCCGCCTCGACGGCGCCTTCCTCAAGGACCTCGCCGGGCAGATCGCCCGCGCCGCCGCCGCCGGCTGGCGGCCGGTGATCGTCACCAGCGG
>JAFLCQ010000377.1 GCA_017302815.1 Planctomycetota bacterium
GAGCAGGCGGTGCTGCGCCGCGCCGCCACCGCCTACGCCGAGCGCCTGCGCGACGGCCGGACGCTGGTCATGCGCCATTTCCCGCTCGGGACGCGCTGCAGCGAGCCGGCAGGAGGCATGGTCCTGTGGGTCGGGCTGCCCGCGTCCGTCGCGGTGGAGCGCCTCTACGAGCGGGCCACCGCCGCCGGCCTGTGCTTCGCCCCCGGCTACATCTTCGGCGTGCACGCCCAGCACCGCCGCCATCTGCGCCTGTGCGTATCGCGGCTGCACGCCGAGGCCCGCGCGGCCATCGCCGCTATCGGCAGGCTGGCCTGCGCCATCGCCGGCACCACCCCCGACGACCGTGAACCCCAGGAGACCCGCCCATGACCGCCGGCATCGCCTTCTCCGAACTGCTGCACTGGATCGGCGCCGAGACCGACGCGTACCGCACCTGGTTCGCGCGGCGGCCAGCCGCGGTATGGCAGGTCCCGGTCGGCGACGGCCAGACCGCCACCGTGCGCGACCTCCTGTTCCACGTCTACATGGTCGATCTGCGCTACGCGCAGCGCTTGCATGGCCAGCCGGTCTCGACCTACGAAGCGGAGCAGGCCGTAGACGCCGACGCCCTCTTCGCCCTGGCGGCGCGCGGCCAGGATCTGCTCCGCCGCGCCCTCGACGGCTCCGTCGATCTGGACCGCCGCCTCGTCTTCCAGACCCGCAGCGCCGGCGAGCTGCAGGCCAGCGGCCGGAAGATCCTCGCCCACACCCTGACCCACCACATCCGCCATCTCGCGCAGATCGCCACCGCCCTGCGCCAGCATGGCCACCCGACGGGATGGATGCACGATCTGCTGATGAGCGACGCCCTCGACTGACGGGATCAGCCTAGACGCCGCATTTCACATGGAGGAACGGAGGCAACGGAGTGCGCATCATCGGGTTGGGCCGATATATGACGTCACCCGTCGGATGGAGGTCTGCACAGAACGCAATTCCTGTCGCCTCCGTGACCTCCATGTGATTTCGACTGCGATATCAAGGATCAGTTGAAGTCGTGGCGCAGCTGCTTGTACAGCCACGGATTGTAGGGATAGCCGGAGACCCGGCCGTCGAGGAAGGCAAAGTTCGCGACCCGTCCGCCGGCATGGCGGAACTTCGCCTGCGTCGCGTCGACGCAGTGGTCGTTGCTGCTCATGCTGTCCTGCAGCATCACCTTCATCGAGACGGTGGCGAAACGGGCCAGCGCCGCTCCGAGGCAGTAGAACTTCCAGCCGGCGTAGGCGGCGTCGCGCTGCTCGGGCGGATCGACCACCACCCCGAACTCGGGCTTGCCGGAGATCAGGTTGCCGCCAGCGGCGTAGCGGTTGTAGGTGAAGCAGCGCAGCTGCCCGCTGGGGACGTAGCCGGGGCAGAGGAGGTCGCTGCCGGCCGGATCTCCCCAGCGGGGCAGCTTGGCGCCCGACTCCGACAGCATCTCCGTGTTGATGATGTCGCACCAGGATGCCGTGCCGGTGAACGCATAGGCCTGCCCGACCATGCGGCCGTTGTTGTCGGCGGCGAACGCGAGCAGGTGCATGCCGACCTGGCGCAGGTTGCTGGCGCAGCGCGCGGAAACCGCGGCATCCTTCACCACGCGCATCGCCGGCAGCAGCAGCATGGACAGCACGGCGATGATGGCGAGCACGACCAGCAGCTCTGCGAGTGAGAATCCGGTGCGGCGCATGCGGCGATCCTATCGGCTTGGCGGTGGTGGGCGGTGCGGTCCGTGATCCGGCGCTGCCGCTCAGCGGTAGCCCGGCAGCACGGCGGCGTTGGCCTCGAACATCTCCAGCGCCATCGCCTTGATCTCGGCCGGGCTGCAGCAGGCCGCGGTCAGCGGATCGAGAGTCAGGGCGTGGATGGCGGCCTCCGTGCTGCGGCGGATCGCCGCCTCGGCGGCGAGGTCGTAGACCGCCATGTTGGCGGCGCAGATCGCCGCCATCTGCGGCGGCAGCCGGCCGTGGACCAGCGGCTGCAGGCCGTTGCGGTCGACCAGCGTCTTCACCTCGACCACGCCGTCGTGCGGCAGGTTCGCGATCAGCGGACCACCGCCCTGCCAGGTGTTGAGCACGCTGCTATGGAATGTGAACGGCGAACCCTTCTCGCGCGCCTCGATGATGAAGGCGGCGTACTCATGGCTGCGCTCCCAGCCGATCGCCTCCTCGCCGGCGAGCATCCTGGCGCGCTTGGCGTCGTGCGCCGCGCGCCACGACGGCCAGTTGCTGGCGTAGAACGCGGACTCGCCGTCATAGCGCGGCCGGCAGTAACGGGCGATCAGATCCTTGCGCTTGCGGTAGTAGGGCACGTATTCGCTGAGGTGCCCGCTCGACTCGGTGATGAAGGCGCCGAAGTGCAGCATCATGTCCTTGCGCACCAGATCGGGCGTGTCCCATTCGGCGCACGCCGCGCCCGCCAGCTCGGCCCGGGCCTGCTCCATCAGCCGCGGGTAGAGGTCGCGCCCGCGGTGCGCCAAGCGGGTCATCCAGGCGATGTGGTTGACGCCGGCGCACTCCCACTCCATCTCCTCCAGCGCCACGCCGGCGCGCCGCGCCAGCACCGAGCTGGTGTGCTGGACGGAATGGCACAGGCCGACCACCGGCAGCGCGGTCGAGCGCGCCGCCGCCAGGCACATCATGCTCATGGGGTTGGTGTAGTTCAGCACCAGCGCCTGGGGGCACAGCCGTTCGGCGTCCTTGAGGATGGCGAGGAAGGGCGGGATGGTGCGCAGGCCCTTGAACAGGCCGCCGGGCCCGACCGTGTCGCCGATGCACTGGTCGACGCCGTAGCGCATCGGGATCTCGTTGTCGTGGCGCACGCACGACAGGCCGTTCACCTCGATGCAGCAGATCAGGTAGTCGGCGCCGGACAGCACGCGCGCGCGGTCGGTGTCTGCGCTCACCGTCCAGCGCGGACCCGCCTCCTTGGCCGCCAGGCGGGCGACGATCTCGCGCATCGGCTCCAGGCGCGCCGCATCGACGTCGACCAGGGCGATCTCGCCGCCGGCGTGCCTGGGCGTGCGGAGGATGTCGTTGCACAGGCGCGGCGTGAAGCCGGATCCGGCGCCCAGCAGCACCACCTTGATCGGACGCGGCATGGTCCCCGGCAGTCCGCGGATGGCGGCATCCGTGGTGTGCTCGGCGTGCCCGAGGTCGATGGCTGGCTTGGCGGTGGCGGCCATGTCGATGCTCCTGTGCCGGCGATCATACCCGCCAGGCTCCCTGCGATGCCGCGAATCCGTTCCCCGATGTTGCCGTTCTGTGATCCGTCCGTCTGCATCATGCGCTGAAAATCTTGCCGTTTCGCCTGTTTTCACTAGGCTGCCGAGCATGGATGCCCTGTCCTGGCACGACCTGCGCACCGCCACCGTCTGGTCGGTGAAGGGTCGCCTGCTGCGCGAAAGCCAGCCGCCAGGTGCGCGCTGGTGGTGGATGAACCGCGACCGCAGGCCGGCCGGCAACGTGGTGGCGCAGTACATCCGCCGCGGCCGGCTGGTCTGGCGCGAGAACGGCAGCGACCGCGAGCTTGGACCCGGCCATCTGCTGCTCTTCGCCTTCGGCGAGGACACCGCCTACGGCCGCCCTCCCGACCGCCCCGACTGGAACGGCCACGCCGATCACCTGCAGATGGACCACGTCACCCTGCAGGGCGCCGGCCTGCAGGCGCACTGGGACGTGTTCCGCGCCCGCAACGGCAGCGTGCTGGCCCTGCCGTCCGATGCGCCATGCGTCCTCGCCTTGCAGGCGCTGTGCTCGGTCAAGAGGGCGCTGACCGGCTTCGACGGCCTGGAGCCGATCGCCGCCTTCGTCGCCGAGCTCGGCCGCGCCTGCGCCGCGCCGCCGGG
>JAFLCQ010000378.1 GCA_017302815.1 Planctomycetota bacterium
CGTGGCTGGCGCGGTCGGTCCGGTCGAAGGCGCCGCCCCGGCCGCCCCCGTCCTCGTCGACCAGCCCGGCCCGGTCAATGCGGTGGTGCCCTCGCCCGGCCAGCTGCGCCTGACGCTCGACGCCGGCGCCGGATCGGGCGGCTTCTCCAACGCCGTCAGCCTGCTGCTGGTCATCACCGTCCTCGCGGTCGCGCCGGCCTTCCTGATGATGATGACCTGCTTCACGCGCGTCATCATCGTCCTCGGCTTCGTCCGCCGCGCTCTGGGCACCCAGACCCTGCCGCCCAACCAGGTGATGGTCGGCCTCGCGCTGTTCCTCTCGCTGTTCATCATGGCCCCGACCATCAAGCGCATCGAGCGCGAGGCCTGGACGCCGATGCAGAAGCAGGAGATCACCCAGGAGCAGGCCCTGATGAAGGCCAAGGACGCGGTGAAGGACTTCATGCTGAAGCACACGCGCAAGAACGATCTCGCGCTCTTCATCCACCTCGCCAAGGAGGAGCGGCCGAAGACCGCGGCCGATGTCAGCTTCCTCACCCTGGTGCCGGCCTTCATGACCAGCGAGCTGAAGACCGCCTTCCAGATGGGCTTCATCATCTTCCTGCCCTTCCTGGTCATCGACCTCGTGATCTCGGCGATCCTGATGAGCCTGGGCATGATGATGCTGCCGCCGGTCACCATCTCGTTGCCCTTCAAGATCCTCCTCTTCGTCCTGGTCGACGGCTGGACCCTGGTGGTGCAGGGACTGGCGGCATCCTATGCGTAGCGTAACGAGGCCCCGTCGCACCGCGATCGGGCGGGCGCCAAGCGGTGGCGGCAGAGAATCGGCGCGCCAAAGCCCGTGGGTAGCCCCGCAGGGCCGTAGGGGCGAAGCCCCTGGTGCACAATGCTGAATGACACCATCATCGACCTGCTGCGGCAGATGCTCTGGGTCAGCCTGCTGCTGTCTGCGCCGGTTCTGCTTGTCGCCCTGGTGGTCGGCCTGGTCATCGGCCTGCTGCAGGCGGTGACCTCGATCCAGGAGCAGACGCTGACCTTCGTGCCCAAGATCATCGCCCTGGCCCTGGTGCTGGCGCTGATGGGCGGCTGGATGCTGCGCTACCTCGTCGCCTACACCGCCGAGCTCTTCGGCAGCCTGCCGCGCTTCGGCGCCCTGTAGGCACCCGTGGATCTGGCCCAGCTCGCATCCCTCGGCCAGTACGCCGCACCGCTGAGCCTGGTCATGGCGCGGATCGGCGCCCTCTTCTTCACCGCCCCGCTGCTGGGCGGAGCGCTGGTGCCGATGCGCGTGAAGTCGCTCATGACCCTGGCCATCTCGGTGCTGCTGCTGCCGGTGGTGCGGCCGCTGCTGCCGGCCGAGATCCCCGCGGATGGGCGCTTCATCCTGCTGCTGGCGCAGGAGATCGCGGTAGGAGCGACCATCGGCTTCGCCTGCACCTGCGTCTTCGAAGGCGTGCGAGCCGGCGGCGAGCTGATCAACCGCTACGCCGGCTTCACCGCCGCCGAGAGCTTCGATCCCGACTCCGGCATCGGCGAAGGGCCGATCGGTGACATGCTGCTGGTCGGCATGGTGCTGGTGTTCTTCGCCGCCGATGCGCACCACTTCCTCATCGCCAGCGTCGCAGCCAGCTTCGGCGCCGTACCGGTGGGATCCTGGACGATGGAGCCGCGCCTGCTGCACATGGCGGCCGAGGCGACCGGTCAGTGCATGCAGATCGCCTGCATGGTCAGCTTCCCGGTCCTGGCCGTGATCATGCTGGTGACGGTCGCCGAAGGCGTGCTCAGCAAGGCGGTACCGCAGATCAACATCCTGTTCATGAGCTTCGCGATCAAGATCCTGGTCTCGCTGCTGGTTCTCTATGCTGGCATGCCGGCCATCGTGGGCTTCATGGGTGCGTGCATCGGTGTCATGCAACGACTTGCAGGAACAGCCGTTGCGGCCATGTAGTGTCACGAAAGAATTTCAGAACGTTTCAGAAATATGACAACCCGCCTCCTGCTGTTGTTCGTCGTCATCGCCACGCTGGCCGCCCAGGATGCACCGACGCCCTTCCCCGATCCCACGGACGAGAAGGCCTGGCCGGGGGTCGGCCCGATCCGCGTGCATCCGTGGATGAAGGACAACCGCGCCTGGTTCTGGACCCAGCGCAGCAAAGATGCCGGCAAGGTGGTCTTCGTCGGCGACTCGCTGACCGGCAACTGGAAGGATCTCGGCAGCAGCTTCCCGGGCCTGGCGGTCGCCAACCGCGGCATCGGTGGCGACGGCAGCCGTGGTGTGCTGTTCCGCCTGCAGGAGGACGTCCTCGACCTCAAGCCGCGCGCGATGGTCCTGTGCATCGGCTCCAACGACCTCAGCGCCCACGCTGCTCCGGCCGACATCATCGCCAACATCCAGGCGATCATCGCCAAGGCGCGGGCTGCGGATGCGACCATGCCCATCGTGCTGTGCACCACCGCGCCGCGCGACAACCCCAAGGCTCCGACCAGACCGGGTGCGCAGGCCGATCTCAATGCCCACATCCTCGCCCTGGGCAAGGGGCAGGAGCATCTCGCCGTGCTGGACCTGTACGCCCCGCTGGCGGAGGCGGACGGCAGGCCGAAGGCGAACTGCTTCGCCGCCGACCGCCTGCACCTGGCTGCACCCGGCTACGCCATCTGGGCGCGCGAGCTGGCGCCGGTGCTGGAGCGCCTAGGCGTGCGCTGATCAGCGCTTGGCCTGCGCCACCGCCTGGCGCAGCAGCTCGTAGGCCTCGCCGCTCTGGTTGATCGTGAATGATGCCGTCTGGCCGGTGCCGCCGAGGTAGTAGATGACGGTGTCCGAACGCTCGGACTCGGTGCGCTTGCGCTCGACCAGGGTGACGCGCCGGATGTTGATGAGGTAGCGCTCCTGCTCGCGCAGGTCGCGGTCGCTGACCGTCTCGACGAACGCGAAGCCGAGCGCGGCGAGGGTGGCGACGACCTGCTCGCCGGGGTTGCTGCGCTGCTGCAGGCGGATGATGGTGCCGTCGCCGGACATCACGATCTGGGTGAAGTCGTTGTTGTCATTGCGGGCGGCGGGGATCACCGCGACGATGTTCTCGGGGACGATCAGCATCTCCTGCTTGTCGCGGGCGTTGACCAGCAGGATGCAGCCGCCGCTGCGTCGCAGCTCGACCGGGTTGGGGAAGACGAACTCGACGGCACCGAGGGCGGCGGTCAGCGCCAGCAGGCACAGCATGCGTCGGACCATGTCAGCCCCGCTGCACCGCGGCCGCGATCGCCATCAGGCGCGCGTCGCTGAACATCGGCCCCTGCAGCTGCATGCCGATGGGCAGGCCGGCCTCGTCCTTCGCCACCGGCACGCTGACACCGGGGACGCCGGCGAGGTTGGTGGCGATGGTGAAGATGTCGCTGAGGTACATCTGCAGCGGGTCGGACAGCTTCTCGCCCAGCTTGAAGGCGGTGGTCGGGCTGGCGGGGCCGAGGATGGCGTCGCACGCGGCGAAGGCCTGCTCGTAGTCGCGGCAGATCAGCCGGCGCACCTGCTGCGCCTTCTTGTAGTAGGCGTCGTAGTAGCCGGTGCTGAGGACGTAGGTGCCCAGCATGATGCGGCGCTTGGCCTCGGCGCCGAAGCCCTCGGCGCGCGAGCGGCCGTAGATCGCGCGCAGCTCGGCGGCGTCGGTGGCGCGGTGGCCGAAGCGGATGCCGTCCATGCGCGACAGGTTCGAGGACGCCTCGCCGGTGCCGATGACGTAGTAGACCGCGACCGCGAAGCGCTCGTGCGGCAGGCGCACCGGCACCAGGGTGGCGCCGGCCGCCTGCAGGCGGGCCTTGGTCTCATCCAGAGCGGCGCGGACCGCCGGCTGCAGGCCCTCGGCGTGCTCGGGGACGTAGCCGATGCGGGTGCCGCGCAGGGCGTCGCCGGCCGGCATGGCCTCGGGCGCGCGTGGCGCCGAG
>JAFLCQ010000379.1 GCA_017302815.1 Planctomycetota bacterium
GCCGCCGCCTGCGGCGCGCGCGCATCGACCCACGGCGCATCCACCGCCGACAGGTGCGGCACGCCCATCGCCAGCTCCTGCGTCTCGCCGGCGTCATCCAGGGCCAGCTCGATGCGGTCGATCTCGTCGCGCCGCAGGCGGCGGCCGAAGGCCACGCCCTTGAGCAGTCCGGGATGGCGGCGCAGGAACACGCTCTGGCCATCGAGGATGTCGAGATCCAGCGACAGGCGTGTGCGCAGTCCAGGGATCAGCCCGAGCAGGATCATGAACGGGTCGCCGCCGGCGCGACCGAACACGCGTAGTCGCAGCATGCCGCAGGCCTGCGCGCGCAGGCGCAGGTCGACCACCAGGTAGCGCGGCGACCAGTCATCGGCGCGCAGCGAGGTGATCGCACGCCCCACCGCGATAGCGGGGGCCTCCAGCCACGCCGAGGGCGCGGCGGCGACGACGGCGCCGTCGGCGTCGTGGACGGTGCAGGGGGATCCGGTCAGGGCGGGGGCGGTCATGCGTGTCTCCGGTATGGTATCGCTCAGCTGCGCAGGTCCTGGCCCTGCACCATCTCCCTGAACAGGCCGGGCTCGGCCACCAGGCGGTCGTAGGCGCCGTCCTGCTCGATGCGGCCGCCGCGCACCACCAGGATGCGGTCGCAGTGCTTCACCGTCGCCAGGCGGTGGGCGATGAAGATGGCGGTGCGGCCGCCGAGGTTCCGCTCGATCGCCTGCTGGATGAGCTGTTCGGACAGGGTGTCCAGCGCGCTGGTCGCCTCGTCGAAGACCAGGAATGGCGGATCGGCCAGCAGCACGCGGGCGATGGCCAGGCGCTGACGCTGCCCACCCGACAGGGTCGATCCGCCTTCGCCGACGCGGGTCGACAGACCCTCGGGCAGGGCGCTGATGAACTCCCAGGCGTTGGCCTGCTCGCAGGCGCGGCGCAGGTCGGCGTCCGAGGCGTCGGGACGGGCGACGCGCAGATTGTCGCGCAGGGTGGTGCGGAAGATGAAGGGGTCCTGCGGCACCACGCCGAAGCGCCGGCGCAGCTCGCTGCCGCTGACGCGGCGCAGATCGGTGCCGTCGATCTCGACCGTACCCTGCTGCGGGTCGTAGAGGCGCAGCAGCAGCTGCACCAGGGTGCTCTTGCCGGCGCCGGACGGGCCGACGATGGCCAGCTTCTGGCCGTAGGGGATGTGCAGCGCGACGTCGCGCAGGATCGGCTCGCTATCGTAGGCGAAGGTGACGCCATGCAGGCGGAAGTCGCCGCGCGCCGGCACCGGGCTCTCGGCGCCGACCGGATCCGGGGTGGTACTGGCGGTGCGCATCACCGCGTCGATGCGCTGCGCCGACGCGGTGGCGGTGCCGTACATGGTCATGGCCTGGAACAGGGTCTGCAGCGGCCACTGCAGAGCGGCGTAGCTGGTGAAGCAGGCGGCGACCGTGCCCAGGTCGATGTGGCCGTCGAGGTAGCGCCAGGCGCACACGGCGACCAGGGCGCTGAAGGCGATGTAGCCCAGGCCCTCCTGCTTCATCCATTCCATGTGGCTGCGCACGTCGCGCTCGACCGTCTTCTCGGCGATCAGCCGCGCCTGCACCGCGAAGTCGTCGGCGATCGAGCGCTCCATCGCGTACAGCTTCACCGCCCGGGTGCCGCGCAGGAGGTCGGCGACCTGGCCGCTGACGTCGCCTTCGGTCTTCTGGAACTCGCTGGCGATGGCCTGCATGCGCTTGCGCGACAGGTTCATCATCCCGACCGAGAGGAGCGAGGTGCAGAGCAGGGTGGTGGCCACCGCCCAGTCCCAGCCCCAGAACATCGCCAGGGTGGCGATGAGGGCGACGGCGGTGTGCGGCAGCATCATCGTCGCGTGCTGCAGGAAGGCGACCACGCTGGCGAGCGGCGAGCCGAAGAGGTAGCTGAACAGCTCGCCGGAGGGATGCTGGCCGTGGAAGCGCAGGCAGAGGTGGTTGACGTGCGCGAAGAACGCGGCCCGGACGTGGAAGACGATGCGTTCACGGGCGCGGGTGAAGATGCGGTAGCCGATGTGCCACAGCGCCATGCGCAGGAAGAAGGAGACCACCAGGTAGCCGGCAACCAGCAGCAGGAGCATGCGCCAGCGCTCGGCGGTCTGCATGTCCTTGGGCTCCAGCACTTCGCTGAACAGCCACTTGGGGAAGACGTTCTGCACCGAGATCGCAGCGCCGCTGATGCTGGTCAGGACCAGGGCGGCGATGATCGGCCATTTGCAGGCGGCGAGCTGCGGCCGGACCACGGACATGAAGCTGGTGGGCTGCGGCATGGCGCGGACCCTAGCATGGCGGGAGTCCGCGTCAGCCCGGGTGCGATCCGCATGGTGGCAAATCGTCCGCGCGCGGCACCATGCGCGCGCCATGGATCCAGCCAGCCTGATTTCGGCCGCCATCATCGGCGTGGTCGAGGGCATCACCGAGTTCCTGCCCATCTCCTCGACCGCGCACATCCGCCTGGCCGAGCTGGCCACCGGCTTCAAGGACCAGGGCGAGACCTTCGCGGTGGTGATCCAGCTGGGCGCCATCCTCGCGGTCGTGGCCTACTTCTGGCGCCGCCTGCTCGACCTTGGACTGGGCTGCCTGCGCCGCGATCCCGCCAGCCTGCGCTTCCTCGGCGGCCTGGTGCTGGCTGCGCTGCCGCCGGCGGTGCTGGGCCTGCTGCTCAACAAATGGCTCGAGGAGACCGTCTTCGGCGCCTATGAGCTGGGCATCATCGCCGCCACGATGGCCCTCGGCGGCCTGGCGATCCTCGCCATCGAGCGCTGGCGTCCGGCTCCGCGCCACGCCGACGTCGCCACCCTGCCGCCGCGCACCTGCGTGCTGATCGGCTTCATGCAGGTGCTGGCCATGATCCCCGGCGTCTCGCGCAGCGGCGCCTCGATCATGGGCGCGATGTGCATCGGGGTCGAGCGCAAGGCGGCCACCGAGTTCAGCTTCTTCCTCGCCATCCCGATCATGCTCGGGGCGTCCGTGCTGAAGCTGGCCAAGCACCACGAGCACGTCCATGGCGAGTTCGCCGCCGCCATCGCGGTCGGCTTCATCGTCTCATTCGTCGTCGCCCTCGGCGTGGTGCACTGGCTGCTGCGCTATGTCGCCGCCAACACCTTCCGCCCCTTCGCCTGGTACCGCCTGGCGGCCGGCGTCCTCATCGCCGCCCTGCTTGCCGCCGGCCTGGTGCCGCTGAAGGTCGGCTGACATGCCCCTGATCGTCCTCGAAGGCCCCGACGGCTGCGGCAAGAGCACGCAGGCCGGGCTGCTGACCGCGCATCTGCAGGCGGCGGGTCGCGACGTCCTGCGCCTGCGCGAGCCGGGCGGGACGAAGCTGGGCGAGGCGGTGCGCGGCATCCTGCTGGATCCCGCCACCCAGGCCTGCGCCGAGGCCGAGCTGTTCGGCTACCAGATGGCGCGGGCGCAGCTGTGCCGCGAGGTGATCGCCCCGGCCCTGGCCGCCGGGCGCTGGATCGTCCTCGACCGCTTCTGGCATTCGACCATCGCCTACCAGGCCTATGGTCTGGGCCTGGATCCGCTGCGGGTGCGGGCGGCGATCGACCTCGCGGTGGGGCCAGTGCGGCCGGACCTCGCCCTGCTGCTGCGCATTCCCGACGCGGTGGCCTCGGCGCGGCGTGGAGCGCGCGGCGCCGCCGACCGCATCGAGAGCCGCGGCGACGACTACCGCGCGCGCGTGCTTGCCGGCTACGAGGCGCTCGCCGCCAGCGGCGACCTGTCGCCAATCGACGCCGACGGAACCGCGGACGAGGTCAGCGCGCGGATCCGCTCCCGCCTGCCCGCGACGGGTTGACGCCGTAGCGCGCCTCGAAGGCGCGGGCGAAGGCGCGG
>JAFLCQ010000038.1 GCA_017302815.1 Planctomycetota bacterium
CCGGCGTCGGTGATCGCCTCCAGCACGTGGCGCGCGGCGCAGGCGCGCTCGGCATGGCGGCCGGCGAGGAACTCCGCATAGCTCAGACCGCGCGCAGCCTCGGGCGATCCGCGGTAGAAGCCGTGATAGGCCGAAGCGCGATGCAGGTCGTCGAGGCGCCGGATGGCGCTCTCGAAGCCGTCACCGGCGCGATCGAGGGCCGCCATCGCCGCACGCAGATCGCCGAGGCGGGCGAGCGCGTCGTGCAGGACCAGGGCGGCGCCATCATCGTCGCACGCCATGGCAAGTCGGCGGGCTGTCTCGAAGCGTTCCTCGGCCAGGGCTGCGCGGGCTGCGGCGAGGCGGCGGTCGGCGGTTGCGGTGTTCATCGCCAGCATCCTAGCCGCGACACCTGGGCTGCGGCAGCACCAGCGGCACCTCGATACAGCCGACGAATGAAGCGTCACGTCGCCTCAGACATCCCGTAACTCGTAACTGACCTTGATATTGCGTGGACTCCCGCCCGCCGCGAGCGCGCCCAGCTCGTTCACTGCGGTTCTCAGCTGCGCGGTCATGTCCGGTCCGTAGCGGAGGCACGGCAACACGGAGATGGTAGGGCCAGGGTAGTTGGCGTGCGCGGCAATCGCGATCGCACCCGGATCCCCGAGCTCGGCATCGCGGATCCCGGCAGTCGCATGCGGCACCAGATTGTCGTCGGCGATGAGCATGCAGTCGGGGCGCTGCCGATCTCCACCCGAGCACAGCAGACGAGCCACGCCGCGGGCGCAGACTGCCCCGGACGGATCGACCGGCAGCGGCAGCCACCAGTCATCGCGGGTTTCGATCCCGGCTTGCCGCAGCAGGGGCAGCCAGCGCCGGCGCAGCGCCTCGACCGCGCCGAAGCCGCAGAGCACCGCCAGTCGGCGGCGGCCCGAATCCTTGAACTTGGCGACGATGCGCTCCGGCACATCGCCATCGACCATCGACACCAGCGAGCAGGCGTACGCGGACATGTCCGATTCCGAGCCGGCGATGCATACCCGGGGCAGGCGGCTGGAGAACACCGGCGAACCGGCGAGGAAGAATGGCGGATGGACGAAGAGCATCCCGGCGATCACACCGCGCTCGGCATCCTCGCACAGGCGGCGGTGGGCGGCGGCGTCGGGACGCTGGCCGGTGATGCAGTAGATGCGGAAGCGGGCGGAACCGTCGCGCCACTCCTCGGCGACGCGCTTGGCGGTGGTCCAGTAGCGGTTCCAGCCGCCGCGGCCCGGTTCGTCGGGGAAGACGATGGCGACCAGCGAATCATGCGGCAGCAGGGCGGCGACGAAGGTCCCCTGGACGCCGCGCGGCTCGACATAGCCCTGTTCGACCAGGCGGTCGAAGGCGCGCTGCAGGGTCACCGAGCTGGCGCCGAGCTCGCGTTGCAGTTCACGATGCGAAGGCATGCGCGCTCCCGCGGCATAGCGGCCCTCACGGATGCGTCGGCGCAGTTCGTCTGCCAGCTCTTCGCGGGATTGACGCATGTGGACAGGGTATCGTCCGGCGCAGGCCGGGGATGGGTCATTTCGGATCCATGGCGATGATTCATTTCCGGAATGAGCCATCTGCATCATGAACTGGCGGGCCCAAGCCCCATGCGTGAGACTGGCGGCAGAGCCCATCGCATGCAGACGCGCACCATCCTGCTCAGCGGACTGGCCACGCTCCTGGCGGGGCTGGCAATCCTGGTCCATCTCGGCGGTGCAGAGGAGGGCTGGAAGCCCGACACCCTGGATGCCGCCGCTCTCGCCGCGCTGCAACCCGACGCCATCGCCGATGCCAGGCTGCTCGACCACCTGCGCGCCCTGACCGACGTCGAACTCGCCGCATGGAAGAGCCTGACCCCGGCCGGCCAGGCGCTGTTCGCCACCCTCTGGGCTGAGGAGGTGCAACGGACGGGATCGTGGGCGCAGATGGCGGAAATGGACATCGCTGAATGCAGCGGCCCGACCGTGCCGGAGATCGCCGACGCCTATGACGCGCTGGGCCTGGCGCAGGCGGCCCAGTCCGTGCGGAGCCTCGCCGTCAGCTTCGAGCGGGAGCGCGCAGCCGTCCAGGCATGGATCGCCGCACGCCGGGACGGACGCGACCTGCCCAGACCCATCGCCCGCGACACCGAGGCGGCCGCGCGCGCCGCCTTCGGGCAACCCGATCGCGTCCGTGCCGCCAGGCTCGCCTTCGCCCGCGACCACGCCGACGATATCGACATCCGCTGAGGAGTACGCCATGCGTCGCACCTATGCCTTCTCGCTCATCGAACTCCTGGTCGTCATGGTGATCATCGCCGCCCTGTCCTCGCTGCTGCTGCCATCGATCAGCATCGTCCGCGAGCAGGCCCGTCGCGCCGTATGCGCATCGAACCTCCGCAGCCTGGGCGCAGCCACCCTCGCCTTCGCGACCGACAACCAGGGACGCGGCATGGCTGCCGGTCCGTACAATGAAGCCTTCGCCGGACAGTGGTATTCGCCGGCGCAGAAGGGCGTTGAGGAATACCTGATGGAGGAGACGCAGGCGAACAGCGCGAAATTCTTCCGCTTCATGCGCTGCCCTTCCGTCATCACCACTCCCAGCGGCAGGAACTACGGCTATCGCGCCGGGACCCCCTACGATCATCCGTATCAGCTCAACCGCTTGCAGGCGTACATGCGGGTCGTCGACCAGCCAGGGGACCAGCTGCCGCTGTGGGGCGACAACTGCCTCCGCTACGATACCGGCGGCATGCAAGGGTCCTTCATCACGGGGTGCAATCACAAGAAGGTCCAGACCGGTGCCACGAGCGGCGTCCCAGCCGGCGGCAATACGGCCTTCCTCGATGGGTCCGTGCGCTGGCAGCGCAACCTCGGGGACATCGACCCCACGGAACCGGGGCTGATCATGAATGGCGGAACCATCGGCGGCTGGACGCTGATCCCCAGCAACCTGGTCTGGTTCCGGATCGACAACCTCGGCAACCTGTCGCCCAGCACCCCGAACCTCGTCGTCGGACGCAAGAGCTTCACCCACCCGGACCGCCTGTGACCGCCATGGATCGCGCCCCGATACCCATCGCCATCGTCGGCCTGAACTTCGGCCGCCATATCCTCCGCGATCTGCTGGCCGGAGCCAACCGCCGCTTCGCCGAGCCGGTGCTGGCATGCGATGCCGATCCGGTCCGCCTGGCGGCGATGACCAGCGGGCATGGCATACGCGGCACCGCTGATGTCGATGCCGTTCTGGCCGATCCGCAGGTGCGCGCCATCGGCCTGTTCACCGGACCGGTGGGGCGTGCCGCCCTGATCCGCCGCGCCATCGCCGCGGGCAAGGACGTCATGACCACCAAGCCCTTCGAGGCGGACGCCGAGGCCGGACTGGCGGTGCTGCGCGAGGCGGCGGCACTCGGCAGGGTGGTGCATCTGAATTCGCCCGGGCCGCGCCCGACAGCGGATGTGGCGCAATGCGAGCGCTGGATGGCGGAGTTCGATCTCGGACGCGTCATCGCCTGCCGCGGCGAGGTCTGGGCCTCCTATCGCGAGCAGGCCGACGGCACCTGGTACGATGACCCGGCCACATGCCCGGTGCCGCCGGTCTACCGCCTGGGCATCTACCTGATCAACGACCTGCTGCGCCTGTGCGGAGCCGTCGATGCGGTGCAGGTCGTCTCGTCGAGGATGTTCACCGGCCGGCCCACCGCGGACAATGCGCAGCTGAGCCTGCGTTTCGCCAACGGGGCGGTAGGTGGCGTCTTCGCATCGTTCTGCATCGGCGATGGCGACCACTACCGCAACAGCCTGTGCCTGAACTGCGAACGCGGCACGATCTACCGCAACTGGGGCGCCGAGCGCGGCGAGGCCGGCGCCGAGCTATCGCTGGTGATGCCACGCGACGGGAAGCGGACCATCGTCGCGCGCGCCGCCATGGCGACCGCCAGCGGCTCCTACGACTGGGAGGACTTCCACCGCGCCTGCCACCGCCTGCCAAGCGCCGGTCCTGCCACCCGTCCCGAGGAGATCGTCGAAGGACTGCGGGTTATCGCCGCCATGGCCGAAGCCGAACGCACTGGCTTCACCGCGCTGGTGCGTCGGTGAGCCGCCGCATCGGCATCGGCCTGTACGGAGCCAACGGCCATCAGCTGGGAGGCCTGCCGGCCGGATCGCCTGCCGCCGCAGTGGTCGCCTGCGCCGCCATGCCGGTGCCGCAGGCATGGCCGCAAGCGCGCGTGCATGGCGATCTCGACGCCCTGCTGGCCGATCCGGCGGTGGAGCTGGTCAGCCTGTGCTCGCCGCGCCGCCGCGACCAGGCGCAGGACGCCCTGCGCTGCCTGCGCGCCGGGCGCCACGTCCTGGCGGAGAAGCCCTGCGCCATGTCCGAACAGGATCTCGACGCCATCCTGGCCGAGGCGGACCGACGCGGCCTGGTCTTCCATGAGATGGCGGGGTCGGTCTTCGAGGCCCCCTTCCCCGCCATAGCCCGGCTGGTGCGCAGCGGCGCCATCGGCCGGGTGGTGCAGGTCTTCGCGCAGAAATCCTACCCCATGCACGACCAGCGGCCGGCCGACGAGGACGTCGACGGCGGCCTGCTGCTGCAGGTCGGCGTCCATGCCCTGCGCTGGGTCGAGCAGGTCTCCGGTGTGCGCATCGACCGGGTGGTGGCCGCGGTCGAAGGAGCGCACGATGGCGGCCGCCTCGCCGCCTGCTCGCTGACCTGCGCCGGCGCTGGCGGCGTGCCGGTGAGCGTGGTGCTGAACTACGCCAATCCGCGCGCCTTCGGCAGTTGGGGCAACGAGTGCCTGCGCATCTTCGGCGATGGCGGCCTGATTGAGCTGGCCGACGGCGGCCTGCGCACGCGCCATGTCGACCACCACCGCGACCATGGCAGTATCGATCCCGGCCCGGCCGGGCCGGGCTGGCTGGATCTGGTCCTGGCGCACGTGGGCGGTGCGCCGATGCCGATCGACCACGACGCCGAGCTGCATCCGCTGCGCGTCCTGCTGCGGGCGCGCGCATCGCGATTGCAGCTGTAGGCTAGCGTCCGACAGCCAGGCGTCGCAGCACGTCGAGCGGCGGCCGCATGCCGGCGCCAGCCAGCCAGATGCCTACCTGCCCGACATCGAGGAGGGCGCGGTCGCCATCGTGGCGCAGGCGGTATGCGGCCATGCGCGCAGCATCATCGCACGCGGCGATGGCGGCTTCGATCCCCTGCTCGTACTCGCCGACCTGATCCGGCTTCATGACCGCCTGGCGACGGCCGTGGTCACGCTGTGGATGGCCACCACCGGCGGATCCTGCTGCGCATCGACCTGGAAGACGATGCGCACCGTGACGGACTGGTCATACGCGATGCCAGCCAGGCGCCGATCCTTGCCGATCTCCGCCCGCAGCGGGCCGAGCAGTCCGGGGCAGGCGCGCTCGCAGGCGGCCGCATCGGCGTAGCTGAGAGCCAGGGCGGCGCAGCGCGCATCGTCGCCCCACGAGGGGATCCAGGACGGATGCAGATCGGGCAGGCCGTCGAAGACTTCGCCCAGCGACCGCTGCGCGTCCACGGCGGGCTCGATGTGGCGCCGCACCTGTTCGAGGGCCGACCGGTCGGGACCGCGCAGGTGCAGACACGCCGCGGACACGGCGATGACGGCGCAGGCCGCCAGCAGCCAGCGCATCCGCCCGGACAGCGGCGGCTTCACTGCGCGACCAGTTCCGTCCGCCACATGCCGACCGAGAAGCAGTTGTGGTCCGACCGGAAGTCATTCGGGTACGAGTACCATTCGACGCGTATGTCGCCATGCAGGACGTTGGCGCCGCAACCGCTGCCGACCGGTCCCCCGAGACGATGGTTGACCAGGGAGGGCTTGGAGGCGGTCGGGCGTGCGACCATGTCCGCCATCAGCACGCCGCTGGACACCGGCGCGCGACCGCTGGTGGAGAGGACGCGGTTGGGGCCGACCAGCATCTTGTTGTTGGGCTTGAAGCCGGACGTGGTTGAACCGAGGGCGATGTACGGATACCCGAATGGCGGATCATGGTGGTTGCCCTGCGTATCGACCAGACCTGCCGTGTAGATGTAGCCCAGCAGTTGCAGCTTGTTGAGGTTGTCAGGGATGTTGGCGGGGTTGATCGCATTGGGCGACCGCCACAGCCCGTGCGACTGCTTCAGCGCATTGGGGCAGAACATCACCTTCCAGTTCGCCTGATCGAGCTGGGCCCAGATCAGGCCGATGCCATGGTCGGTGCCCAGCACCTGGGGATGCGACCAGTAGTTCGGGTTGCCATTCTGCTGCGGAAAGATGCCGTCCCAGTCGCTGGCGTAGGCCAGGGCGGCGATCCCGCACTGGCGCAGATTGCTGGCGCAGGTCGAACGCAGGGCCTGCTCCTGCACCACCTTGATCGCCGGCAGCAGCAGCGAGGCGAGCAGGACGATGATCGCCAGCACCACCAGCAATTCGATCAGGGTGAATCCCTTCCGCATCATCCAGGCCTGGCGGTGGAAACCCATCTTGCCGCCAGCCTACGCCATAACCCCATGCATCTCAACAGGGCGCGCTGCTCGTTTCAGAACAGGAATGTAACGCCCCGGTGCAGCCCGTCAGACGTGATGGCGTCCTGGCAGGTACCGTCAGCGCATCGACCGGCCACCGGCGCGCCGGCCGGCTGGTCTCAGGCCTCGCGCAGCACGCGCTGCACTGTGCGCACCCGCGGCTTCCCGCCCGCTTCGATGCGCCGCAGCTCCTCCAGGCAGGCGTGGAGCAGGACCTCGACATCCACCCCGAAGCGCAGGCAGGGGAAGGCGGCGTGGGTGGGCGCGGGGAAGTTCGCATGCGCCGCCACCGAGATGTCGCGCGGCGGGTGCAGGCCTGCGTCGAGCACTCCAGCTGTACCGTAGGGCACCAGATTGTCGTCGGTGATGAGCAGGGCGTCCGGGCGCAGATGTTCAGGCCCCGAGCACAGCAGGCGCGCCACCGGCTGGGCGGTCGCCGCGGCCGCGGGCGGAACGCCGATCCACCATTCCGGTCTGGTCGCCAGGCCGATGTCCTTCAGCTGCGCCAGCCAGGGGCAGGACGCGAAGCTGGGATGGCTGAGGAAGGCGATGCGCTGCCGTCCGGCGGCACGCAGGCGGCGCATGGCGGTGAGATGGATGCCGCCATCGGCGAGATCCATCCACGACGAGCGCCAGCGCGCCACCTGATCCTCCTTGCCGCTGCCGATGATCACCCGCGGCAGATCCTGGTCGTAGATCGGCGACCCTTCGAGATAGTGCGGGCTGCTGACCGAGACGACGCCCATCAGGCCGCCGTCGGCGAGATCGGCGCAGATGCGGCGATGATCCGGCACATCGACATGCTGGTCGGAGAGGAAATAGGGGCGGAAGGTGACCCCACCCTCATCCCACGCCTCGGCCACGCGCAGCACCGACGACCAGAACCGGTTCCACGAGCCATTGCGATCCGGCTCGCCCGGGAAGATCAGGCCGATGGTGGCGCGATTGGGCAGCTTCGCGGCGACGAAGGTGCCCTGGGTTCCGCGCGATTCTATGAAGCCCAGCTCTCCCAGGCGGTCCATCGCGCGCTGCAGGGTCAGTGGACTGGCACCCAGCTCCCGCAGCAGTTCGCGGCGCAGCGGCAGGCGCGATCCAGGCGGATAGCGGCCATCAAGGATCCTGCGGCGCAGCTCACGCTCGATGGACTGGCGGGATTGGCGCATGCCCGGATACTGTTGCAGGCCGGATGCGAAAGGGAACGGCTCCCCGCCTCGTTCAGCGGACGCGCGTCACGGTGATGTGATCGACGTTCAGGCCGGCGGCGCGCTCCAGCACCACGGTCAGGACCTGGCGGCCGGCTGGCAGAGCGATCTCGGCCGCCCGCTCCAGGCGGTGCCAGACATGGTAGACCTCGACCTGCGGCTGGAAGCCCTCCGAGGACGGGACCTCGAATGCGGCCTCGGCGCCGGCACCGGCACGCACGATGATGCGCGATCCGCGTCCGCCGGCGGCGAAGCGGCCGCCGATGGCGTAGACGCCGGCCTCGGCCACCTCGATGGTGTAGCGCATCCACTGCCCATCCTGGGTCCAGCCCAGGTAGTGCCCGCCCAGCGGCAGCCTGGTGCCGTCGGTGTGGACATGGTCCTCGCCGATGACGCCGATGCCGATGGCATCGCCGGCGCTGCGGAACGGACCCGCCTTGCCGCCGCCACGGTAGTGGAAGGTCACGCCTTCCCCGTCGGCTGGCGCCTGGTCGTAGGCTTCCGCCTCGATGGTGCCGGGCACCGCGTGCGCCCGGCTGCCGAAGGGAACGCCGGGATAGGTCGGCTCGGCCGCGCCGACGACGGGCAGGGCGGCGCACAGGACGAGGATGGCGAGGATGGGGATGAAGCTCATGGCCGGAGAACGTCCGGCCGAGGCGGCGCGTGATCACCCGATGCGGCGCATGGGGATGCGTTCCGTCCGCTGACGCCGCATGGCCTGCACTGGCGGCCGGACGGCCCGCCGCTACAGCCGGCGCATGGCTCTGACCCGCTCCGTCCTGCCCGGCCTGCCCGAGGCGTCGCGCATCTGCCTGGGCACCGCCACCTTCGGCACGGCGCAGATCCCGCAGGACCGCGCCTTCGCCATCCTCGACGCCTTCGCCGCGGCCGGCGGCAACTTCGTCGACACCGCCCACGTCTACGCGGCGTGGCTGCCCGATGGGGCCGGAGCCTCGGAGCGCACCCTCGGGGCGTGGATGCGTTCGCGAAGGATGGAACTGGTCGTCGGCAGCAAGGGCGGTCATCCGCCGCTGGCGGACATGATGCGCAGCCGGCTGCGGCCCGAGGATCTGGCGGCGGACTGCGGCGAGAGCCTGGAACGGCTGCAGCGCGGACGCATCGACCTGTACTGGCTGCACCGCGATGATCCCGCCATCCCGGTAGGCGAGATCATCGACGCGCTGCAACCGCTGCTGTGCAGCGGCAGGATCGGCGCGATCGGGGCGTCGAACTGGAGCACGGCACGCATCGCCGCCGCCAACGCCTGGGCTGCCGCGCATGGAGCCGGCGGATTCATCGCCAGCCAGATCGCCTGGAGCCTGGCGGCCGATGCGCCGGGATACACGCCCTTCGGCGGCACCCTGGGCATGGATGACGCGACCCTCGCCTGGCACCAGGCGTCCGGAGTCGCGCAGATCCCCTACAGCAGCCAGGCGGGCGGCTTCTTCGCCAAACCGCTGCCGACCGCCGGACGCTACGCCTGTCCCGCGAACGCCGCGCGCTGGCACCGCGTCCGCGCCATGGCCGCCCAGCGTGGCTGCTCCCCCAACGCCCTCGCCCTGGCCTGGATCCTGTCGCATCCATCCGGCGGCTGGGCGGTGGTCGGGCCGAAGGATCCGCAGCAGTTACACGACAGCCTGGCCGCCGATGCCATACAGCTGGAACCTGTCATGCTCGAATCCCTTGCGGGCGGATCACCGACCTGATGCAGCGGTGTGAAGCGGCATCTGGACGAATCCGCTGGTGCCGCTCGCCAAGACCCGTCCCGGCCAGGTGCTGTTCGCGGATGCGACGATCATCCGCAATGGTCCCGGCCAGGTGCGCTATGTGATCTCCAACCAATACGACACCATCACCACCTGGGCCGGCGGGCCATGGCCGCTGGGCGGCAACGTGGGCACCTTCGACGACCCGGCGCTGCCCTCGCTGGCCAGCGTCCCGATCGTGCACCACCGCGGCCGGGTCACCCAGAGCTTCCTCGACGGGCATGTCTCGGCGGTCAGCGGCCGTTGGAACTCGGCCGAGCAGACCGCCGCCTACCGGCGCTGATGCTGGCGCGCGGGAACGCAGGGCCCCAGCATGCCGGCATGCGCCTGCTCCTCGCCACCATGCTCCTCTCCGCCACGCTGCCCGCCGCCGAGCGGATGCTCCTGGTCGGCGGCTACGACCCGGACGTCCGCAGCTTCGCCCTGGATGACTCCGGCTTGCGCCCGCTCGCCAGCAGCCGCATCGGCGGCAATCCGTCGTGGATCGCCATCGCTCCGGATGGACGCATGGCCTATGTCTGCGACGAGTCGTGGCCGGGACGGATCGTCGCCTGCCGCATCGACCGTACCACCGGGACGCTGACCCCGGTCTCCACCGCCTCGTCCGGCGGCAAGGGGCCCTGCCACGCCGCGCTGCATCCGGACGGGCGCTGGCTGCTGGTCGCCAACTACGGGGATGGGGCGGTCGCCTGCCTGCCGATCGACGCCGACGGCGGCATCGCCGAGCCGGTCAGCATCCTCGCCGCCGGAGCGAAGGCGCACATGGTCCTGCCGATCGGTGGCGGGCGCGTCCTGGTGCCCTGCCTGGGTACCGACCGCGTCGTCACCCTCGCCTGCGATCCGCGGACCGGCGCGCTGGCGGAGCAGTCCGCGACCGCGGTGCCCGCCGGTTCCGGTCCGCGCCACATCTGCCTCGCGGCGGACGGCCGCCAGGCCTGGATCACCGCCGAGCTGGCGAGCGGCGTGATCCCCGCGGTCCTCGGCTGCGATGGCAGCCTGGCCATCGCCGCGACGGTGTCCTGCCTGCCGCCGGCATGGCAGGGCCGCAACAGCGTCAGCGGCCTCGTACTCGCGGACGCGGGGCGGACGCTGCTGGTGGGCAACCGCGGGCATGACAGCCTCGCCCGCTTCAGCATCGGCGCGGATGGCATCCCGGTCGCCAATGGGCAGGTGCAGGTCGGAGCCACGCCCCGGCATCTCGCGATCTCACCGGATGGCAGCTGGATCGCAGTGGCCTGCCAGGGCGCCGGGCGCGTCGAGATCCTGCGCTTCGAAGCTGGAGGAATGCGGCATTTCGCCGCCTTCGCGGCCCCGAAACCGGCTTTCGCCGGGTTCGTGCCATAGGATCGGAAGATCACATCCTGCACATCCGATGTCACCAAACGCACAGAGGTCCGGCCACCCGCCGGGCTAGGATGGGCGTCACAGGAGCCCACCCGTGACCAAGATCGCGATGATCGGCGCTGGCAGCGTCGTCTTCTCCCGCAACCTCACCGGCGACATCCTCGGCATGCCCGAGTTCAAGGACTGCACGCTGTCCTACATGGACATCGACGCGGAACGGCTGGAGGTCGCCGGCAACCTCTGCCGCAAGGTGGCCAAGGCGCTGGGCGCCAACCCGACCATCGAGACCACCATGAGCCGCGAGCAGGCGCTGAAGGGCGCCGACTTCGTCATCAACATGGTGCAGATCGGCGGCTTCAACTCGACCCTGGTCGACTTCGAGATCCCGCGCAAGTACAACCTCAACTTCACCATCGCCGACACCACCGGCCCCGGCGGCCTGTTCCGCGCCCTGCGCACCTTCCCGATGCTGTCGGGCATGGCGCAGGACATGCAGCGCCTGTGCCCGCGCGCCGTGCTGCTGAACTACTCCAACCCGATGTCGATGAACATGCAGAGCGTGTTCCGCACCTCGGGCATCCAGGCGGTCGGCCTGTGCCACAGCGTGCAGGGCACCTTCGACCAGCTGATGGGCTACATCGGCGAGGATCCGCACAAGGTCGCCTTCATCTGCGCCGGCATCAACCACATGGCGTTCTACCTCAAGATCGAGAAGGACGGGGTCGACCTGTACCCGCGCATCTTCGAGGCGATGAACGACCCCAAGAAGTATGCCACCAACAAGGTGCGCTTCGAGATCATGAAGCGCCTCGGCCACTTCATCACCGAGAGCTCGGAGCACAACGCCGAGTACAACCCGTGGTTCATCCCGCGCGGGAAGAAGTCGATCGAGGAGTTCGACGTCCCCATCGACGAGTACCTGCGCCGCTGCGACGGCATCGTCGACGAATTCGACCGCCTGAAGAAGTTCAGCCGCAGCGACGAGGCGATGCAGGCCCCCTGCCGCAGCCACGAGTACGGCTCGACCATCATCCACTCGATGGTCACCGGCACGCCCAGCGTCATCTACGGCAACCTGGTCAACGGCGGCACCATCAGCAACCTGCCGCGCACCGCCATCGTCGAGGCTCCCACCCTGGTCGACCGCACCGGCCTGCACCAGGCCCAGGTCGGCGAGCTGCCCCCGCAGCTGGTCGCCTACATGCAGCCGCACATCAGCCAGCACGAGCTGTTCGTCCGCGCCGCCATCGAGGGCCGTCGCGACCACGTCTACCAGGCCTGCATGTTCGACCCGCTGTGCGCGGCAACCCTGCGCACCGACCAGATCGTCGAGATGTGCGACGAGATGATCGCCGCCTACGGCGACGAGCTGCCCGAGCTGAAGCAGAAGACCCTGGTGCCCACCAGCGGCAAGAGCTTCCCCAAGGTCGACAGCCGCGTGCTGCGCGCCAGCTGGGACAAGGTGCAGTCGCAGAACGACGGCGACTTCGTGCAGGACTGGCACGTCATCGGCCCCTTCCCGGGCAAGCCCAGCGCCACCACCATCGACACCCCGGCCCCGGTCGACGCCCTGGCCGGCGCCGCCATCGACACCAGCAAGGCGGTCGGCGGCAAGGCGTGGAAGCAGGTGAAGGCGGCCAAGCGCGGCCTGGTCAACCTCGCCGCCGAGATCGGCCATGCCGACTGGTGCCTGGCCTACGGCTATACCGAGATCCACTCCGTCCACGCCCGCGACGTGGTCATCGGCGTCGGCTCGGACGACGGCGTGCGCATCTGGCTGAATGGCCAGGTCGTGCACAGCAACGAGATGGGCCGCGGCTACAGCCCGAACGCCGACAAGGTCACCGTGCGCCTGCAGGCCGGGGTGAACCGCTTCCTGCTGAAGATCAGCCAGCACACCGGCGGCTACGGCTTCGGCATGAGCGTGCCCAAGGCCAACTTCTGAATCCATCGCCCAGGCGATGAGGCACGGGGCGCGGCGTCTGCCGCGCCCCGTGCCGTTTCATGGCGCCTGCCGCTTATACGCTGCCGGCCATGCGCCGCGAACTCCTCGACCAGCTGTCCTGGAACAGCATCCGCCACCTCACAAGCCCGGTGCGCGCCCTGGTGGTGCGATTCCCCGGTCTGGGTGCGATGGCGATGCGCAACGCTCCCGAGATCACCGATCTCGAATGGGCCGGGCACGGGATCGCCGTCATCGAGGCCTTCCAGGATCCCTGGGGCTGGATGAACGCCCCGACCCGCTCCCTCTACGACGATGTCGTCGAAGGCGTGCGCAGCGTCCACGGACTGGATCCGGCGCTGCCGCTCATCGCGGTCGGCGGCAGCATGGGCGGCCATGCCGCCCTGGCCTGGACCATGGGTTCGCGCCACCGCGTGACCGCCTGCCAGGCCAACTGCCCGGTGTGCGACCTCCCCTTCCACGCCACCGAACGGCCCGACCTGCCGCGCACCATGATGCATGCCTACGGCCGCGAGGATGGCCTCACGCAGCGCCTCGAGGCCAATTCGCCGCTGCACCAGGTGGCGCGCCTGCCCGACGTGCCCTACCAGATCCTGCACGGCGGGCAGGACAAAGCGGTGCGCAAGGACCTGCATTCGGACAAGCTGGTCGCCGCCATGCGCGCTCGCGGCCTGCGCGTCGAATACATCGAGGAGCCGGAGATGGGCCACTGCTGGCCGCTGCCCTCCTTCGCTCTGCACCGCCGGCTGGTCGACTTCGTCATCCGCCAGGCAGGCTGACCCTCAGCGCGCGGCGGCGTCGGCGAGCTCGCCCAGGCGTGCCGCGTCGGCCTCGTGCCCGCGTACCGCGGACGGATCCGCGACCGCCAGCGGCACCACCCGCCAGGCCACCGCGGTGCGCATCGACGCTCCCGGCTCCAGGGTGCGGTACGGGGCATGGAACTCGAGTTCGAGCAGGGCCCGGATGGGATCGCCCCCGGCGCACTGGAACACCTCCACCGGGGCGTGGTCGGGGTGCACCTGCGTGGGATCGACAGCGGCCCCGGCCATGATCAGCAGTTCGCCGTCCACGGCCGCGAAGAGGCGCGGCCGGGCCTGGACGATGAAGGCCTTGCCGGTGTGCAGGCGCCCGGCCGCAGCCGGGGCCAGAGCGGTCTCGAAGGAGAGGTAGCCGTCCTCGACCGAGGTGGGCAGCTGGCGCTCCACCGCCGGATCGAAGGTCGAGTGCTCCAGGCGCAGGCGGGTCTGCGCGTCGAAGGGCGCGAAGACGCGGGCGTCCGGGCGCGCCCGGGTGTTGGGCCAGATGTCCCACGCCACGCTGCGTGGCGAGGTGTTCACCGCCTCGATCGCCTGCACCACCGCGCCGTCGCCGGCGATGGCGATGCGGGTGCGCAGGGCGATGCCGCTGACCTGGCTGGCCTGGCCCTGCAGGACGACGTGCTCGGCGGTGCGCTCGACCACCGTCATCGCGGCGTACTCCAGCCAGGGGTCCGGCGGCCAGGTGGCGCGGGCGGCGCGCCGGGCCGGGTTGCCATCCTGGCCCGACCACCACGCGCGCTGCGGCCCCAGCCACACCACGCTGCCGCCGCTGTGCAGGTAGGCGCCATCGCTGGCCGCCTGCGGCAGCGTGGCCAGATCGCGCCGACGCAGCTCCTGCACGAAGGCCAGCATCTCCGCTCCGCCCTGGCGCTTGAGCGAGACGATGCGCCCGGCCAGGGCCGGGGACACCTCGACGGCGACGGCGGCGTTCTCCAGTCGCACCAGGGCGTCGCCGACCGTCGCTGCCGGACAGGCTGCGACCACGGCCAGCAGCAGGGTGACGGCCCGCATCAGCGCGCCTCCTGCGCCGCGAGGTAGCCCCACACAAACACGTTCGGCGCCCAGGTGTCGATGACGAACTCGTTCTGCGACACGAAGGTGTTGATGTCGAAGTAGGCCTCGGTCAGCGGCCAGGCGTAGGCGTCGGGCCACAGGGTCGCGGGCTGGTTGATGAACTTCAGCGGCCAGTCCCAGAAGCCGCCCTTCCACTGCCAGTAGTCGATGTTGCCGAACACGGTCAGACCCTCGGGCACCGCCTGGCCGGTCTGGCGCGCGTCGACATGCAACGGACGGCGCACCGGGTTGGCGCCAAGGCCGCTGGTGTAGACGAGGTTGTTCGGGTTGCAGCCGGTCTGGAACTGGGTCGAGCGCACCACGCCGGCCAGGTGGTCCGCCGTGCCGGTCAGGTAGTGCGCACGCGCCTGCTCGGTGCCGCCGGCGGTGCTGAAGAAGCCGCAGAAGAGCGGGCGGTACTTCTCGCGGTTGGTGAGGTTGAAGGCGTTGCCGGCGGCGTACTCGTCCGATGCCTTGGCCAGCGCCAGGATGCCGGCGATGGCGTTGCGCTTCAATTCGGGATCGGCCTTGGCGTCATCGAGGCGGGCATAGAGGAACGCCGCGTCAGCCTGGATGGCGGTGCCCCAGGCGTACAGCGGCGTGCCCGGCTTCTTCAGGCTCGTCGTCGCGACGAAGACCTCATGCAGGGCCTTGTCCCCGGTCAGCTCATAGAGCACCAGAGCGGAAAGGTTGCGGTTGTCGGTCGCCCGCCACAGTTCCTTGAGCTTGGCCAGGCTGCCATCGCCCGTGCGCCGGGCGTAATCGGCCTCGGCCCAGTCGAAGGCCTTGCGCGCGCTCTGCAGGTAGACGTCGGCCAGCGCAGGGTTGATCGGGCGCAGCACCTTGGCGGCACGGCCGGCGACCGCGGCGTAGAACCACGAGTCGCGGATGTTCGGCGCCGAGACGTAGACCCGCTGCCCGGACAGCCAGCTGATCTCGCCCGGCAGCGGGTCGCCGTCACTCTCGATGCCGAAGGGGATGCCGCCGTCGGCGCCCTGCAGGCGACGGAAGCAGTCGATCTCGAACAGCGCCTCGGTGATGATGTCGGGGATGCCCTGCATCGGCGGGATGTTCAGCTTCAGGCCATTGGCCCAGGCCGGGAACATCTCGACCAGTTCGAGCTGGGCGAGGGTGGTGTACATGTGCGAGACGCGGCGCGGATTCCAGTCGCCGGCGTCGTGATAGCCGCCCCAGGCATCGGGGACCGCCTCGCCGGTATCGCCCTTGGAGAAGTCGTTGTAGGAGTGGTCGCCGGTCAGCAGCACGTCGTTGGTCGACCGGGTGACGCGCACGCCGTCGGCGGGGTGGAAGTCGCGCGGCTTGCGGAAGGTGGTGTAGGGCGGCCCCAGGTCGACGCCGCAGCGGTTGTTGTAGAGGCCGCGCATCTGCACCAGGAAGGCCTTCTCCCAGACCGACGCGGCGATCTCGAAGGGATAGCTGCAGCCGATGCCGTCGACGTGCACGCGGTAGCGCCCCGGAGCGCTCAGCGGCGAGAAGTCGAGGCGCCACACCTGGGTGCGGCTGGCGTTGGGCACCTGCTTGCCGCCCAGCCCCTCGGTGGCGTCGGCGGCCAGCGCCAGGACGGCGCGGCCGGCGAAGGCATCGCGGCCGCTCGCTTCGTCGATGACCTGGAAGGCCAGCCCCTCGGGGTAGGCCAGCGCGCCGCCCGAGCCCAGCCACAGCGACAGGAAGGCCTGCTTGCAGGCGTCCCCGGGGCGGTAGCCGATCTGGTTGGCGTGCACCGCCTCGCTGCGCAGGGTGCGGGTGTCGGCGACCAGGCGCTGCTCGCGCTCGCGCAGGTTGACCTGCGCCGCCGCGATGGTGTAGGCGCGGCCAGCAGCCAGCGGACGCGGCAGCTTGAGGTAGATGCGATGGCGGGCGGGGAAGATGTTGTCGCCCATCAGCCAGTCGATCGGCATGCTCTTGCGGTGCACGGCGAGCGGATGCGCGGGGGTGGCGAAGGCGGGATCGTCGGCCGAGGCGATCGTCCAGTTGGCGGCGTCCTCTGCCAGGAAGGTCAGCAGCGGATCGCCCTCGACGCGCTCGAAGGTGGCGAAGTGGTCGAGGTTGCGGCCCTGCAGCCAGCCCACCGCCTTGCCGCCGCGCCACAGCTTGGCCATGGGGAAGTCGCGGTCGGTGCCGATCTTCTCCGGCTTGACCACGTCGCCGGGCTGGGGCTCATAGGGTCCGAAGACCGGCGGCACGACGCGCTGCGCCTCGATGGTCACGCCGATGATATCGGGGGCGACCAGGCCGACATGGACGATGGCGGGGGATCCCGGGTTGACCGTGCCGTAGCGCCGCAGGGCGGCGGCGCGCTCGGCCTTGGCGCGCTGGGCGACGTCCTCCACCGCCTTGGCGCGTTCGATCTCGGCGTCCGCCTCGGCCTTGGCCAGGGCCTCGCGCTGCCGCAGCATGGCGGCGTCGGGAGCCACCGTCTCGACCGCCTCGACCGTCACGTCGAGGACGCCGGCCTGCCAGTCGCCGATGAACTGCCAGCCTGGAATTTCTTCGAAAACCAGCAGGCCAATTTCATCGCAGCGATTCAAAAAATGGGGCGACTGCGGATAATGTGATGTGCGGACGATATTACAGCCGAGTTCATATTTGACAATATCGGCATCTTTTTCTTGCAGCCTTTTAGGTGCTGCTGCGCCAATATAGGGATAGGTCTGGTGGCGGTTCAGGCCGATCAGCTTGAATTTTTCGCCGTTGAGGTAGAAACTGCCGTCTTTGTCGAAATGGGCTTCACGGAAGCCAAAATTAACGCTTGTGCCATCCAATTCAGTTCGATTGGGCTTTTGAATATTTAC
>JAFLCQ010000380.1 GCA_017302815.1 Planctomycetota bacterium
GAGGCGCGCGCCGCGGCGGTGCAGTTCGCGGGCCAGGGCCTCGCCGATGCCCGAGGAAGCGCCGGTGATGAGGATGCCCATGCCGTGCAGGTCGCGCATGCGGAAGGCTAGCGGGCCTCCGGCACTCGCCTACCGGCGGCGGCCGCTACCCTGCCCGCCGTGCAGAACCAGCCCGACCTGCCGCCCCATGCCCTCGCTGCCCTGGTGGCGATCGCCGACTCCGGATCGGTCAGCGCCGCCGCCCGCCTGCGCGGGCTGACCCAGCCGACCCTGTCGCGGCACATCCAGGATCTCGAGCGGGCGGTCGGCGCCAAGCTGATCGAGCGATCCAACCAGGGCGCCCGCCTGACTCCCGCCGGCGAGACCCTGGCGCAGGGCGGCCGGCAGATCCTCGCGGACCTGGGCATCCTGGCGGCGCGCGTGCGCGCGGCCGGCGACGAGGTCGGCGGCGAGGTCCGTCTCGGCTGCATCGACTCGATCGGCATCTACGTCCTGCCCGAGATCCTGCCGGCCTTCGTCCAGGCCAATCCCCGGGTGCGCGTGACGGTGGTCTGCCAGAGCAGCCCGCAGCTGATGGAGATGCTGCTGCTGGGCGAGCTGGACGTCGCCATCGGCACCACCGAGCATCCCGGGCTGCGCAGCGAGCGCCTGTACCAGAATCCCCTCGTGCTGGTGCACCCGCACGGCATGCCGGAGGCCGAGGTCCCCAGCACGCTAGCCGAGCTGGCCGCCCGGCCGGTGATCACCTTCGCCAGCGGGCTCACCGTGCGGCGTCTGCTCGACGACGCCTTCGCCCGCGCCGGGCTGCGCTTCCAGCCGGTCATGGAGCTGGCCAACGTCGAGGTGATCAAGGCGATGGTGCGCAGCGGCCTGGGCCTGGGCGTGATCCCCGACGGCTGCCTGCCGCACGGCGAGCTGGCGGCGCGCCCCATCCCCGAGTGCTCGGTCGCCCGCGTCATCCGCCTGATGCAGCCGAACCGCGAACCATCGAGCGCGGTCGAGCGCCTGATCGGCCGCATCCGCAGCCTGCGGCGGATATGAGATCCATTGCCCCGGGGGTTGGGGGTTGGGGGTTGGGGAGCAAGGCAGCTCCATTGCCTCTGGGGTAGAACACGCATGCGTTGCGTCAGGCGTTGAAGCCGGCCCCATAGCCACGACCCCAACCCCCAACCCCCAGGGGCAATGGTATTTCAGCAACGGTATTTCAGCCGAAGGCGCCGGTCGCGACCTGGGCGCCGCGCTTCTTGGCGCGCTCCTCGGCGACCTTCTTGAGGTAGCCGCTGCGGCGGAAGGCGGCCAGCGGGTTGGCGTCCAGGCCCTTGGACTGGCGCCACTCGGCCAGGCGGGGGCGGACGTCGGTGCTGAAGGCGTCCTTCAGCAGCTCTTCGCACTGGGTCAGGTCATGGGCGTCCTGCGCCTTCTTCAGCTCGGCGCGGTCGATGAGCAGGGCCTTGGCCCAGGTCTCCTGCACCACCACCGCCGACTGGATCACGCTCTCGATGGTCGGCTTGTGGTTCGGGCACTGGTCGAACATGTAGGCGCAGGCCTTGGCGCAGTTGGCGACGACCGCGCTGGGATCCTCCTCGGCCGCCACCAGCTCGGCGAAGATGAGGAAGAGCTGGTAGGGGTTGATGGCGCCGACGGTCAGGTCGTCATCGGCGTACTTGCGGTCGTTGAAGTGGAAGCCGCCCAGCCGGCCCTCGTCGAGGAGGATGGCGACGATGTGCTCGATGTTGGTGCCCTGGAGGTGGTGGCCGGTGTCGACCAGCACCTGCGCCTGGGGGCCCAGCTTCTGGCACAGCATCAGCGACGAACCCCAGTCCTGGATGTCGGTGTGGTAGAAGGCCGGCTCGAAGGGCTTGTACTCGACCAGCATGCGCATGCCCGTGGGCAGCTTGGCGTAGACCTGCTGCAGGCTCTCCAGCATGCGGGCCTTGCGCGCGCGCATCGACTCCTGGCCGGGGTAGTTGGTGCCGTCGGCGTACCACAGGCTGATGGCGTCGCTGCCGGTCGCCTTGGCGATCTCGATGCACTCGATGTGGTGCTCGACGGCCTTGCGGCGTACCGCCGGGTCGCTGTTGGTGATCGAGCCGAACTGGTAGCACTCGTCCTGGAAGACGTTCGGGTTGATCGCGCCGATGGCGACGCCGTTGGCCTTGGCCATGGCCTGGACCTTCGACCAGTCGCCGGTCTTGTCCCACGGGATGTGCAGGGCGACGCGCGGGCAGATGCCGGTGTACTTCTGCACCTGGCCGGCGTCGGCGAGCTTCTCGTCCAGCTCCTTGGCGGCCCACGGCTGGCGGAAGGTGCCGAAGCGGGTGCCGGAGTTGGCGAGGCCCCACGAGGGGGTCTCGACGGTGAAGGCCTCGAGGCGCTTGCGGAAGGTGGCGGTGTCCATGGCGGCTCCTGTTGGGGCCGATCATGGGCGTCAGCTCCTGGGGCGGCAAGGGCCGCTTGGCGGCGCGCCGGCTCGCTGGATCAATATCGTGCTAGTGCCTCGCCTGGGCCAGCGGGGGAGTTGGCCGCCAAGGCGCCAAGTTCGCCGAGCTCGACTCGCATGTGGAGGACAGTCCCTCAGCGTCCTTGGCGCCTTGGCGGCAAGAAACCTACGCCATCACCCCGACCCGGTTGTCCTGAGCGAAGCTGGCCACCGCCTTGCCGCCGCGCAGCAGGCGGCCCGACCACTGCACCGCGCAGCCGGCGTCCCAGCGGGTGTCGAAGCGCAGCTCCGCCTCAAGCCGGTCTCCAGCGCGGGCCTGGAGCGGCTGCTGCAGCGGCAGGTAGATCTGCTCCCAGTGCGTCGGCGGCTGCAAGGGGCTGGTCGACAGGCCGACGCCCTCCCACAGCACGGCGTCCCACCACAGGCACAGGCCGTGGATGGCGCCTGCGGGCAGGGTCCAGGCGGCCTTGCCGGTGCGGCGGCTGGGCTCGTCACCGGGGAAGCTCATGCGGTCGATGCGCTGGGCGCAGTGGCCGCCCTCCAGCAGATCGGCGGCGTCGAGGGTGCGGACATAGCCGTTGCTCAGGGCGATGCGGCGGGCCGCGCCGAGGTCGACGCCCTGGTGCCCGGCGAACACATCGATGCCGGCCTGCACCCGCGGCGACACCACCGGGCAGAGGATCTGGTCGACCTGGGCCGGGATCATGCGTCCACCCGGGGCCAGCCAGCGGCGGGCGTCGCCCAGGCTCTCGACCATGTGCTCCTCGCCGGCGAAGTGGCCGAGGACCTCGGAGACCAGGAGATCGACCGGCTCGGGCGGCGCGAGCTGCGTGCTGTGGCCATGGGCGAAGCGGATGCGGGTGGCGGCGTTGTCCTTGGCGGTCTGGCGCGCCAGCTTCATCACTCCCGGATCGAGATCGCAGGCCCACACGCTGCGCGCGCCGGCGCGCTCGCAGAGGATGGCGAGGAAGCCGCTGCCGGTGCCGAGGTCGGCGACGCGGGTGCGCTTCGGCTGCACCGCGCGGCGGATGGCCTCGGCGTAGGCGTCGTTGCGGATGCGGTCGGCGAGGAGGCGGCGCTGGGATTCGATCACGGTGGTATCGTGTGGCGCTGGCGGTCGGCGCCAGGGCCCGCAGCATGCCCGCATGCGCCCCGCCGACGTCCTGCGCGATCTGCCGGTGCTGTGCGATGACTTCGACCAGGGGGTCGGTTACGGCATGGCCCGGCCGCACGGCTGCGACTCATGGCTGCTGTTCCTCACCCGTGCCGGGGCCGGCCGCCTGCGCCTGCCCGGCGGCGACCACGTCAGCGGCCCTGGCGAGGTCCTGCTGTGCCGGCCCGGGGTGGCGCAGGACTACCGTACCGATCCCGCGACCGGCCGCTGGGCCTTCCGCTGGGCGCATCTGCGCGTCCGGCCCGAGCTGGAGCCCCACCTGCGCTGGCCGGAGCTGGCGCCTGGCTGGATGCGGCTGCGGGTG
>JAFLCQ010000381.1 GCA_017302815.1 Planctomycetota bacterium
CGCATGCGCTCCGCCGCCGGCAGGCCGGCGTAGGCCTCGCGCGGATGGCGGGTGTCCAGATAGGGCTGGTGATTCGCCGGCGGGGTCGCCAGCAGCAGGCGGGCGTGCGGCAGGATGGCGTCGGCAAGAGCCACGTAGTTGGCGGCCACGACGGCGGGATCGGCCAGCTTGGCGCTGTTGCAGCAGTCGTTGGTGCCGGCCATCAGGACGACCAGATCGGGGCGGTGCGCCAGCACGTCGCGCTGCAGCCGCGCCAGCATCTCGGTGGTGGTGTTGCCGCCGATGCCGGCGTTGATCACAGTGGTCATGATGGCGTCACTCTGGGAGGTCGATGCGGATGACCAGCGAGCGCCGGAAGGCCGGCAGGTCGATGCCGTCCGCCTCGGTCGCGATCGGCGTCCAGCGGCCATTCCACGGGTCGTAGGCGCTGGCCGACGCGCGCAGCAGGGCTGCTGCGGGTAGGCCCGGAGACCAGCGCACGCCGGTGATCGCCGGGGCGGGCTCACCGCGCTCCAGCTCGCTGCGCCAGTCGGATGCGCAGCTGCGCAGCCATGCCAGCATGGTGCGCCGACCGCGCAGGGTCCAGCCGCGCAGGCCGGGGGCATCGCGGCGCATCGCCTCGGCCCCCTCCGCCACCGGATCGAAGCCGGCGATGGCGGCGGCGAAGCGGCCGAGATGCCACCACAGGCCGTGGCGGTCAATGTAGTGGTGGTCCCAGTGCCAGCAGTGCCCTGGGCCGCAGGCGCCGGCGAAGTAGGGCGCGAAAAGGACATCGTGCAGGATGGTGCCGTCGGCGTCGCGGGCGTAGAGCCGCGACGGCCCAGCGTGGTTGGCTTCGACCGCGCCGCATTCCGACAGCAGCACCGGCCTGTCCGGCGCGAGCCCGGCGACCGTCGCCACCGCATCGGCGCAGGCGAGGTCCAGCGGCCCGCGCACCACCTCCATCGCCGAGCCGGGGTCGAGGTAGCGGTGCACCTGCGCCACCGCGTTGCCGGGCAGCGGACTGCAGGCGGCGTAGTCGGACAGCGCGCACGCATCCGACAGGCTGCCCAGGCTCTGCATCGCCAGGTGCGGCACACGCCGCGCGACCTCGGGCAGCATCGCCCGCGTCCACGCCAGCCAGTCGCCCCCCGAGACGCAGTTGCCCTCGTTCCACAGCTCCCAGGCCCACACCGCGCCGTCGTCGCCGGCCAGCCCGGCGAACCACTCCAGGCGGCGCAGGAAGTGCGCGCGCCCATCGGCGCCGTCGAGGTACTCGGCCAGGGTGTCGGCGGGCCCGCCGGCCTCGCGCGCCCACACCGGCTTGTCGAAGCGTGCCGCGCCGGGGAAGGCCTCAGCCTGCGCCGCCACGCACACGGTGCGGACATGATCGAGGCAGAGCTTCAGGCGCACCCCGCGCCGCCTCGCCCGCGCCAGCAGGGCGCGGATGCGTTCGGCCCGCGCCGCATCGAAGGCGCCGGCGCGCCCGGGTTCGGGGTCGAAGAGCGGCTGCGACAGCCAGACCCGGACGCAGTTGCCGCCATGGTCGGCGATGCGGTCGATCCACGCCAGCTGCCGGCACAGGGCCTCGTCGGCGTCGCTCCAGGCGCGCACGAAGCTGGCGTTGACGCCGATCGGCGTCCACGTCGCCCCGTCCACCGCCAGGCGGCGGGGATCGCGCGGATGGATGCCAACCCGGCGCATCAGAAGTAGCCGCCCTTCTTGGTGATCTCCTGCACCGACTCGCCCTGGGCGACCCAGCCGAAGATCTTCTTTTCGTTGGCCTTGATCTCCTCGGCGCGAACCAGCACGTCGAAGGCGATGTCGCGCGGGATGCACAGCACGCCGTCGATGTCGCCCATGATCACGTCGCCGGGCTTGATCGTCACGTCGCCGATGCGGATCGGGATCTGGTAATGGGTGATCAGGCAGCGGCCGAGGGAGCCGTTGGGGATGCGGTACTTGTAGAAGACGGGGAAGTCCTTCTCCAGGATCTGGTGGGTGTCGCGGATGCCGCCGTCGATCACCGCCCCTTTCACCTTCATGCCGTGCGCGGTGGCAGTCATCACGCCACCCCACAGGGTCGCCTTCTCGTCGTTGCTGGTGTCCCAGCACACGAAGTGGCCGGCCTTCAGCTCGCCCAGCATCTGGGTGCGGTAGGCCATCTCGCCGCTGATCTTCACGTTCGGCGCGCTCTTCACGGTGAAAGCCAGGCCGGCGACCGTGCGCTCGGGCCGCAGCGGCTGCAGATAGCCCGGCAGCGCCTGGTCGAGCAGGCAGAATTCGCGCATGACGTCGCTGATCGCGCCGGTGTAGAGCTGTTCGTAGCGCGCCAGCAGCTCCTCGACCGGGATGGGGAAGGGCTTGTCGGAGACGCCTTCGCGCTCAGCGATGAGCTTCTCCAGCTTCATCAGGCCGACTTCCTTCTTGTAGGTATCGATGCTCATGGTCATTGCCCCTGGGGGTTGGGGGTTGGGGGTTGGTGGTTGGGGTCGTATTGCGAGGGCGACCGGAGCTGATGGCCGTGAGCGTGGTGCTGGCACTGCGGGCCAACCCCCAACCCCCAACCCCCAACCCCAGTGGCAATGCGTCATGGCAGCGACATCCCGCCGTCCACGAAGATGTTGTGGCCGGTGATGTAGGAGCCGGCGTCCGAGCACAGCAGCAGCGCGGCGCCGACGCAGTCCTCCGGCTCGCCGATGCGGCCGGTGGGGATCCATGACATCACCGTGCGGCGGTACTCGTCGTCGACGATGCGTTCGCGGGTGCGGTCGGTGTCGATGACGCCGGGGGCGAGGCCGTTGATGGTCACCCCCTGCGGCGCCAGCTGCTTGGCCAGGGCGCGCATCATCGCGCTCTGGGCGCTCTTGGTCGCGGCGTAGACCAGCATCGCCGGGTTGGGCTTGGCCTCCTGCACGCTGCCGATGGTGAGGATGCGGCCCCAGCCGCGGTCGCACATCGCCGGCGCGGCGAGGCGCAGCAACTCGTAGCTGGCGCGGACGTTGACCGTCATCTGGCGGTCGAAGTCCTCCATCGTCGCCTCCAGCCACGGCCTGGGCAGCTGGATCGAGGCGTTCAGCACCAGGATGTCGACCCGGCCCAGGCCGGCGATGGCGCCGTCCCAGCAACGGCGGGCGCCATCGGCGGCACCGAGGTCGGCCTGCACCACCGCGGCCTTGCGCCCGGCGGCGCGCACCTGCGCCGCCACCTTCTCGGCTTCATCGGTGCGTCCGGCGCAGTGCACCGCGACGTCGGCGCCGGCCTCGGCGAAGGCGCGCGCCATCGCCGCGCCGATGCCGCGGCTGCTGCCGGTGACCAGGGCGGTGCGCCCGGCGAGGGAGAAGCGGTCGGCGGTCATGTCAGCTCCACGTTCTGGGCCCGGCACAGGCCCTTGAGATAGCCGATGGCGAACAACCGGCCCTGCAGGGCGTAGCCGTGGGCGCCGTTGTCCTCGCCGGCCATGGTCGGGACGTGGTCGACGCGGATCGGGCCGTCGACGCCGATGTCGCCATAGGCGCGCACCATCGCCGCCATGTCGGTGGGGCCCTCGTCGTGGAAGACCTCGCGGAAGTCCTCGGCAGTCCCCGCGACATCGCGGAAGTGGACGAAGCCGATGCGGCGGCCCCAGCGGCGGGCCAGGGCCTCGGGGTCGGCGCCCATGGCGCGGTAGGTAGCCTGGCAGAAGGTCAGGCGGTGGCTGGGGCTGGGCGACAGCGCCAGGGCGCGGTCGACCGCTTCCGGGCTGGTGAAGATGCGCCCGACACCGCGCAGCTGCGGCACCGGCGGATCGTCCGGGTGCAGGCCCATGCTGACGCCTGCCGCCTCGGCGGCCGGCATCACCGCGGCGATGAAGGCGGCGTAGTTCTCCCACAGGCGCTCGCGGGTGACGCGGTCGGCCTCGGGCACCGGCGGCAGGCGGGCGGCGTCGACGGCGC
>JAFLCQ010000382.1 GCA_017302815.1 Planctomycetota bacterium
CGGCCGTAGGTGGCGGCGAGGCCGTCGACGATGAAGCGCACCAGCGCGGCGTCGTCGGCGGGCGCGGCGTGGCCGCGCTCGCGGCACCAGGCGGCGACGCGCTCGGGCATCGGCGCGGCGCCGCCGCCGGTGGCGGCGAGGAAGCGCGCGTCGTTGACGTCCAGGGCGACGGCGCTGGCCGGCTTCGCCGCCGCCATGTCCGCCATCTGCTGGTAGCTGTAGTTCTTGCCCTGCGCCTCGAAGGCGCGGCGGGTCTCCTGCAGCAGCCACAGGCCCATGATGTTGCGGTTGATGCGGGTGCGGCCGTCGGCGCTGGTCTCGTTGCCCCAGCCGGCCTTCAGCGCCTCGGGCGAGGTCAGTGGCAGGTCGGCGACGCAGCCCAGCAGGCTCCAGGTGCCCGACGACAGGTAGATGGTGGTGTTGGGATCGCCAGGGGAGGCGCCGACCGCAGCGGCGGTGTCGTGAGACGCCGGCACCACAATGGCCGGCGGCACCGCGAAGCCGAAGCGCGCCGCCAGCTCGGGCTTCAGCTGCCCGGTGCGGGTGCCCGGCTTGACGATGCGGCCGAAGAGGTGCGGCGGCAGGCCGAGGGTGGCGATGAGCTGCGCATCCCATTCCGGCCGCCCGGCGCGGCACAGCTGCGCGGTGCCGGCGATCGACCACTCGTTCACCGCCTCGCCGCCCAGCCAGTGGTGGATGAGGTCGGGGATGAACAGCATGCCCTGCGCGCGGGCGAGCGACTCCGGCCGCTGCCGCTGGTGGGCCGCGAGCTGGAACGAGGTGTTGAACACCAGGCTGGCGACGCCGGTGCGGGCGAAGATCGCCTCGGCGCCGCCGACCTTGGCGTGCACGCGCTCGACCTCGTCGGCGGTGCGCCCGTCGCGATAGCAGATCGCCCCCTCGACCAGCGATCCGTCCGCGACCAGCCCGTAGTCGACGCCCCAGGTGTCGACGCCGATCGACGCCACCGCCACGCCGCGCTTGCCGACCAGCTCCAGGCCGGTGCAGATCTCGCCGAAGATGCGCTGCAGGTCCCAGCGCAGGTGGCCCTCCGCCAGCGCGTTCACGCTGGGGAAGCGGTGGATGACCTCGAGCGCGATGCGGCCGCCCTCGATGGTCCCGAGGATGACGCGGCCGCTTTCGGCGCCCATGTCGATGGCGATGTGGCGGGTGGTGGGCATGGCAGGCATCCTAGGCGATGTTCACACGGAGAAACAGCGGGCACGGAGGCGGAGGGCAGGGTCTCTCGACTCCGTTCCCTCCGTTCCCTCCGTGCGCATCCATCAGTTGGCGAAGCCGGCGACCTTCTTCAGCTCGTCCTCGGCGGCCTTGCACCACTTGCCGCCGTCCAGCTTGGCGGCGACGGTGGGATAGGGCTTGGCCAGATCCTTCAGCGGCACCAGGCCGACATCCTTCAGCCAAGGGTAGACCATGATCTTGCCGGCCAGAGTACGGTTCTCGACCGCGTCGATGCCGGCCTGCGCGCCGCGCATGCCGCTGATCGCGTCGACCGACACGTCGGTGTCGAAGGCGCCGCTGACCACCTTCTGCAGCACGATCTTCATGTCGTTGATGGTCGAGCCGCTGGTGCCGAACATGAACACCTTGCGCGCGACGTAGGTGTCGAGGTCGAGGTCCTGCTTCACCGGCGCGGGGATGCCGGCGAAGATGTTGATGATCGCGCCCTCGGCCGAGTCCTGGATCGCCGCGGCCACCAGCGCGCCCACCGGCGCCATCAGGGCGTGGTAGGTGAAGGGGCCCTTGGCCGGCTGGTTCTTGGTGTTCACCAGCTGGAAGCCGACCTTGTTGGCCTGCGCCAGGGCGGCGGCCTTCTCGTTCAGGCCCTGGATGCGGCCATCGTCCATGTCGGTGCCGACCAGCGAGATGCCCGGCTTGCCGGTGCAGATGGTGCGCAGGACGTGCATCTGGCCCATCGGGCCGCCGGCGCCGATCACCACCACCTTGTCGTTGGCGCGGATCTCGCCGGTCTTGGGGATGGTGGCGTAGGACGCGGCGGCGTCCGAGCCGGTGGTGCCGACCCAGCGGGTCAGACCGTAGTGCACGCGGCCGACGCCGACCGAGACCGGGGCGCCGATGCGCTTGCCGCCCAGCACGAGGTTGAAGATGCCGCGGCCGGCGAGCTTGTCGTTCAGCAGCTCGATCACCGCCTTGGAGCAGCCGAAGTAGACCACGTCGTCGAAGCCTTCCGTGGTCAGATCGCCGCTGGTGGCCTTCAGGCCGGCGGCGGCCAGGGCCTGCTGCTGCGCCGCATCGGGCAGGATGGCGGTGACCACCGCCGGCTTGGCGGCGGCGAGGACGGCGAGGCCGTCCAGCCTGGCGCCGGCGTCGGCGACGATCAGCAGGCGGCCGCCCGCCTTGGGGCCCTGGCGCTCCTCGGTGACGTAGCTGTCCTCGACGCAGGCCCACGGCTCGACCAGGGCGATGGCCGAGGCGCTGCGCTCCTCGGGCACCGGGATGAGGAAGCTCTCGCCGGACTTGTCGACCACCACGCGCTCGTCCATCAGGACGTACTCCTGCAGCGCGCCTTCGAAGTTGTAGCCGAAGGCCGAGTTCGACGCGCCGGTGGGCAGGTCGCGGTAGTCGGTCTGCACCAGCACGCGCTGGCCGACCTTGTGGCGCTGCACCTGCGGGCCGACGGCGACGATGCGCACCGTCACCTCGTGGCCGGGGACGGTCGGCTTGCTGCCGGGGACGTAGCTGGGGATCTGCTTCAGCACGTCGACGCCGAGGCCGGTCTTCACCTCGCTCTTGCGCGCATGCTGGTCGAACTGCTTCAGCAGCTTCATGTCGGAGAAGCACAGGCCGACGCACTCGACCTTGGCGAGGATCTGGTGCGGGCCGGGGGTGAACACCTCCTTGGCGGTGTTCAGTTCCAGCTTGCCGGGGCCGACGAGCTGGAGGGCGTACTGCTTGGCGGGGATGGTGGCGGTCATGGGGGTGGCTTTCGTATGAAGTATGTGGGAATGGGTGGGGGACTCGGGGGAGGGGCGAACGTCGCAGCGGCGGGAAACTGGCGTTCTCACGCCACGCCGCGGAGGCGCCGAGCCCCTCCCCCGGCAAACTAGTTCAGCATAACCTGGCCGCCGGTGACAGGCACCGCCTGGCCGGTCTCGTAGAGCTGCTCGCCGATGTAGAAGACCGCCTTGATCACATCGGCGGTGCGGCAGCCGCGGTTCATCGGCACCTTGGCCTCATAGAACTTCTTCACGTCCTCGATCGTCTTCGCGCCAGGCACCTTGCCGGTGCTCAGGTACTGCTGAAACAGGCCGGTCTTGGGATCGGACCACAGCGGGCCGTCGAAGAAGTTGCCCGGGCAGATCGCGTTCACCTTGATGTTGTCGCTGATCAGCTCGAGGGCGAAGGACTGCACCAGGCCGATGCCGCCGAACTTCGAGCCGGCGTAGGCGCCGTTCTTGTTCGATCCCTCCAGGCCCGACTTCGAGTTGATCTGGATGATGTCCGAGAAGTAGCCCGGGCGCGCCAGGTGCTGCCGCGCCAGGATCGGCGCCGCCGCCTGCGTGCACAGGAAGAAGCCCTTGTAGTTCACGTTGGTGACGAAGTCGAAGTCCTTCTCGCTCTGCACCTTCACCGAGCCGGCCTTCAGCACGCCGGCGTTGGCGAGGAAGAGGTCGATGCCGCCGTAGGTCTTCACCACCTGCAGCAGCATCGCCTGCAGCGAGGCCGCGTCGGTGACGTTCACCGCCAGGCCGATGGCGCGGCCGGCGCCGTGCTGCTGGCAGATGGCGGCTGCGGCGGCCTGCGCCCCGGCGACGTTCATGTCGGTCAGCACCACGGTGCCGCCGGCGGCGGCGTACTGCTGCGCGATCTCCAGGCCGAAGCCCTGCGCGGCGCCGGTGACGATCGCCACCTTGCCGTCGACGCGGCCG
>JAFLCQ010000383.1 GCA_017302815.1 Planctomycetota bacterium
CGTCAGGAAGAAGAACAGAAGAACCCCTGCAAGATAAATGAGATCCATATTTGCCTCCATTTGGATGTCTTTGACATCAGGAATGATAGGCAAGCAGAGTTCAAGATTCTGAAAAACCGGGGGGGCATGGCAAGGAACGCGGTTGTCCAACGCCGAGGGCGTCGGTGTCCGCCGCCTGCTAGCCGAACAGGTTACGCATCATCAGCGGCGCCAGCCACGGGCCGCAGGCGATGGCGAGGACCGCCCCGATGGCGAGCGACGGGCCGAATGGCATCTCGCGGCCGCCGCCGAGCAGCCGCGCGGGAATGCCGATCAGGGTGCCGGCCACCACCGCCAGGGCGAACGCAGCCACCGTGCCGACCGGTCCGAGGAAGGCTCCGAGGGCGCAGAACAGTTTCACATCGCCGTAGCCCATGGCGTTGCGGCGGAAGGCGGCGGTGCCCACCAGGCCGACCAGCCAGGGCAGCCACCAGCCGGCGATGGCACCGAGGATGGCCTGGGCCAGGGCGGTGACCAGCAGCCGGCCGGGATGGTAGTCGGCCCCGAGCGGTCCCGCGCCCAGCGCCAGCACGATGGCGATGGTCGCGCCGATCCACAGGGCGGAGGTGGCGATGAACCACCAGGCGCCGAGGGCCATGGCGCGGTGGTCGGCGTCGCTCCAGGCGTCCTTGATGCCGCCGTAGATGCGGCGGGCGATCGGCAGCGACACGGCGATCAGCCCGAGCCCGAGCAGCGCCGCCAGGGCCAGGCGCCAGGCCGCGACGTCGGGGGTGCCCATCCAGCCACCCATCACATCCCAGGTGCGGAACCACCACTGCGGGCTCCACGGCCAGATCAGGTTGCTGCCGCACAGGGCGGCCAGGGGGATGGCGACGACCTGCAGCCCCTTGTTGAGCTCATCGGGGATGATGAGGTGCTCCCAGTCGATCAGCACGGCGGCGATCAGCAGCCAGGTGACCAGCAGGAGGGGCACCAGCGCCGCGAGTTGCGGCAGCCACTGCGGGGCGCTGGCCGGGTCGAGCCACATGACGGATGCGGCGACGACGAAGCGTCCGTGCAGGATCGGCGCGGTGAGGGCGGCCCAGGCGACCAGGGCGGTGATGGCGCCGACGGTCAGCTCCATGTGCAGGCACGAGGCGGGGATTGGCGATCCGCAGTGGCGGCAGCGGCCGCGCAGGGCCAGCCAGCCGACCACCGGCAGGTTCTCCAGCAGGCCCAGCGTCGTGCCGCACGAGCCGCAGCGGCTACCCGGGCTGACGATCGACAGCCCGCGCGGCATGCGGTGCACTACCACGCCGAGGAAGGACCCGGCGCAGGTGCCGAGGACGAAGGCGCAGACGATCGCGGCGATCAGCACGTCAGCCGGCGGCGGCGAGGTGCGCGGTGATGCGCGCCAGGTCGCCGACGCCGAGGTAGCGCCTGCCGGCCACGTCGTTGGCGGCCAGCCAGGCCGCCGCCTCGCTGATGGTGATGATCGGGGCGACGTCGATGCCCAGTTCGCCGCGGATCTCCTCGATCGCGGTCTTGTTGCCCTTGCCGCGCTCCTGGCGGTCGACGGCGACCACCGCCCCCAGCACCTGCACGCCGGTGGGCTTCAGCTTGGCCAGGCTCTCGCGCAGTGCGGTGCCGGCGGTCAGGACGTCGTCGACGATGACGACCTTCAGGCCGGGTGTCAGCGGGTGGCCGACGAAAGTGCCGCCGTCGCCGTGGTCCTTCGCCTCCTTGCGGTCGTAGGTCCAGCCGACCGGGCGGCCGACCAGGCCCTCGTAGGCCGCGGCGGTGGCCAGGCCCAGGGGGATGCCCTTGTAGGCCGGACCGAACACCGTCTGCACTCCGTCGCCGAAGCGCGCCCGCACGGTGGCGGCGTAGGCTGCGCCGAGGGCGGCGAGGTCGCCGCCCATGTGGAAGCAGCCGGTATTGATGAAGTAGGGGCTCTTGCGCCCGCTCTTCAGGGTGAAGTCGCCGAACTTGAGCGCCTGGCGCGAGACCAGGAGCTCAAGGAACGCCGTCTGCGCAGGAGTCACTTGGCGTCGTCCACGATCTCGACCGAGAAGCGGTCGCCCTGCTTCACCGCCAGCACGACCTTGAGGTCGCTGTCGTCGACGATGCGGCCGAACACGGTGTGGACGCCGTCGAGATGCGGGGTCGCCTTGTGGGTGACGAAGAACTGGCTGCCACCGGTGTCCTTGCCGGCGTGCGCCATGCTCAGGGTGCCAGGGGTGTGCTTCTCGGGGTTGCCCGCGGTCTCGCACTTGATCTTCCAGCCGGGGCCGCCGGTGCCGGGCATGCCCTTGGCGCCCTCCTTGGTGTTCGGGCAGCCGCCCTGGATGACGAAGCCGGCGATCACGCGGTGGAAGGCCAGGCCGTCGTAGAACTTGTCCTTCGCCAGCTTGACGAAGTTCTCCACCGTCTTGGGGGCGACCTTGGGGAAGAGTTCGAGGCGGATGTCGCCGCGGGGGGTGTGCATGATGGCGCGCATGGGGGCTCCGATGGGATGGCCCGACATGATCGATCGCTGCTGGGCGGCGCAAGACGCCAGCTGCCGGCGTGCCGGGGCGAATTCCGCTGGCGACGGACGTAGCACGGAGATAGTCGCGGCACGGAGATCCCCATGCCCGGCGCATTCCCGATCTTGGAACGCAGCATCCTCAAGGCCAAGGGCATCAGCGATGCCCAGATCGCGGCCCTGGAGTCCGCCGGCATCGGTGGCAAGGCCGATTTCGCCACCGTCGGGGATGCCGCCACCCTGGCCGAGATCGTGCCCGAGCTGACTCCCGAGGTTGCGGCGAAGGTCATGGCCTGGGCGGTCGGCGCGCCGGCCGCGCCCGCAGCGGCGGCGGCGGGCACGCCCGCCAAGCCCATCCTGATCGACTCCCCGGATCTCGTGTACTGCGTGCACTGCGGCGCCAAGCAGCCGAAGGACTACAGCAGCGGCGACCTGTGCAGCGCCTGCGGCAAGCAGGCGGAGGCGATCCTCTCGTGCTTCTGGTGCTCTTCCAGCGGACCGGGCAAGTTCTGCCGCCAGTGCGGGGCGCAGTTCGTGCCGACCGGCGACTTCGACCTCGCGGTCCACCTCAAGCGCGAAGGGCTGCCCAAGGACGAGGTGCCCAAGCGTCTCGCCGCCATGAGCCCAGCCGATCGCGACGTCCTGTGGGGTCGCGTGCGCAAGCTGCGCGGCTGATCCTCCGCCATGCGTGCGATCTGCGAGGCCTGCGACGCCGTCCAGCCTCCGCAATGGACGGCCGGCGACCTGTGCTGCGCCTGCGGCAAGGCCGTACGGCAGGAGGTCCGCTGCTTCTGGTGCGTCGAGTGGACCCCGGCCGGGAAGTTCTGCCGCGGCTGCGGCGCCGAGGTCGTCGAGCCGCGCCGCTACGGCGCAGCCCGCATGCTGAAGGACGCAGGCACCGACCGCTTCAGCGTGCCGAAGATGCTGCGCGAGCTGGACCCCGAGCAGCTCGACAACTTCAGCCGCATCTACGACCGGCACGCGGCGACCGCCGAGCGCCATGTCTCCGACCTGCGCTTCCTCGAACGCCATCTGCGCAGCGCGGGAGCCAGCGCGGCCCTCGACGACGCCCTGGTGCGCGAGCTGCCCTGGCCGGCCGACCGCCTGAAGGCCCTGACCCTGAAGCCGCTGCCGGCCGGCGACGATCTGGCCACCGCCGCCGCCATCGCGGTGGCGACGCCCTTCGAGGAGACGCGCGCGCTGGCGTCCGTGGTGCGCCTGCGTCTGGGCGACCTCACCGCCCTGCGCGACGTCGCCCGCGTGGCCGGTGCTGAAGGGACGGTCGGTCTTGAGGCGGCACGCGCGCTGCTGTGGTGGCGCACCGCGGTGCGAGCCGAGCGCGCCGGGCTCGACCGCTTCGGAGCGGAGCGCTCGTGGATCTCGGCGCTCGCGCAGT
>JAFLCQ010000384.1 GCA_017302815.1 Planctomycetota bacterium
GGGTCTGATCGTCAGGGCCTGCCGAAAACCTGCTTCGGCTTCCGCGTATCGGCCGAGTGCGATGAGGGTGGTGGAGAGATTGAGAAGCGCATCGGTCAGGTCGGGCATAAGCTCCAGCGCGCGGCGCTCGCTGGTGCGCTCGGGGGCGGGGATGATGAGGGGATGGCCGGAGGCCAGGAACGCGGCCAGGGCGGCCGTGCTGAGGATGCGACGGGTCATGCGGAGTCCGTAGGAAGGGGTGGATGCGGGCATCTCACCCCATCGGCGGTCCGCGGATCGGCCCCTGGCAGTCGTGGCTCCAGGCCGGGTCGCCTCGGCAGGCGTCGGCGTCCCTGGATGGCGCGGGGCTGGTCGTGGCTGCGATCGCAGCACGGGGCGCCGCATGCTGGGCGGCGAGGCGCAGGCAGGCGGCGCAGGGTGGCTGTGCCGCGGCGACCCGCGGGCCTTCGCCGGCCGCCAGCAGCGGCAGCAGGACGAGGATGATCAGCGCCCAGCGCCGCCGGGTCGCGAACCAGTCCGGAAGGAGTCGATGCGCCGGCACGCGCTCGGCATCGCGGCGGTCGTGCCAATCGGATCGTGTCGTTCCGACCTGCTATTTCGGCCGGATCAGCACGCGCAGCCGGGCATGGCTATAGGAGCCGGCATTGGCGGCGAAGGTCCAGTCCGGATGCCTGCCCGGGCAGTTGCCGATGCCGAGGTCGGCCTTGCGGCCATCGCGCCAATTGTTGATCGCGAACAGGGTCAGGCGCTGCTTGGTCAGATGCACCTGCATGCTTCCGTGGCCTTCCCCCACCTTGCCGTCCTTGCCGAGACGGGGTGAATCGCTGATGTCGAAGAGCGTGCTGCTGGCGCCGGGCACGGTCGCGGAGGCGGCTTCGCCATAGTCGCAGGGCCAGAACTCGATGTTGCCTTCGCCATGGTCGCCGGCGGGGATGCCGGGATGGTTGCTGCGCACCTGCAGGTTGCGCACCGTGGTCTGGAAGAAGGCCTTGGTGTAGGTTGTGGGCACGGTGGTGCGCACCGCATCCGTGGTGAAGGCATCCATCGCCACCCAGACGTGGCGGTCGCCATCGGCGGCGGTCGACAGCTCGACCAGATAGGCGACCCGGTCGAAGGGCACCTTGCTGGCGTCGCGGTTGTTCACCCGGTAGCTGAAGTTTCTGCCCAGCTTGAGCAGGTCGAGATCGCAGACCAGACGGAAGCCGCGCGCCTCGGCGATGCCGGGCAGGGCGTCGCGGAGCTGCGCTGGTGGTGCCGGGGCGGGTTTCGCCGGCTGCGCCTGCTGGCTCTGTTTTTCCTGCGGGATCGGCTGCGCGGCTGGTTCCCGTTCCGGTGGCGCGACGGGAGCCGTCGGCGGCACCGGCGGCAGGTCATGCCCGCCGCGCAGCGCCATCATCGCCACCACCACCGCCAGCAGCGCCGCGCCGACCAGCAGCGGAGCCAGCCACGGGCGCCTGCCGTCGCGCCTCGCCGGAGCGACGCGCGGCGCAGGGGGTCGCTCGGCCGGCGAGCGGTCGCTGGAGGGGCCGCGCAGAACCTGGTCGACCGTGCCCAGCGGACGGCCGAAGGCGGAGCGCGCCTGGTCCTGGCCGCCCACCTCGCCCGCGCGCAGCGCCTCGGCGAGGTCCGCCCGGCTGAAGGGGCCGCGGTCGCCACGCAGGGTGACGACGTAGATGGTCTTGGCGGCCGGATCCGGCATCACGGGAGTATGTCGATGCCGGTCCTGCCGGTCAACCCGGGGTGCGCCGTCACCGGTGTTTCGCGGCTTACAGTCCCATCGCCTGCAGCCAGCAGGCGGCCAGCAGCGCGTGCCCGGCCTGGCTGGGATGGCAGCCGTCGGTGGTCCAGCGCACGCCGGGCTGGGTCTTCAGGGCGCGCAGCAGGGTCTCGCGGGCGGGGACGTAGACCGCGCCGGTGCGGCGGGCCAGCTTGCGCACGAAGGCGGCACGCTCGTCGAGGTGCGCGGCCAGGGCGCTGTCGTTCTCCTCGGCGATGGTGGTCGGGCTGACCAGGGCGAGGGTGCGCACGCCGGCCTCCCGGGCCTGCGCCACCAGCTTCTCGTAGTTGGCGCAGTAGTCGGCGAAGGGGACGAACTTCTGGCCCATCCACTCGCCGCGCAGGCGCCAGACGTCGTTGACGCCGATCTTGATCGACAGCACCTGCGGACGCAGGTCGAGGCAGTCGGCACGCCAGCGTGCCAGCAGCTCGACGGTGCGGTCGCCGCCGACGCCGCGGTTGGCGACCCGCACGCGCAGGCTGGGGTTGCGGGCGGTCAGCATCGCCCGCACCATCGCCACGTAGCCGTTGCCCAGCCCGTCGCCGGTGCCGCAGCGGCCGCCGTCGGTGATGCTGTCGCCCTGGAAGAGGATGAGGTCGTTGGAGCGGATCGGGGTGGCCATGGCTGCCTCGCGGGTGGAGGCGGCACGCTACGCCCCGGGACACCGCGGCAACGGCGTCCGCTATGGCGCGATCATCGCGTGGAGCTGCTCAAGGTCGGCGATCGCCGGGCCGAGATCGTTGTAGCGGTGGAACGAGTTCTTGGCCAGGAAGCCTTCCAGGATGCCGTCGAGGACCGTCGGCAGCCCCATGCTGGCGGCTAGGGCGGGGATCGGCTGCGCGAGGTGCGCCTGCAGGACCTCCTGGAAGTTGGCGCCGATGAAGGGCGGCCGGCCGGTGAGCAGATGGACGAGGAGGCAGCCGACGCTGTAGCCGTCGCTGCGCACGTTGCAGTCGCCGGTGCGCGCCTGGTCGGGATCGAGATAGTAGACCTGGCGGGTCTGACCGGCGGCCTGCAGGCGCTTGCGGTTGGCGCTGCCGAGGCCGGCGAGGCCGAAGCTGCCCAGGCGTACCTTGCCGGCATCGTCGAGGAGGATCTGCGCCGGGGTGATGTCGCCGTGGACCAGGCCGGCCTCGTGGTAGACGTGCAGCAGCCGGCACAGGCCCAGCACCGTCTCCACCGCCTGCAGCGGGGTGAAGCCGCGATGCACCAGCTGCGCCAGGGTCGATCCGGTCGGCGGCTCGGTGGCGTACCAGATCAGGCCGTCGTCGCGCCCGCACTGGTAGATGCGGGTCAGCTCGGGGTGCTTCAGCCCGGCCATGGCGGTCAGCAGGTCGGTGAAGCGCTCGTAGAAGCCGAGCGGCTCGTCCTCCTCGACGCGCGGATCGAGGATCCACAGCTGCACCTCGCGGCCGGTCTTCACATGCTTCGCGCGCAGCAGCGGGCCCGCCACCTCCTGGCGGATCATGGCGACGACGGTGTAGCCGCCCAGCTCGGTGCCGAGGATGCGCAGCAGGCGCTCCTGCGGGGTCGCCGCCGCCGCCGGCGGCAGGTCCAGCGCCGGACCGTCGCCGAGCTGGAAGCGCATCGCCACCTCGCCGACCCCGATCTCGTCGCCGTCGTGCAGGATCTGCGCCCCGCCGATCAGCGGCCGGCCGTTGAGGGTGGTGCCGTTGGCGGAATGCAGGTCCTCGACCTTCCAGTCCTCGCCATCGCGGAAGACGCGGGCGTGCTCGCGCGACAGCGAGGGATGGCCGATGGCGAGGTTGCAGGTCTTCGCGCGGCCGATGGTGAAGGTGTCGCCGACGCGCAGGTTCTTGTCCTGGATGCGGATCTGGGGCATGCGGCCGATGCTACAGCCTCCGCCCGTCGTCGGGAAGGAGCTTCCGGCCATCCCGGCCGAAAGCGGGTTACGAAAGCCGCCCGCGACGGTTCAATGGCCGGGGATGCCCGCCATGATCCGTCTCGCCGCCGCCTGCCTGCTCGCCTGCACCCTCGCCGCCGCCGTGTCCGATCCCGGCTGGGGCGCCGAGCCGGTGGAGGACGGCGGCCGCACCCGCGCCGCCATCTGCCTCAACGGCCTGTGGCGCTTCCAGCCCGGGCGTGCCGA
>JAFLCQ010000385.1 GCA_017302815.1 Planctomycetota bacterium
GGGCCGGCCAGGCCGGGCCCGTCGCAGGCCGGCGCCGCCGGCGCCGGGGCGACCGACGCCATGAACCTGGCCAAACGCATGCTGCGCCGGCTGCGCGGCGATTAACGCCAGGGACGGGGCCGTCACTCTCACCGCCTCCTGCTGCAGATGCAGGCGGATGCGGCGCCGGATGCGGGCATTATAGTCCAGGCATGACCATCAACGACCTGCTCGCCGCCATGGGCAAGCACAACGCCACCGACCTGCACGTCCGCACCGGCGAGCCGCCGGTGTTCCGCGTCGGCGGCGACCTGGTCCGGCTGAAGAGCACGCCGTTGAGCGCCGAGCAGGTGACCGAGCTGCTCAGCCCGCTCCTGGATGACCGTCTGCAGCTGGAGATGAAGAATCGCGGCTACGCCGACTTCTCGCACAGCATCGAGGGGGTCGGCCGCTTCCGCTGCAACGTCTACAAGGCGCTGGGCAAGCTGACCGCCGCCATCCGCCGGGTGAAGCCGAAGGTCCCCAACTACGAGGAGCTGAGCCTGCCGTCGCAGATCCGCAAATGCGCCAGCTACGAGCAGGGTCTCGTGCTGGTCGGCGGCATCACCGGTTCGGGCAAGTCGACCAGCCTGGCCGCCATCCTCGACGACATCAACCACAACCGCCGCTGCCACATCCTGACCATCGAGGATCCGGTCGAATACGTCTTCGCCGACGACAAGGCGGTGATCAACCAGCGCGAGGTCTACACCGACGTCGCCACCTTCGAGGACGCCCTGCGCTCGGCGGTGCGCGAGGATCCCGACGTCATGCTGCTGGGCGAGATGCGCGACGCCGACACCTTCGAGACCGCGCTGACCGCGGCCGAGACCGGGCATCTGGTGTTCGGGACGATCCATTCCTCCGGCGCGGCCCAGACCCTCGGCCGCATCATGGACCTCTTCCCCACCGACAAGCACGCGCAGATCCGCACCTCGCTGGCCTTCAACCTGCGCTGCATCCTCAACCAGAAGCTGCTGCCCGGAGTGGAGAAGGGCACCCTGGTCCCGGTGGTCGAGATCATGTTCATCACCCCGCTGATGAAGAAGCTGATCCTCGATGGCGAGTTCGCCAAGGTCGCCGAGGCGCTGGCCAAGGACCGCGAGAACGGCTGCGAGACCTTCGCCCAGGCGCTGAACCGCCTCTACAAGGACAAGCGCCTGTCGATGGACACCGCGCTGGCGGCGGCGCCCAATCCCGAGGAGCTGCGCATGATGATGCGCGGCATCACCATCTCGGACGGCGGCATCGTCTAGCGCATGGGCCACGATCCGTCGGTCTCGTCGCTGGCCGATGCGCTGTCCCGCAGCGATGCTCCGGCATCGGCGGGACCGGGCGGAGGCCGCATCGCTGTCGCCCGTCCCAGCCGCGTGGTGCAGGTGCTGATCGCCGCCATCCTCGTGTTCGGCCTCGCCTATGGCGCGGGGCTGCTGGTCCTGGGGGCGCGGGTCTCCGGACTGGTCCGCGAGGTGCGGCTCGAACGCAACGCGCGCGAGGAACGTGAACGTTCCGCCCTTCCGCCCGTGGAGGTCCTGCGCGATGCCGAGCAGACCCGCCGCGAGACCCTGGCCCGCCCGCTGGCCGCCGCCCCGATCTGGCGGGCCCGCTGCGAGCTGCTGGCCGCATCGGGAGACTGGTCGGGCGTGGTCGCGACCTGCGAGCGCGTGGCCCTCAGCGCCCCGGGCGACCTCCTGCCCGCCACCCGGCTGCTCCAGGCCGAGGGCCTGCACCGCCTCGGCCGCCATTCCGAGGCGGCCCGCGTCCTGCACGCCGTCGACCAGACCGGGCTGGATGCCGATGCCCGCAATCGCGCCGCCGATCTCGCCGGGCGGCTGTGGAACTCAGTCGAAGGGCCGGCGGAACAGCCCGGCGAGGCCGCGGCCGAATGAGCTGACCAGCTCGACCCCGGGCAGGGCCTGCACCAGATGCCTGCCCTCGTCGGGGCCGATCGGGCGCAGGCTGGGCAGCCAGCGCAGCGCCAGCACCAGGCCGGGGATGCGCAGGGCCATGCTGAGGAGGAAGATAGTGTGGAAGCGGCTGCCCAGCAGCGGCGGGACGAGGTCGACCAGGAGGGTGCCGACCAGGGTGCCGAGGGCGATGCAGGCGGCGCTGACGGTGTTGAAGTAGCCGACCAGCTCGGCGCGGCGCACCGGATCCGGATGCGAGGCGAACATCAGCGCGCCGATGGCGATCTCGGCTCCGGCCCAGGCGGCTCCGGCCAGGACCTCGTTGAGCAGCAGGATGGGCAGGCTGCCGGTCGTCGACCAGGCGATCGGCAGGATGAAGATGGCCAGGAAGGACATGCGCAGCACCGCCCGCGGTCCGAACAGGTCGACCATGCGCCCGACCACCGGGTAGAACAGGATGCGGCTGACCACGCTGGCGTAGAGCAGCAGGCTGTACGCGAACGGCTCCAGCCCCAGACCGCCATCCGCCGGCGCGGCGATCATGTAGCTGGCGAAGAAGGGGCCGGCGACCATCACCCCGCCCTGGAAGGTGGCCCACACCAGGGTCCAGCGGCCGATGTCGGTGCTGGCGATGCCGCGCAGGAAGGCGGGCAGCCCGGTCGCCGCCTCGGCCGATCGCCGCGAGAGCGGGGCCGGCTGGCGCTGCGGGCCGATATCGGGCTGGCGTTCGAGGCACCAGATGCTGGCCAGGCGCGACACCACCGCGATGGCGAGGATCAGCTGCATGCCCCAGGGCGTCGAGGCCAGCGGCAGCCAGTGGGCGAGGGCGGCGAAGGCGGCGGCGAAGGCAAGCTTGGCGACATTGAACAGACGCAGGCGGCGGGCCTGGTAGCGGCCGCTGATCATGCGCGGGACGAAGCCGGAGATCCACGCCACCCAGGCCGGGCCGCCGAACACGCCGGTCAGGCCGAAGGCGCAGATCATCGCCACCCCGGCCGGCACCGCCCACGGCGCATCGGGATGGTGCAGCGGCACGGTCAGCAGCGCGATCAGCGCCACCTGCCACCAGCAGGCGAGGATGGCGGCGCGCTTCGCCCCACCCATGCGCTCGATCATCTGCCGGGTGAAGGGCGACAGCAGGATCATCCCCATCTGCGGGATCAGGGTCAGCAGGCCGATGACGAAGGCGGCGGCGTGCAGGCTGGTCTGCAGCAGCGGCACCATCCACGCCTCCATCGCCACGATCATGCCGGCGACGACGATGCCTTCGATCATGGCGAAGTAGAGGCCGCGGCGGACCGGGCCGCCGTGCCGCCACTGGCTGAAGGGCACGCGCATCCGGGCGAGGGTAGCGCGGCTGGGCCGGGGGCAACCCGGATGCATTGCAGGAGCTTGCGCACCGCCATCGTGCGACACCGCCATGATCCGCCTCCTGCCCACCTTGATCGCCGACGGACCCGAGCAGATGGCGCGCGACGAGGCGCTGCTCGAGGCGGCCGAAGGTCCCACCCTGCGCCTCTACCGCTGGGAACCGATGGCGGTGTCCCTCGGCTGCTTCCAGGAGCACGCCGCCAGCACGGCGCGCATCCCCGCCGGCGTCGCGGTGGTGCGCCGCATCACCGGTGGCGGGGCGATCTGGCATGCCGACGAGGTCACCTACTGCCTGGCTGGGCGGCTGGGCGCAGATGGGCTGCCATCGCGGGCCCGCGATCTCTATCCCCTCGTCCACGGCGCGGTGCTGGCGGCGCTGGCGCGCCGCGGCGCAAGCCTGGCCTTGCAGCCCGCAAGCGTCGGCGACCGGCGCTACGCCGCCGAACCGCGCTGCTTCGCCAGTCCGGCCGCCGACGACCTGGTGCATGCCGACGGCGGCAAGGCGCTGGGCA
>JAFLCQ010000386.1 GCA_017302815.1 Planctomycetota bacterium
AATTTAATCTCCTTTAATTACCATCTTCGCTGTCTTCACAATTTCGTCTCGCACGGCATATCCGTCGAAGCCAGCCTGCTCCATGCCAAGCAGCACCGCCCCCACCACTGGCGGACCATCAAGCCGCGGTGTCGCGCACGGCGGCGATGGCGCCGGTGGCGGCCCAGGTCGTGCTCCAGCCGTCCGGTGCGCCGGTCCCTGCCGACATGTCGGCATTGGTCAGCAGGTTGGGGCCTTCGGCGGCGCAGGCGAGGGCGATGAGGGAGGAGAGCAGGATGGTGCGCATGGGGGCTCCGGGGAGGAAGGCGCCGCACTCTGCGTGTGGCGATCAGCTCTGGCACACCGATCCGTCCATGCGAGGAGCAAATCCTCTGCGCTCAGCCGCCGCGGATCCACACCGCCATCGCGCCCGGCTTGCGGTTGTCCCAGGCGAAGTAGGGGATGGCGGTGATGCGCTGCGCCCGCGTGCGCGGAGCCTGCGTTGCATAGGGCGCGTCGGCGAAGGGCAGCTCGCGCCGGGCGCTGGCGCTGATGCTGCCGATGCCGCCGAGCAGACCGGGACGGAAGCGCCAGGCCAGGCGGGCGCGCGGCGGCAGGACCAGGGCATCGAGGTCGGCGCCATTGTCGCAGCCCTCCAGGCAGTAGACGACCGGTCCGCGCATCAGCGCCACCCGGCCGCAGTCGTGGCGGATGCGCGGGTCCGCATGCACGCGCTCGATCGGCATCGCCAGGCGCAGAGTGATGCGGTCGCCGGCCCGCCACTCGCGGTCGATCTCGAGGTAGCCGCCGACCAGGCGCGGCTTGGCGCTCCGGCCGTTGACCTGCACCGTCGCCGCGCGGCACCAGCCCGGCCGGCGCAGGCGCAGGACGAAGCGTCCGGCGGTCGCGGGATCGATGCGCAGGGTGACGCTGCCGTCCCAGGGATAACGGGTGGTCTGGCGGACGCGCACCGTGGTGGCGCCGGCCTGCACGCTGGCCTCGCTGTCGGCGTAGAGGTGGACGTCGATGCGGCCGGGCGCGGCGGAGTAGACGTAGCCGCCGAGGCTGGCGAGCAGGCGCGAGATGTTGGGCGGGCAGCACGAGCAGCCGTACCACTCCTGGCGGTGGTGCTGGCCCAGGCTGGCGAGCGGATTGACGTAGAAGAACTTCTCGCCGTCGCGGCTCATGCCGGCGATGCAGGCGTTGTAGAGCACGCGCTCCAGCACGTCGATGTAGGCGCCGTCCTGCTCCTGGTGCCACATGCGCTGCGCCCACAGGATCATGCCGACCGAGGCGCAGGTCTCGCAGTAGGCCTCCTCGTTGGGCAGGTCGCGGTCGAAGGTGAAGCCCTCGTTGCGGTGCGACGAGCCGATGCCGCCGGTGATGTACATGAGGTTGCGGGTGGCGTGGCGCCACAGGGTGCGCCCGGCCTTGGCCAGCGAGGAGTCTCCATCGGCGGCGGCGACGTCGGCCATGCCGCAGTAGAGGTAGGTGGCGCGCACGGCGTGGCCGACGACCCGGGTCTGCTCGCGCACCGGCTGGTGGGCCTGGAAGTGGGTGAAGCCCGCGACGTAATGGCGCTTGTAGACCGGCGCGTCGGGCTCGCTCGCGCGCAGACGGTCGAAGTAGTGCGGGCTGGTGCCGCGCTGGTCGATCATGAAGCGGGACAGCGTCAGATAGCGCGCCTCGCCGGTGGCGCGCCACAGCTTCACCAGCGCCAGCTCGATCTCCTCATGGCCGCAGTAGCCGCGCAGCTGCCCCTCGCCGGGGCCGAAGACGCGGTCGATGCAGTCGGCGATGCGGATGCACACCTCCAGCAGGCTGCGCTTGCCGGTGGCGGCGTGGTGGGCGACGCCGGCCTCGATCATGTGGCCCATGCAGTACAGCTCGTGGTCGTCGAAGTGCTTCCAGCGCTCGTGCGGGCGCACCACGGTGAAGTGGGTGTTGAGGTAACCGTCGGGCTGCTGCGCCGAGGCGATCAGGGCGATGACCTCGTCCAGGCGCGCGTCCAGCGCCGGATCGGGGTGGGTGGCCAGGCTGTAGGCCGCCGCCTCGATCCACTTGGCGACGTCCGAGTCCCAGAAGATGTGCGGCTCGTTCGGCATGCCCGGCTTCCAGTCGAGGCGGAAGGCGTCGATGCGGCCGGTGGCGCGGCACTGCTTCTCGTTGGCGGGGATGGCCCTGGTGCGGTTCACCTCCTGCAGCGGGGCCCAGAACGCGTCGGTGAAGCGTACGGCGGTGAAGGGGACCGGTTGCGGGCGGACGGCGGCGCGGGGCTGGGTGCGGGGGGTCATGGCGGCTCCTCGCCGGCCATCCTAGGTCGGCGCAGGCGGGCCGCGAGACGCGGCCGACGCAGTCGAAGATGGAAATTCCGACTCGCACGGCCATGCTGCCGGCATGGGCTTCGCCATTCCCGCGCACGACGCGGTCGAAGGCCGCTGGTCCGGCCTGTTCATCGCCCGCGGTCGCAGATTGGCGCATCCGCGTCGGCGCATGCCGGATCATGAGCTGATCCTGGTGCGCTCGGGCCGGCTCGGGATCGCCGAGGACGGGGTCGACCTGTCCGCCGGGCCGGGCCAGGCGGTGCTGCTGGTCGCCGGCCGCGAGCACTGGGGTACGGTGGATTATCCGTCTGATCTGTCATTCTACTGGCTGCACTTCCGCAGCCGAGCCGACAAGACTCTCGCCGATGTGCCGCAGCGCTTGGTGCCGCGCCGCCCCGACCTGCTGATGGCGATGCTGCACCGCTACATCGATGACCAGACCGCCGGCATGCACACCCCGGCAACAGCCGGTCTGGCCGTGCACCTCATGCTGGCCGAGCTGTGCGCCGCTCCGCCGGCGGCGGCGGCGGATCCGGCGGCGCCGCTGGTCGGTCGCGCCGAGGCGTGGATCGGCCATCACTACCAGGATGGCATCTCCACCCGCGACGTCGCCGAGGCGCTGGGCTGCAACCCCGACTACCTGGGACGGGTCTTCCGCCGCTGCACCGGCCGCACGCTGGTGGACGCCATCGTCGAGCGCCGCCTCGGCGAGGTCCGCCGCCGCCTGATCGACACCGCTGCGGACATCGCCGCGATCGCGCGCGAAGCGGGCTTCCACGACCTGACCAACTTCCGCCGCGCCTTCCGCGAGCGCTGCGGCTGCACCCCGGGCGAATTCCGCGCCCAGCACGCGCGGGCGCACGTCAACAGCGACTGAGGCGTCAGGGCCGGAAGCGCACGCTGGGGAAGGCGGCGGGATCCTTGGACTCGCCGATGCCGGGCGCGATGCGCACGAATCCTTCACGGAGTGGACCGTCATTGTCGTTGACGATGAGGTTGAAGCCGAAGCCGCCGCGCAGGGCGGTCGCATCCAGCCCCAGCGCCGCCGTCGGCACGGCGACGTCGTAGCGTACGCCATCGGCGGTGCGCACCGCGCTTCCCTCCCATGCCGAGGCCGGTGGTCCGGACCAGGCGTGGCGCAGGACGCGGCCGTCGTCGTGCAGGGCGATGCCCAGCTCGCTGACCGCCTTGCCGCCGGGCGGGCGGATGGCGAACTGCACCCCGTCGCTGCGCCATTGCATGGCCGGCTCCTGGGCCTGGTGGTGGATGTCGTCGCGGACGACCACGCGCAGGCGCAGGACCTCGCCATCCAGGGCCAGCCAGACCTGGGCGCTGAGGTCCGCCGGCCCGCTCCACACCTGCGCCGCGAGGTTGGGATCGGCGCGGCAGAAGCTGACCACGTCATCCTCGCCGGCGAGGGTGAAGTCCGCCCCGCGTCCGTCCATCGGAGCGGTCGGGATGCTGCGCACGCGGCGTACCGGCACGCGCAGGCCGCCCCGCCACGGCGCCCCCTCGGCCTGGTAGGTCAGGGTGATCGCGGCGTCGGCGCCGCCGCCGACCAGCGCGCGCAGCGGCAG
>JAFLCQ010000387.1 GCA_017302815.1 Planctomycetota bacterium
TGGCCTACGCCGCACGCGAGGGCGGCGAGCGCGCCGCCGCCGCCCAGTCCTGGATCGCCGCCGCGGTCGCGAAGGCGGAACCGGGCGAGCGCGATCTGCTGCGCCGTGTGCAGGCTGCCGGCCTGCGCCGTGGCGGCTGGCTGCAGGAATTGCAGCATGCTGCGCAGAGCGGAGACAAGACGCGCGTCGCAGCGATCCTCATCGCCGCCGACAGTGGTGATCCGATCCTCGCGCTCGCGCCTGCGGCCAGCGTCGAAGCTGCTGCGGCCGTGCTGACGGCCGCCGCCTCCCAGAAGGCATGACCATGCTCCGAACGCTCCTCGTCCTTGCCATACTGTGTACCTGTGCTGGCGCGGCCGAGCCGTCGGCCGTCCCGGGCGCAGCCGATGTCGACCGCTACGTCGCGCTGTTCAACCAGGACCTCTACGCCCTGGATGCGAGCGGACGCGTGGCGACGCCGATGACCGGCGCCTTCGATGCTCCCGCCAGCGACATCGCCCGCGATGTCGCCCGCAGCACCTGGTTCAGCCTGCTGGTCTTCCTGCCCTTCCTGGTGCTGCCGCAGGTCCTGCTGATCTGGATCATCTTCAAGTACCGCCGGCGCAACGACGGCCGCGCTCCCGCCACCTTCATGGGCAACCACAAGCTGGAGCTGGTGTGGACCGCCATCCCCTGCGTCGCCCTGGTCATCGTCGGCATCCCGATGTGGGATCTGCTGGTGAAGATGGAGGCGCCGCCCGCCGACCAGCGCCGCGACATGGTGGTCGAGGTGCGCGGCAAGTCCTTCGCCTGGGACTACAAGTACCAGCGCCTGGGCGGCGACCGCCCCACCCGCCGCGAGGACCAGTTCGAGATCGGCCAGGACGTGGTCGGCGTGCAGGAGCCGCTGGTGCTGGTGAAGGATCGCCGCGTGATCCTCAACCTGACCAGCAATGACGTCAACCACGCCTGGTGGATCCCCGCCTTCGGGGTGAAGAAGGACACCATCAAGGGGCGCTACACCAACATCTGGTTCACCCCCGAGAAGACCGGCTTCTACAAGGGCCAGTGCGCCGAGCTGTGCGGCCAGGGACATGGCGTGATGCTGATCTCCGCCCTGGTGGTGGAGGAGGCCGACTTCGACGCCTGGGAGACGGTGCAGCGCCATCGCGCCGACACCGTGCGCACCTGGAGCGTGCTCTCGGGCACCGAGCTCGACGGCGCGGCTCTGGAAGGCGCCATCGCCGACTACCTCAAGAAGGGCGACACGCCCGAGCGCCGCTTCGCCCTGCGCTTCTGGGTCGCCAGCAACTTCGCCTCCCTGGCGCGCAAGCCCGGTGAGCTGAAGGGCGACGCCCTGCAGGCCGCCATCATCGCCCGCCGTTCGGCGGTCGACAAGCTGATGGCCAGGACCGCATCACCCGCCGGCATCGTCAACTGAGATCCTCCATGAGCGACCACCGCGATCCGATGCCGCCGATCAAGCGCTATACCGGCGTGCTCGACTGGCTGACCACCGTCGACCACAAGAAGATCGGCCTGATGTACTTCTGGTTCGTCATCTTCTCCGCCCTGATCGGCGGGGCGATGGCGGGCGCCATCCGCGTGCAGCTGGCCATGCCCGGCGCCACGGTCGAGTCGCTGCAGGCGGCCGCCCTCAACGGCACCACCGCCCTCAGCCTGTTCTCCGACGCGAACGGCCTGTTCGGCGACCGCCACGTCTACAACCAGATGGTCACCATGCATGCCAGCATGATGATCTTCTTCGTCCTCATCCCCGGCTTCATCGGCTTCGCCAACTACATCGTGCCGCTGATGATCGGCGCTCGCGACATGGCCTTCCCGAAGCTGAACGCCCTCGGCTTCTGGCTGCTGGTGCCGGCCGCGCTGCTGCAGCTGTCCAGCTTCTTCGTCGTCGGCGGCGCCGCCGCCTCGGGCTGGACCGCCTATCCGCCGCTGTCGCTGAAGGCGGCCAGCGCCGGTCCCGGCCAGGACATGTGGATCCTCGGCGTCCACCTCGCCGGCGTGTCGTCGATCCTCGCGGCGATCAACTTCATCGTCACCATCGTGTCGCTGCGCGCCCCCGGCGTGACCTGGCCGAAGCTGCCGCTGTTCGCCTGGGCGACCTTCTTCGTCTCGATCATCCAGCTGGTCGCCACCCCGGTGCTGGCCGCCGCGGTGACCATGATCCTGATGGACCGCAACTTCGGCACCACCTTCACCGACGCCAGCAAGGGCGGCGATCCGGTGCTGTACCAGCACATCTTCTGGTTCTACAGCCATCCTGCGGTCTACATCATGATCCTGCCGGGCTTCGGCGCGATCAGCCACATCATCGCCGCCTTCAGCCACAAGCGCATCTTCGGCTACCTCGGCATGGTGGTCGCGACCGGCATCATCGCCTTCGTCGGCTTCGTGGTGTGGGCGCACCACATGTTCACCGTCGGCATGCCGACCTGGCTGCAGGCCTTCTTCATGTACGCCTCGCTGGTCATCGCCGTGCCCACCGGCATCAAGGTGTTCAGCTGGCTGGCGACCATGTGGGGCGGCACCATCCGCTTCACCGCGGCGATGAAGTTCGCCTGCGGCTTCATCAGCATGTTCGTCTTCGGCGGCTTCGGCGGCCTCTTCCTCGCCCTGACCCCCATCGACATGTCGATGCACGATTCCTACTTCGTCGTCGGACACTTCCACATGGCCATGGTCGGCGGCTCGGTGATGCTGCTCTTCGCGATGACCTACTACTGGTGGCCCAAGATGACGGGCCACATGCTGAGCGAGAAGCAGGGGACGTGGATCTTCTGGATCATGATGGCCGGCATCCTGCTCGCCTTCATGACCATGCATGTCACCGGAGCCCTGGGCATGGCCCGCCGCGTGCCGGTGTACTTCAAGGACTTCCTCCTCCTCAACCACATCACCACCCTCGGCTACGCCCTGACCTTCATCGCCTCGGTGTGGTTCGTCATCGACCTGCTGCGCAGCTACGGCCGCCCCAAGGTGACCGAGGACGATCCCTGGCAGGTCAACGACGTGCAGCGCTCGTTCGAGTGGGCCACCTCGTGCCCGCCGCCGGTGTACAACTTCGCCACCACCCCGCCCATCCCGGTGGTGGACCAGATGGAACCGCACGCGCCCGCACACGGGTCGGACAAGGCCTGACCGGCCATGGGCGCAGCCGCCCAGGTGATGCCCGCAGCCGCCGCGCTCCCGCGCGCCGGCGTGGTGCTGTGGCTGACCGTCCTGCTCGGCTGCCTGTTCTGCCTCAACACGGCGGGCGGCTGGGTGCGCCTGTCCGGGGCCGGCGTGGCCATCCCGCACTGGCCGGTGATCGAGCTGGACGGCGGGCGCAAGACCCTGCTGCCGCCGATGGATGAGGCCGGATGGCAGGCGGCGCACGACGCCTGGTCATCGCACCAGGACCGCCTGCGCAGCCGCATCGCCGCCGGCGAGATCCACGGCATGGCGGTCGGTCGCCAGCCGGGATCGCTGGGCGACTTCCGCGCCATGTTCCTCACCGAATGGATCCATCGCCTGATCGCGGCCGGCGTCGGCGTCCTCGCCCTCGCCTGCCTGGGGACGGTCCTCGCCGACCGCGCGCTGCGCGCCAGGGTCGGGGTGCCGGTGACCGCGGCCGTGGTGCTGATCGGCGCCCAGGCCATCCTCGGCGCGGCGCTGATCGGCCAGGGCACCTCGACGCGCTGGCTCTTCCTGCACCAGGGCAACGCGGCCCTCATCCTCGCCGCTGTGCTGGTGGCCATCCTCCGTCTGGTCGATCCGCCGGACACCGCACCGGCGCGCAGCGGCCCGGTGGCGCGGCTCGCCGCCGCGGCGGCGTTCTCCACCTGGCTGATGCTGATGCTCGGCGGGCTGCTGGCCGCGAGCCGGCCCC
>JAFLCQ010000388.1 GCA_017302815.1 Planctomycetota bacterium
AGCACCGCGGTGCTGCGCGCGCGCACCGGCGAGCCGGACAGGCCGCCGGCGCCGCGCTCGGCGACCCACTGCTCGTCGTAGGACAGGCCGCCGCGCTGGATCGTGGTGTTGGTGCAGATGAGGCCGTCGCAACGCGCCTCCATCGCGGCGTCGACCGCCGCATCGATGCCGGCATCGGCGAGGTCGGGAGCGATCTTCACCAGCAGCGGCTTGTCGGGGGCGACCTGATCCAGCTCGGCGCGCACGCCGGCGAGCAGGGCGCGCAGGACGTCCTCGGCCTGCAGGTCGCGCAGGCCCGGCGTGTTGGGCGAGCTGACGTTGACCACCACGTAGTCGCCGCGTGCGCCCAGCAGCCGCACCGAGGCGCGGTAGTCGTCCAGGGCCTGATCGTTGGGCACGATCTTGGACTTGCCGAGGTTGACTCCCAGCACGCAGGGCGGCCGGCCGAGGGCGGCCAGGCGCCGGGCCATCGCCGCGGCGCCGCGGTTGTTGAAGCCGAAGCGGTTGATCAGGGCCGCATCGCGCGGCAGGCGGTAGACGCGCGGCTTGGGGTTGCCCGGCTGCGGCCTGGCGGTGACCGTGCCCACCTCGACATGGCTGAATCCCAGGCGGGCGAAGCCGGCCACCGCCTCGGCGTCCTTGTCCAGGCCGGCGGCCAGGCCGACCGGATGCGGGAAGACCACCCCGCCCATGCGCACCTGCAGGCGCGGATCGGCGGGCACCCCGACCCGCGGTCCCAGGCCGGCGGCGAGCATCGCCATCGTGGCGTGGTGCGCAGCCTCGGGAGGCAGCTGGAACAGGATGGGTTTGGCGAGGGCGTACCAGTCCATGGCCGGGGCAGCATCGCCGGCTTCCCAGCGGCGCCAGCCCCGCCATGGTGCCGGCATGCCCGATGTCCGCATCGCATGGATCACCGCCGACGGCGAGGAGCGCGAGGAGGCCTGGCCCACGATCGAGCGCTTCCGCGCCTGGGCGCTGGGTGAAGGACTGCGCTGCAGCTGGCGCGCCTACCGCGAGGATGCGGACGGCGAGTGGGAGCTGGTCGACCAGGGACGGATGTAGCGGACGCCATCCGCCCGCATGTCAGGCGGGCTTCTTCGGTCCGCGCTGCTTGATCACCAGGCCGGGATCCTGCGCCCGCACCGCCGAGTAGGGCTCGACCGAATGGGTCAGCCAGACGTTGCCGCCGACCACGCTGTGGTGGCCGATGACGGTGTCGCCGCCGAGGATGGTGGCGCCGGCGTAGATCGTCACGTGGTCCTGCAGGTCGGGGTGGCGCTTGTTGGCCTGGCCGCGGGTCAGCTCGCCCTTGTCGTCGCGCGCCAGCGGATTCCACGCCACCAGGCCGACGCCCTGGTACAGCACGCACTTCTTGCCGATGCGGCTGGTCTCGCCGATGACCACGCCGGTGCAGTGGTCGATGAAGAACGACTCGTCGATGGCGGCGCCGGGATGGATGTCGACCCCGGTGCGGCCGTGCGCGTACTCGGTCATCATGCGCGGCAGCACCGGCACGCCGCGGCGGTACATGCGGTGGGCGAAGCGCTGCACCGACACCGCCTCGACCGAGGGGTAGGACAGCACGACGGTCTCGCGTTCGGCGGCGGCGGGGTCGTTGTTGAAGGCCCAGTCCACGTCGGTGACGACGAGTTCGCGCACCTCGACCAGGTCGAGGAGGAGCTCGGCCACCAGATCGCGCACCGCGGCCGGGGCGACCTCGACGCCCTGCTGGCGGGCGCGGAAGCGCAGGGCGCGGGCGACCTGCTCCAGCAGGGTCGACTCGAGGGCGGACAGGTGGCTGCGCAGGTAGGTGTCGAGCTGCCCGCCGGTCACCGGCTCGGAGGAGAAGAAGCCGGGGAAGAGCAGCGACAGCAGCTGGCGGCAGAGCAGGCCGACGCTCTCGCGATCGGGCAGGGCGACGGCGGTGGAGTCGTTGATGCCCGGGGCGCGGTCGTAGGTCGAGCGCAGGCGGGCGGCGATGCGGTCGAGGTGCTCGGGGCGGCCGTGGTTGCTCATTCGGTGAAGCTCAGGTGCAGCGGTTTGAAGGGGCCGGGCCGCGATCCGGCCGCCACCGCGAGGTTGTGCTTGGCGTCGTCGAGCCGGCCACCGTAGAGTTTAATGCTCTGGTCCCGCAAGGTCGGGTCGATGCGGTGGTCCTTGGCGAGCTGGGCGAGGGCGTCCTCCCAGGCGCGGCGGGCACCGTCCCAGTCGCGGGCGACGAAGCGCACGCAGCCGATGGTGTCGAGGATGATGTGCTGCGGGCTGCGCTGCACCGAGGCCTCGAGCCGCGGGAGGATGGCCTTGGCCTGGTCGATGTCCTGCGGCGATGGCCGCGAGTTGCCGGCGACCAGGGCGTAGGCGTAGGTGTTGTCGATGGAGGCGCCGAGACCGAACTCGTCCTCCATCGGCACCGCCGCGAGGGCGGCGAAGCGGAAGCGCAGGCGCCAGGGCACGCGGTCGTCGGGAGGCAGCTGGCTGCCATCCTTGGCCTTCTCGCCGACCTCGCACAGCTTCTGGTGCAGCATGGCCAGGCGCTGGCGGTCGCCGGCCGGCGCCTTGGCCAGCCAGGCGATGAGGGGGCCGGTGTCGCCGGCGTCGGCGCCCTGCAGGGCGCTGGACAGGCCGGTGTCCTCGTCGGTCCAGGTCTTCAGGGTGGCGGCCGGATCGGGGTCCTGGGCGGCGGCCCGGACCGGATCCATCCACTGCCCGGCGGCGACGACGGCGAGGAGGGCAAGGAGGGCGATGATGGCCAGGCGCATGTCGCGGACGAACCGTCGGTGGTGGGCCGCCAGTCCGGGATCGCGGGCCAGGGCGTTGAGGAACAGGACGCGCTCGCGGATCGGACGATGCCGCCAGCTGGGGGCATCATCGGGGGTGCCGGACAGTCGCGCAACCGTCTGCAACGCCGCGGCCATGGACTCGCTGCCGGAGGTCTCGGCCCCGGCGATGTCGGCCTCGCGCTCGCAGGCCCGGCTGATGTAGCCGAACGCCACCCGCCAGACCGCCAGCACGGCGAGGGCCATGGTCACGCCCAGCACCAGATCGCTGGGCAGACGGTCGATGCCGGGAATGGCGAAGACCAGGCCGGTGCTGGGGCCGCCATCGAAGCCGAAGGGGATCGAGAGCGGCCGACCGGCGGCGTCGGTGGTGCCGAGGAGGATGCCCAGCAGCCACCACTTCAGCAGCATCGCGCACAGCGCGAACCACATGTACAGCATGAGATGGCGGTGGCGGTGGTGCCCCGCCTCGTGGCCGACGACGGCGCGGACCTGGTCGGGAGGGAGGTCGCGCAGCAGGTCGTCGCTGACCATGATCCAGCGCAGGCGCGGGATGATGCCGATGGCCAGCGCGTTGTGCACCGCGCCACCCGGCGAGCGCCACTGCCGCAGGGCGATGTCGCCCAGGCCGCCGCGGGCGCAATCCTCATGCAGACGGCGGCCAAGGGCATCGTCGGGAAGCCGCCGTGCCCCCCACAGCAGGGCGAGGATCGAGGGCAGCACGGCCATCAGCGCGATGACCAGCAGCCAGCCGCCGAGCAGGGACAGCAGCAGGCCGGCGCCGCCGTCGAACCAGGCCAGGGTGCCGAGCCGCGCCCCGGCCCATTCGCAGAGATCGATGACCGGCAGCACGATCAGCATCGGCGCGAGTTCGAAGCGCAGATGGTGGAGGATGTGGCCGCCGCGCGACCATGCCGCCATGCCGCAGCGCCGCAGCGCAGGCGCCTGGCTCGACCACAGCAGCAGCTGCATCGCCAGCCAGGGGGCCAGGGCCACGCTCCAGGCCGGGGCCCACGACGCCCAGCCCAGCTCGCGGCACAGCCACAGAAAGGCCCCGAGGCAGCCGGCCTGGGCGGCATGCTCCCAGCGGC
>JAFLCQ010000389.1 GCA_017302815.1 Planctomycetota bacterium
TTATCGTTCGGGCGGATGACCTTATTTTGCGCGAGAGCAAGAGTGATTCCAGCAATCGCCACGCAAAGTACCAACAAAAAACGCATCCACCACGACATTCCAATATGTTAAACGTTCAAAACCCTCCCCGCGCTTGCCCTCGAGCAGCCGGCTGACCTCGCGATCCATGGCGCCGAGTTCGTTCTGCAACGGACCGGTGGCGCGGTTGGCGACCTGGTTGGCGGCGGACATCGCCGCCTGCTGCGGGGCGAGGAACGGCGCCAGCAGCCTGGCGCAGCCGCCGCCGGCGCAGCAGCAGGCGCCGACCAGGACGATCAGGGCTTGCTGGCGCAGGTGCACGGGCTGGTCCCGCAGTCGGCGCAGAGGATGGGATACTTCGCCTGCACCGCCGTGGCCAGGTCGATGCCATGCAGGTTGGCCAGCGAGGCCAGCCAGGCGAAGACGTCGGCGAACTCGCCGGGCAGATCGTGCGCACCCGGCTCGCGGCAGGCCTCGGCGAGCTCGCCGACCTCCTCGACCAGGTACATGAAGGTGCCGTCGCGGCCGCGGGCCGCGTCCTTGGCGCCATACAGCTGACGCATGCGCTCCTGGAAGGCGCGGATGTCCATGGCCCCATTAGGCCCGGGCGCGGCGCGGGGACAACCCCGGATCAGCCCCCGGCGAGGAGGAGGAACTGACGCGCGTTGTCGACCTCGTCGTTGACCACCGTGAGGACCTCGACCAGGGCGGTCTTGTCCAGGCCGAGCTGGTTCCACACCTGCGGGTCCAGGGCGGCCTCGTCGCAGTTGCCGCTGACGCGGATCTTCTTCAGCGCGCACAGGTACTCCGAGAACTGGCACATCGCCACCAGCTTCGACTGCGGCTTGCCCTCGACCCCGGTGAGGTCGTACTGCCAGCGCACGGCCTGGATCAGATCGACGTCCAGGTTCCAGGTCTGCATCAGCCAGGCGCACAGCTCGGCATCGTCGGTGTCCATCACCTTGCGGGTGGCGGCCGGGAACGAGAGCCGGAACTCGCGCGCGACGGCGATGATCGCCCGCACCTCCTCGCCGGCGTTCTCGACCAGCACCAGCTTGCCGAGATCCTTGAGCAGGCCGATGATGAAGGCCAGCTCGGGATCGCAGATCTTGGTCTTGCTGGCGATCAGGCGGCAGATGCCGGCGCTGACCGCGCTATGGGCCCAGAACGACTTCATGTTGAAGTTGGCGTTCTGCTGCTGGAAGGCGTTGAGGACCGACACGCTGAGGGCGATCGAGCGCACGGTCTTGAAGCCGAGGACGACGATGGCCTTCTCGAGGTCGTTCACCGGCTCGGGCAGGCCGTAGTACACCGAGTTGACCATGCGCAGCATCTTCGCCGCCATCGCCGGGTCCTTGACCATGATGGCGTTGACCTGGGCGGCGCTGGCGTGCGGGTCGTTGACCAGCCGGCACACCTGCATCACCACCTCGGGCAGCGAGGGGACGGTGTGGATGCGTTCGATGATGTCCTGGAACGAGGCGCGGGAGAGCGGCATGGGATCAGGCCTTGTCGTCGGTTCGCGGGAGGACGTTGAGGAAGCCGCCGAGATCGGGCACCTCGCCGGAGCGGATGGCGGCGCCGCGGTTCTCGGCGCTGACCTCGTCGAGCAGTTCGCCGCGCAGCACGCGATGGCGGCGCGGCGCGTCGATGCCGAGGCGGACCTGGCCGCCGCGCGCGACCTCCAGCACGGTGATGACGATGTCGCCGTCGATGACCAGCTTCTCGCCCGCCTTGCGCGCCAGGATCAGCATGTCAGGCCCTGCCGGCCCGGGCGACCAGCTCGGCGAGGTAGGCCTTCACCGGCAGGCGCTGATCATCGAGCACGACCTGCAGCCCCCTGCCCGAACGCCGGCCGACCAGGATCGGCGCGCGCAGATTGGTGCGGGTCTGGGTGGGATCGCGCTCCAGCACCACGACGGTGAAGACGATGATGTCATCCGGGCCGCTGGCTCCCACCGCCTCGGCGCTGGCCTGGTCGATGGCCATGTCGGGGTCGAGGCCGGCGGCGAAGGGTTCGAGGCAGCACAGCGCCAGATCGGCGCGGGAGGTGCTCTGCCACCAGGTCAGCGGGCCGGGCTGGGTGCGATAGACCAGGAACTCGCGGTCGGGGCCCAGGCCGGGCAGCGGCTCGACCAGCTCGACGAGGTTCTCCGGCTGCACCTGCAGGATGCCGGCGTTGAAGGTCTCGACCCGGCGCGGGCCGGTCGTCTGCGATGCGACAGCGGGGCTGAACATGGGTGACCGGATGGTAAGCAGGCCGGGGCCGGTCCGCAATCGCCCCGTCGCAGCACCCCGCCGGCGCTCAGCGGAAGGCCCGGACCACCAGCGGCTCGCCATCCAGGGCCAGCGTCAGCACCTGCGCCTCGCCATCGGCGCGCACCGGCACGTCGGTGAGGCGGCCGCTGAGCAGGCCGATCGCCACCGGGCTGGCGAAGCCCTGCCAGCCCGCGACGCGCAGCTCGCACACCCGGCCGGCGAAGCCGCCGGGGGGCAGCGGCGACCACACCGCCAGGGTGCGCACCCCGGGCTGGTCGGCGCGCAGGAAGGGCAGCGCCACCGGCGCGGCCGCACCGCGCAGGTCGCTGCCGTCCCAGTCCGCCACCTGCACCGCCGGCTTCTGCGCGCGGTGGATCGGCGCCGCGACCACGTCCACCGTTGTCGACGCATCGCGCTCGGCGCCGGCGAAGAGGCTGCACAGGCGCTGGGTCGCATACCACACCGGCTTGCGGCTGTAGTCGCCGCGCAGCATGCCGAAGTTGGCCTCGGCCTCGTGCGGATCGCTGGCGTAGTCGTCGAGGAGGTCGTACTGGATGGAGACGGCGGCGCCGCTCCAGAGGTGCAGGAGGTGGCGGCGGGCGACGAAGTCGGCCTGGGTGCGCTCGTCGAAGCCGGCATACAGGCCGCCGGTGTTCTTCAGGTCGTGGCGGAAGCCGGTCCAGCCGAACTCGGTGATCCATAGCTGGCGCTCGCGGCCGCTGTCGCGGAACTGCTGGAAGTACCAGCCCAGCAGGCCGGTGAGGGTGCCGTCCGCATCGCCGCTGCCCAGGCCGTCGCGCGCGGCCATGCCCTGGTTCCACGGCACCAGCTCGGGGGTCAGGCAGAAGCTGTAGGGGTGCTCCACCACGCCGTCGACCGCGGGCGACAGGCCCAGGCGCAGGCAGCGCGCATTGGACGGCGGCACGCCGCCCAGGCCGACCACCGGCACCTCGGGGCGCGCCTGCTTGACCGCCTCGGCGACCGCGTTGGTGGCCGCGAGATGCGCCTTGATCCACGGCGCGTCCACGCCGCCCTCGGCGCTGCCGTTCCAGATGCCGCCGTGCTTCTTCACCCAGCCGCCGAAGTTGTTCGGCTCGTTGCCCAGCTCGATGGCGTCGACCAGGTCCTTCGCCCCGGCCAGCGCCACCGCCTGGGCGCAGAGGTCCGCGACCTCCATGTCGGCGCCCATCGCCAGGACGACGCAGGTGCGCAGCCCGCGCGCCTTGGCCGCCCGCAGCCAGGCGGCGTCCCAGGCGCTGATCGCATAGCCGCCGTCGGCCTTGTCGAAGCCGACCCCGTCGCGCACCCAGCCCAGGCCGCAGGCCGCGACCTCGTCAAGCAGGCGCTCGTACGGAGACCAGCCGCCGAAAGCGCCGGGCTTGCGCCCGTAGTTGAAATGGGTGGCGGTGCCGAAGCGCGAGGGCGGCAGGTCGGCACTGCGCTGCGGCGCGCCCAGCAGCTGCTACAACCGATTTATTCATATAATGGTTTTTAAATGCTTTTACACAATTTTTTGTCTGCAAGTCATATATACCTTCATTTGATCTATCCTTAGCGAAAACATTGTAACCAATTTCTGCAAGAA
>JAFLCQ010000039.1 GCA_017302815.1 Planctomycetota bacterium
CGGCGGCCTGCGCTTCGGCATGCTGCTCGGGGCCGCCGCCCCCCTGCTGCTGGTGCTGTGCGCCCGCCGCCTGGCCGCCCGCGGCGATTGATACCCGGCGAACGCGCCGGATCCTGCGCGGGTGACCGATCCCGACGCCGTCTACGCCAGCCAGGTGCCCCTCGACCGGGCGATCATGGACCTCTGCCGCAGCTGGGCCCGCGCGCGCAGCAAGGATCCGCGCACCAAGGTTGGAGCTGCGGTCTATGCGCCGCGCGACGGATCGATCCATCTCGGCTACAACGGCTTCCCGGCGGGCTTCGCCGACCTGCAGCAGCGCTGGGACAACCGCGACGCCAGCGATCCCATGGCCAAGTACGCCTTCGTCCGCCACGCCGAGGGCAACGCCATCCTCAAGGCGCTCAAGGCGCTGGGCGCCCTCGACGGCTGCACTCTCTACGTGACCCACTTCCCCTGCCACGCCTGCATGAAGGACTTCATCAGCGACAGTGGCATCCGGCGGGTGGTCTACGAGGACGCCTATCCGCCAGACCCGGTGACGCCGATGATCGCGCGTGAACTGGGCATCGTCCTGGAGCAGCTGCCGGCCAGCGCCTGACGTCGGCGTCAGCGCTGCCGTTCCAGTCCACGCAGCCGCCAGGCGACGAAGCGCTCGACGAAGGGATCCAGGTCCTGGTGCTCGAGCAGGCGGCGTTGCATGGGCAGGGCCTGGAATGCACGGTAGCTGGCCAGGGCCGATACCCGATCCCCCGCGAGCTCGGCGCGCATGCCCGTCCCCACCTGCCACCACGCCTCGGCCTCGGCCGCGATCGGCTGCCCCAGGAACGCGGTGTAGCCGATCCGGCCCGCAAGCAGGCGGGCGAGGAAATGCGGTCGCTGGGCGAGGGTCCCGGCGGTGCTCGCCGCCAGCTCATCCAGCCGGGCCCGACCGGCATCGCCAGCGAAACCGCCGTCGACGAAGGGCTGGGCGAACCAAGGGATGAACCAGCCACCCCAACGGCGATGGTCGACCATCGAGCCGGCGACGGACGTGGCGAGGGCCGGATCGGGAGTGCCGCCGTCTTCGAGAGCCCGCAGCCAACGCGCCTGCTGCAGCTGCGCCATCGTGCCGTGGAACGCCTCGTCGGGCTGGTCCTCGCGCCGCAGCAGCACCTGCGCGACCCAGGATCCGCCGACCCCCCACGCCACGGGCGGCCCTGCTGCCTCGTCGAGACGACCGCAGAGGATGGCGGCGGCGTTGGCGTTCCCGGGCCACTGCCTGGTCCCAGGCCTGAGGGTGGCAGGGTCGCCGAGCAGCACCTGCAGCAGGGCGGGATCATCATTGAGCGCCAACGCCTCCGAGCGGCGATCGGCCTTGGCCAGGATGCGCCCGCACGGGGCCATGGTCACCCATTGGCTGGTGAGGATGGCATCGATCTCGCCGAGGGCGAGATGCGCCAGGTAGTCGGTATCCGGATAGGCGCCCGGCGGGGCCAGCACTTCGCGGTTGCGCCCCATGGACAGCAGAGCCAGCTGGCGGTTGCGCGGATAGGCGGTCGATGCGGCGACCTCGGCGGCGCGGCCGGCGTAGATCTTCAGTTCGGTCGCATCGCACACCGTCGCCTCGTGATCCGGGAACAGGGTGTCGCGCAGCCCAAGCAGCAGACGCAGGCGGCCGTCGCACCGGGCCGGGAAGCCCCACGGGATGCGCCCGAGGCAGGTGGACCACACCGTGGTCAGACGGTCGCGCTGCCGAGGCAGGGCCCGCCACATGCCGGTGAAGGATGCGGCGAAGGCCGCGTCGCGCTCCCAGATGTCCTCAAGCAGCTGGATGGCGGCGATATCGGCACGCTCGCCGGTAAGTCCGCGCCAACGCGCCTCCGCCGCGGTGCGCTCGCCCAGCTTCAGCTCGGCCATCCCGATGCGCAGGGCCGCATCGGCGGCCTCGGGCCGGCCGACGAAGCTCTCGCTGACCCGACCCCACTCGTCGGCTGCCATCCGCCATTGCCCGTACATGAACGCGGCGTCGCCCGCGGCGAGGACCGGCAGACGCTCGGGCACGCCCTTGCTCCAGATGCGGATGTTTCCGAAGGCCTTGCCGGCGTAGAAGCCGTAGAAGGCCAGGAAGCCGCTGCGCACCGGGAAGAGCTGGCGGTGCTCCATCCACAGTTCGCCGTCGACGAAGGCGCGGACGGCGTCCTTCTCGAACTCGACGCGCATGCGATAGCGCCTGCCGATCTCCAGCTTGCGGGGCGAGAAGGCGACCTGCTGGTTCCCGGGACGGCGGAAGATGGCGGAGAACTGGTTGTCCTGGGCCCCGAACTGCACCCAGCAGCTCGGCGTCGAGCCGTCATGGTAGATCGGGATCGCCTTCCCGCGTTCGAGCTCGGGCCCCTCCCACCAGATGCAGGAGAGGTCGCACGGCAGGGTGCTGGGCAGGATCTCGCCGTCGTATTCCACCGCCAGCGGCGGATACAGGCGGCGCGGGCAGATCAGCAGGGCGTTCTTCAGGGCGTGGGAGACGATGCGATCCCCCTCCTGGTGCCAGCCATCGGCAGGATCGGTGAGCCAGCGCTGCTGCCAGGACTGGTCGTCGAAGCGCTCGCTGACGATGGGCACGCCCCAGAAGGCCACGCTGCGTCCGAGCTCGGCCAGGAGCAGGCCGGCGAGAAAAGCGAACGCGGCCAGCACCACGGCCGCGACCGCCAGCGACCGCCGTCGCCACCACAGTCCGCGCAGCGTCCGCACCGGCCAGGACTCGGGCATGGCCTCGGTCGACAATCCCCGGCTGAACCGTTCGAGATCGCGCCGCATGGCCTCGGCGTCCTGATAGCGCCGGGCGGGATCGGCATGCATCGCCCTGGCCATGATCGCCAGCAGGGCCGCGGGATGGGCGTCCCTCTCCGCCGCCGTCGGCACGGGGATCTCCCCGCGGGCCCGCGCCGCCAGCGCCTCCGCATCATCGCCAGCGGCGGGCGGTCGCCGCAGCAGGGCATGGAACAGGATGGCGCCGATGGCGAAGATGTCGCTGCGGGGATCGGCAGGCAGGCCGGAGGCGAGCTCGGGTGGAAGATAGGCCGGCGCCCGCGACGGCGGAAGCGCGGCTTCCTCGCCGGGGAGCGCCGCCGAGCTCCAATCGGCGATGACCACCTCGCCGTGATCACCGACCAGGATGCTGTCCGGCTTCAGGTCGCGATGGATGACGCCGAGGCGGTGGGCATGCGCCAGCGCCTCGCAGACGCGGATCATCAGCGCGGCCAGGGCGGTCGGAGCGCTCAGGCGCGGATCGTGCGGATCGACGCCCAGGCGGCGGACGAGATCGCCCAGGGCCGCCCCGGTGATCTGCCGCGCCAGCAGGAACGACCGCGCGCCGCCGACCGCATCGAGCCCGCCGCAGACGGCGATGCCGGGATGGTCGAGGACCGCCACGATGCGGGCCTCGCGCAGGCTGCGGATGGCGGCGCCACCATCGAACCATGACAGCATCTCGGCCATCGCTGCACGACCGCAGGCGTAGTCGGCAGCGGGCGCAGGGCGCCGGACCGACCACGGCACGACCATGGCCGGCTGTCCTGCCGCATCGGTCTCCGGTGGGTCAGCGCTCATGCCTGCATCCTATGCGAGGATCGCATCGGCGCACTCAGGGATAGCCGCGCGCGAGGAAGCCGCGGTAGAAGTTGTGGATCTGGTGCTGCATGATCACGGTCGAGTCCTCGATCCCGGCAGGCGGCGTCCAGGCGCCTGCCGGATTGGGACGGACGATGTTGTTGTCCGGATCGATGAGCAGGGCGCTTTCGAGGTAGTGCTCGCTGACCGGGACGTTGAGCGCGTTGTCCACCAGCTCGCCGCGCACGTGGATCTTGTACTGGTGGCTGCGGGTGAAGGTCAGGCAGCCGGTGACGGAGAACACGCTGAGGCTGGGGGCGCCCGGACCATCACGGCCTCCCGCCGGCGCGACGGGCTCGAAGCAGGACAGCCCGGTATCAGCGTCGGTCGCCGCGCCGCCGAGATAGCCGCTGCAGAAGACCAGGCCGTCGCCGTCGAAGTCCTTGGGACGGAAGGCGGCGCTGTAGGACTTGGCGGCCCCGAGGAAGCTCATGCGCCAGTCGTTGAGCATCCGCTCCATCAGCTTGGCCCGGGCCCGCGCCAGCCTGGTCGGTGTCGTACCCGTCGTCGTTCCAGGGGTGTAGCCGGCCTCTGGCGCGTAGGCCGGCGGCATGCCGCCATTCCACTCGTCCAGCAGCCACAGCCCACGCGGAGTGAGCCCCGTCTGGTCATCGGTGCTGCGCGCGGTCAGGGCGCCGCCGGCGCTGGCGTCGATCGGGGTCAGCAGGGTGCGGATGTTGTTGCTTACCCAGTATTCCGCCACGTTCATGTGCATGCGGACGAGGTAGGTGGTGGAGCCGGGATAGCTGCCGCTGTCCTGCGTCGTCTGGTTGCGCAGGTAGCGCGGCGGACGCTCGGCGCTGCGCACCTCCGCCGGGGTCCTGCCGCCGGCCAGGTCGAAGCTCTCGCCGAGGTTGGCGAGGAACTGGCGATCGACCTTCTCCAGGCTGTCGAAGTCCGTGGCCTGCGGGTTCCAGCTGCCCGGCCCCTTGCGGGTGAGCCCGGCGCGGGTCATGTCGGTCGGGTTGGTGTTGTAGGTGATGGCACCGGTGCGGCCCGGCGTCGAGCTGAACCGTCCGCCGGGTGGGGTCGAATTCAGCGGCGCCGGCAGGGTCGGATAGAGGGTCGCCGGGCTGGTGCTGGGCTCGTTGTTCGAGGTCGAGGATATGTCCTGGTCCATGCCTGAGGAACGCGACCGCGCATCCTGCGGGTCGGCCCAGGCCATGTTGGCGGTCTGGGTCACCAGCACAGCGTGCAGGAACGCCAGCGACAGCCGGTTCCAATAGCTGTTGCCGGCCGTGCTGGAGCCCGACGACGAACGGGTGATGCGCCAGGTCTCCGGCTTGGTGACGCTGGTCACCTGCTCGGGCTCCATCGTCCGCAGCTCCGGCGGGATCGAGAAGTCCTCGGGAACGTGGATCGGACGGTAGGTGGTCGCCGGCGCCGGCGTCGTGATCGACTTCAGGCGGGTCACCGGCGGGGTGGGATTGCCATCCCCCCAGTAGACGATGTACGAGCGCTCGCCGTCGAGCGACTGGTAGCAGTTGATCCCGGCACCGGAGAACGGGCTGGCCGGGGCGAAATCGGTGATGTAGTTCTTGCCGTCCAGGTACATCTGGATGTTGGCGGTGATGTAGCGGTGGTTGGGATGGCTGGCCGGGAGCGGCGTGCCGACATAGAACACGATGTGCCGGCCGAGGCTGTCATAAGCCCCTTGCGGCGCCGGGATGTCGGGAGCCAGGTCATCGGTGACCTGCACCGGATTCGCGCTCACGGACGACCAGCGGGTCATCTTGTGGGCCTTCGGCTCGGTGCCGACATTGGTGAAGAAGGCCGCACCGGGATAGCGGTCCGCCGTGCTGCGGTTGTCCTGCACGGCCACGGTCGGGAAGGGGCGATCGGCCGCGGAGGAGCCGAAGTAGTTGCGGTTGGGCGGCGTCGGATGCTTGAACGGTATCAGGCCCTTGGGTTGGAAGGCGTCGGTGAACACATCGATGCCGGGCCCCGGAATGGAGAGGTTCGCCTCCAGCGGCACCGACCAGGAATTGCTCCTCCAGTAGTCGGCCATCGGATCGGGATCATCGTGCTTGTAGTCGCGGTCGCCCCATCCGTCGTAGACGGTGGTCACCCCGGACTTCGTCACCGCATAGCGGTAGTGCGGCGACTGCGTCTCGGTGGTGACGCGCATGCGCCGGCTCTCCGGCGGCATGTAGGCGGTGACCATGGCGGCCAGCACCCGGGCCGGCGCGGTGAGGATGTTGACCGCCCACGGATGGCCGTCGACATCGTAGGGCTTGCCGAAGGGCGTGGTCATGAACTGCGCGATCTCGTCCGAGCGTCCGAGCTGGTTCCCCTTCGGCCCGTCGCTGGTGTAGCTGCCCCAGTATTCCCAAGCGCTCTTGTTGTGGCTCAGGGCGAATCCCAGATCGGTGAACGACGGGATAGCGCTGCCCAGCCACTGCCTGCTCCCGTCGGCCCGGACGGGGTCGAAGGCGTTCATGAACGGGCTCCCCAGCACCTGGTGCAGGCGGCGGCGGTCGCCGAAGGGCTGCTGGTCGCCGCGGTATCCCATCGCCTGGTTCGGCTGGTCCGGACCGACGAATCCGTTCGGGTTACGGGTCGCCCAGTCGTAGGGGATGCCATCGGTGAAGAACTGGTTGTTGGTGACCGGTCCGTAGCCGAGATAGACGCTCTGCAAGGCGAGCTGCTTGCTCTGGCTGGCGCTGTCCGATGGCAGCATCTGCATGCCGACGGCCTCGATGGCCTCGCGGTACTGGCGTCGATGCAGCCGCTTCGCCGCGGCGCCTCCCGCCCAGTCGCTGGAATCGTCGAGCCACGGCATGTCGGTGTTCGCCCACAGGGCGCTGGACATGTCCGAGACCGCGACGGCGTAGCGCAGGCGGTAGCGGGCCTTGCTGGCATCATCGACCGGTCGGCAGTCGGCATCGAGGAAGAGCGGATTGTCCAGGGGGTTGTGCAGAGGATCCGTGCCCGGTCGCAGATTCGCCTTCCCCGCCTCGTACGGATCCACCACCGGAAATGGCGTGCTGACCCCGCCGGCGACCAGCAGCGGGGACTTCAGGAAGGACGGCGCGCGGGCTGGGCTGAAATCGAGGTTGTCGTAGGAGGATGGATCGTAGAGGCCGCCCGGGGCGTAGTTCCAGCGGTTCGCCTCGAACCACCGTGCATAGCCAGGCCGCATGGTGTAGCCGGTGCTGAAGCCGCTGACGCCATACCCGCTGTTGTAGCGCCCCCCGCGCCATTCGGAGAACAGGTTCAGGAAGGGCAGGCCAGCCGGCATGTCGTAGGTCTGCGGCGTCTGCTTCCACCCCGCCGGTTTGACCGGTGAGACGAGGTTGAACACGTTGCGGTGCGGACTGTCCAGACGGGTGGCCACCGCCCCGCCGCTGACCACGCTGCCGTCCCTGACCTCCTTGGGCATGGCGTACTCGTGCAGGCAGATGGCGATGGCATGCTGCATGCCCATCTCGGCCGCCAGGCGGGACAGCTCATCGCGCCGCTGGCCCTGCTGCGTACCGCAGGCCATCTGCATGTTGCGCAGGAAGCCGAAGGCCGTCACCAGCATCACGGTGATCAGACCGAGCACGAAGAGCAGCACCGTGCCCCGCCGCGCGCCGCGTGATCCCCGATGGTATGGGCAGATGTCCGGCGCTGGGTCCGCCATGTTGGCTCCGGGGATCGTGCTCATCGGCCCATCTGCGTCTGGATGCCGGGCAGGGCGATCGAGAAGGAGAAATCCTGCGAGACCCCGGTCTTGGCATCGGCGAGGTTGAACGCCACCCGCGTCACCCGCGGCCGCGCGCCAAGCTGCTTCGCATGGTCGTTTCCCGCCGGCCCGGTGACGTCGAGGTACAGTCCATCGATGCGATGGTCCGCCGCGGCGGAACTGGCGACCACCTCCGCCCCGCCCAGGGCATCCTGCCAGCCGATGGCGAAGTCGCGGATGCGGTTCGAAACCAAGCGATCGTTGTCCGGGCTGTCGAGGTCCGCCAGATCGCCGATGTCCTCGGTGGTGTGCGCGACCGGGGTGCCGTAGCGGTTGTTGTCCAGCGATTCGATGCCCTGCGAGGCGTCGCGCAGCGGCCGTGGCAGATTCATGTAGGTCCTGCCACCGTAGTTCGTCCACTTCGCGATGGGCGGCGTCAGCAGGTAGGTCGGCGTGTTGGCCGCGTTCGGCGGATAGGTCTCGGGAACGGGCACGGGGGGGACCAGCGTGTTCTTGGGCACCCAGTTGCGAGCCGGGCTGCTGATGGATCGGTAGAGGGCGCCGCTGACCGGCGTCCAGGCGCCGGCGACCTCCTTCCAGGTACGACGGAAGCGCCAGCGCACCCACGAGAACTCGGACTTCCTGGTCTGCTCCTCGCCGGTGGACATCTCGTCCTCCAAGCGGGAGGCCTGGCACATGAACACCATCTCGACGGTGTCGGTGCGGATCGGCGCTCCTCCGGCATCGACGCCGGCCACCTGCGGGATGCTGCGCGCGAAGAAGGCCAGGGCCGGGGCGGCGTTGGCGAGATCGCGGCTGAGATACTCCCGGACGACAGCGGCGGTGGCATGCAGATCGACCCGCACCATGGCCCTGGCGGCGCTGGAGTTCGCTCGCACGAAGGCGGTCCAGGCCATGGCGATGATGACCATGCCCAGGCTGACGGCGACCAGCAGCTCGATCAGGGTCATGGCCCGGCACAGGCGGAGGCGGCAGCTCATGGAGTCCCCTGCCTGACGACCCGGTCGACCAGCGAGGCCAGCGGACGGCCGTCGCTGCCGGGAGCGAAGTTTGCCCAGTAGACGTCGACCCTGACCTCGACGATGCGGACGAGGGCGCCGATGCGGTCCGACGCCCGCGACTGCTCGCGCCGCTCGACGTAATAGCCGTTGAGGAACCCGCGGGCGCAACCGGCGATCGGCGCCCCTCCAGGGAAGACGGCCGGATTGTTGGCGATCGGGTTGCGCATGTCCGCCACCAGCACGTCGCTGTCCTGGCCGATCTGCCACGCCGTGTACTTCCACACCGGATCGGACGAGCCGTCGCTGGCGCTCCAGGCGTTGCCGGACTGCGACCAGGTCCACGGCGCCAGGGTTCCGGTGCCGCGGTCGGACACCACCCCCATCGGCATGGGATCCTTCAGCACCGACATCGCCGTCGCCCAGGCGGTGGCGTCGGACTGCGCGCGTCTGGCGGTGCCGAGGCCGAGGATGATCACCCCGACGATCGCCATCGTGCCCATCACGAACAGAAGCACCGACGCGATGATCTCGATCAGGGTGAAGGCCCTGATAGGGTGGTGCGCCTGGCGCATGCCGGTCTGGTGGATCATTTCATCCACACCGATCGGTTGGCGAGCATGTCCGGCTCGATGAAGTCGGTGATCGGCTGCCCGGTGTAGATCCCGTTTCCGGTGGTGTTGTCCGAATAGGTGGTCGCCTTGGTGTTGTAGCGGCCCTCGCCGAAGTAGTTCACCGTGTTGTTGCCCGTCCTCCACCAGTTCTCGTTGTCCGGGAACGCCGTCAGCGAACCGTATCTCGTGCTGCGCGAGACGGCGATCACCCGCACCTCGCCGAACGAGGACACGAACACGCGATACAGCGGCATCAGCGAATCCAATGCATCCTTGGCGGTCGGAAACTGGTCGTTGTCATCCAGCGCATCCGGCCCCAGGGTGATGAAGAATCCGCCGGACGCCGCGCTGAAGTGGGTGGCCTCAGGCAGGGCGGCGGAGTACTTGTTGCAGCGCTCGGCCACCCCGCTCTTCCAGGATCCGCTGGTCCACGAGGAGTCCCGGAAGGTGCCATGGCGGCGCCCGGGCATCCAGTCGTTGGCCACAACCCTGCCATCGCCGAGGAAGACGAGGGCGGCGTCCATCCATTCGGCATTGACCAGCGGACGCGGCGAGCCTGCGGCGTAGAGCAGGTCGCGACCGACGGCGTCGGGCGACTTGGTGTTGTACACCATGTAGGTGCACGAACCGGTGAAGCCGTCCAGGCGCCGGTCCTGGGCATTGGTGCAGCCGGGCGGCAGCCCGGTGGCGCTGCTGATGGGTTCGGCATCGCGCGTCGCCCACACCGGGGCGGTGGTGTTGCCCCAGAAGTAGAACCCGCTGGCCATGATGCCCGGGTCGTAGCCGCCCCATGGATACAGCCGTTTGCTGCTGCTGTCCCACCAGCCGAACCACGGCCTGGGGAATGAGACGGTGGAACTCTTCTGCCGGCCGGTCCAGGCCGTGTTGACCTTGGTGAAGTCGCCCCAGTCCATGTCGGTCAGGGCGACGAAGCGCACCTGCTTGGCCGGCAGGACGTGCGCCTCCTCGTACCAGCGCGTCTTGATCCCCTCCTGGAATTCGAACAGGGTGTAGGGTCCGCTCGACTGGATGTTGGGATCGATGAGGAACATCCCCATGTCGTTGGTGGTCGGCCCCAGGATGCGGTACCAGTGGCCGCCGCTGCGGTTGTTCAGCACCCTGCCGCTGGAGGCGGGGTCGTTCTGGATGTGGAACGCCACCGAGTAGCAGGACTTCGTCTCCATCGCCCGCGCCCGCGCCTTGCGGAAGGTCTCCGCCAGCTCGTTGGCCGCCATCTGCACCGCGGTCAGCCGCTGGTTGCGGCGCGAGAAGGTGCTGGCGACCATGCCGAACACGACCATCGAGATCGCCAGCACGACCATCAGCTCGAGCATGGTGAACGCCCGGAAGCCCGCGCCTCGACGCCCGCCGCGCGCGCAGATCACCGCAGCCCCCGGATGTAGGGGATGGTGGCGATGTTGTCCCGGTTCACCGCCGCATCGCGCATGACATCGAACTTCCCGTCCGGGCCGGCGCTCCACAGCTCGAACTCGAAGACGTAGGGCTGCGCCGCGGTGGTCCTGATGTCGGAGTTGATCGAGGTCGTCGCATCGCGTTCGCGCGGGCCCATGCCATAGCGGCGCTCGTCGATGCCGGCGCCGCCATTGATGTTGCCGATGTGGCTGTACCCCCTCACCCCCGGGGCGGCGGTGCAGACGTAGACCAGCGGGTTTCCCCACAGGTCGAGGATGGTCCGGCGATCCATCGACAGGTCCCCAGGAGCGTCCGGAGAAGTGCGCTGACGCAGCACGTCAGCCAGGTATTCGGCCCGCCATCCCTGCACCGGCCCCTGTCCAGGTGCGTTGACCGGATCGGGGACGCTGGATCCATCCAGGACCGGCCCGCGGTAATCGTCGCCGTTGAAACCGCGCTTGTTGTAGGGCACGTACATGTAGCCGGTCTTGTCGACGAATGGGTAGTCGACCTTGTAGTTCCAGATGTCGTAGCGGTCATCCTCGGCCGGGAACCTGGCCTTGTCGGCGGGCAGCTTGGGATCGATGCCCTGCGGCGCCTCCAGGGTCAGCAGCGGCCCGCTGGCGGTGACATCGAGGGCGCCAGCGACATAGCGCATGCTGGTGTGCTCATCGAGCAGGCTGCTCGCGACCAGCCCCGTGGTCCACACGCCACCCTCCAGGCGGTAGCAGACACCGGCTCGGGTGATCGCCGATGGCGGAGTGGCATAGGCCAGGGTGCCCTGGTTCAGCATCACGTTGGTGCGCTTGCTCTGGTCGTAGATGTCCGGGGTGCGGAAGGCGTGCGTCCCGTCCCCGCCAGGCAGTCCGATATGATCGCCGTCGTAGTAGAAGAACTTGGCGTGGATCGCACGCAGATCGGCCTGGAAGCGCGTGGTGTAGGCGAGGCGCTCGGCGTCATCCGCGGGCTTCCACGCCAGGCGGAAGCCGAGGTTGTTGGTGAGCTTCGCCGGATCGGTATCGGCATCGGACAGATCCGTCTGCCAGGGGTAGACCTTCATGTCGGTGCGGAACAGCCGGATCGCCTGGTCCACCTTGGTCAGCCCGGCCTTCGTGTTGGTGACCCTGGCCTGCCGCTGCGCCAGCCCGATCACGGTCGACAGCATGCCGACGATGATCGTGAGGATGGTCATCACGATCATCAGTTCGATGAGGGTGAAGGCCCGCCGGACGCCCCACGACCGGGCGACCCTGCTCATCGGTCGTCCCTGACGTAGATCCATCCCCTGCCGTCTGCCGCCCCTTTCGCTCCCAACGACCAGACATAGCCCCAGGGGCGTCGGCCCGCCGTGTTCCAGGCCGGACACACCTCCGGAGGCATCGGCCGCTGCACGCCGCTGACGCTCAGGAGATCAGCATCCACCTGGTAGCTGTAGGGTCGCTTCCACGGATCGCAGAGCGGATACGGAGCCACCCCGTCCCGCGCCAGGCCGCTCAGGTCGATCTCGTAACCGTTCCGGCGCAGCAGATTCAGGTTCCCCATCACCGCATCGTCCGGATCGAGGCGCAGGCTGAGATCCCCAGGTCCGCTCTGCGGCGGGTAGCGATGACGGCTGTCCTCGCTGGCGTAGTGCTGCAGCGCCATGTGGATCTCGGCCACCTGCTCCATCGCCTTTGCTGCGCGCACGCGCTCCCTGACCACCCCGATGGCCGGCACCAGGATGGCGACGAGGACGGCGATGATCGAGACCACGACCAGGATCTCGACCAGGGTGAAGCCGCGGCGGCACCGCCTGTAATTTCGCGATGAATGAAGCGTTTTTATGCAAAATCTGTGCATACCTACGCTTTTGTATATACATATTTACAATCATGCAACAGACGCAATTACTAGTCGCTTACGGGGCCCGACGACACCTCCGGAGAACGGCCTCGGTAAGGATTGACAGGTTCGCCCGTCTCCGCGAGCGTGCTGACCGTGTCCAAGGCCCTGCTGATGCTGACCGCCTGCCTGCGCCCGGCCCTGATCGCCGTCGCGGTCCTGGCGGTCCTGGCGATGGGCTTACGTATGCACCTGCACGCTCCGCACGTCGATGGCCACGGCCATCAGCACCAAGCCGAGGTCGATCTCGGAGCCATCCACCTGGATCAGGGATGCGACGGCGATGAGGGTCCAGCGAACCCCGACGATGCCACGGACTGCGGGCAGTGCCATTGCCCTCCCGCCACCATAGCCGTCCCCGAGGTGCTGCGCATCCCGTACGCGGATCGCTGCATATGCGTGAAGCCCCCGGGCTACGCCGCGGCCGTCCCCGACGGGCTGAACTACCCGCCCGATCTGCCGCCTGAACGACTGGTCTGAACACGCACGCGCGTTGACGCGTGCGCCGCGGAGCCGTGTCCGGCTCTGGCCACCTCAGCACCAGGATCGTCATGTCCATCCCCCCCCGCCCGAGCGCTCGGGCGCCGCTCTGCGTCATGGCAGCGTGCGTGCTCGTCGCGTGCACCGCATGTTCAGCCACCGGCACGGCGCGCTCCGCATCGCTGCAGCACCCGAGCGCTCCGCCTCTCGAACCGCCATCCGCTCCGCCTGCGCAGGACGCGATCCGCAGCTGGTCCGGGGTGGTGACGATGCAGCACCTCCTGGACTGCGCCGAAAGCTCGCATCCGACGCACGCCGCCATTGCCGCCGCCCGCGCAGCCGCCACCGCGCAGCTGCAGGCGGCAGGCGCCTGGGCGAATCCCGAGTTCAACCTCTCGATGGGACGGACCTCCCCACGGGTCAGCGACCTGGAACGTGATCTGCCGTACGGAGGCAGTCTCAGCCAGCGGCTGACCTGGTGGGGGGCGAGACAGGACCGGATCGAGGCCGGACACGCCAGGCTGGGGGTCGCCGAGGCCGAGGGACGCGTCGCCCTGCTGACCCTGCGGGCGGAGGTACGACGCGCCGCGATCGCCTATGCCACCGCCCTGGAGGCGGCCGAGCAGGCGGCCGAAGAGGCCGCGATCGCCAGCGAACTGGCGGCGACGACCGGCAAGCGCCTAGCGGCCGGCGAGGTGGATCGGTCGCTGGCCGCCCGGGTCAGGCTGGAGGCGGCGACGGCGACGCTGCAGCGCGACGCCCGCAGGCGCGAGGCGGCCACGGCCCTGTCCGTGCTGCGCACGTGGTGCGACCCGCGGCTTCCCGAAGGCCTGGTCATCGCCGATGCGCTGACGATCCCGGCCTGCGATCCGCAGACCGTGGCGGAAGCCGCGTCCCAGCATCCGCAACTGCAGGCCATCGCCCAGGCCATGGCGGCCGCAGAGTCGACCATCGCCGCGGAGCGGCAGGCCCGGATCCCCGATCTGACCATCGGCGTCTTCGCGGATCGCGAGGCCGAGAAGGACACCTACGGCATGACCGTCGGGGTCGAGATCCCGCTGTGGGACCGCAACCAGGCGGGAATCGCCCAGGCTGAGGCCGAACACGCCCAGGCCAGGGCGGCCATGCGCAGCGAAGAGCAGCGGCTGCGCCGCGATCTGGCCGAGGCCCTGGGCGCCATCCAGACCGCGCAGGGCGAGGCCCGCGCCCTGGCCGACGACGCGATCCCGGTGGCGGAGGAGACCATCCGCCTGCGCACGGCAGCCTTCGCGTCCGGTGATGCCAGCCTGGCGGATCTGCTGGAATCGCGGCGAGCCGTGCACCAGATCCGGACCGAGCTCCGCGACGCGCGACGCCGCGCCGCGCTGGCGGCGGTGGATCTGTCGGTAGTGATCGGCGATCCCGCCTTCGGGCTCGCCGCCGCGTCCCGGCCCTGACCTGGACCCAGCCGGCCCGGCATCGCGACGCGATGCACCCCCGCCGGCGCCAACCCTTCCTCACGAGCGACAACATGCGTCCATCCCTGCTTCTGATCCCCTCCCTGGCTGCCATCCTGACAGGCTGCGGCAGCCACGACGATGCGCACGGTCCTGCTGGCGGCGCCACGGCGGATCACGCCGCGGCCGATCCCCACGCCGGCCACGATCACGGTCCTGGTGGCGACGGCATCGCCCTGAGCGCCAACGTCCGCAAGAATCTCGGCATCACCTGGGCCACCGCCGAGTACCGGGTGGTCCAGGGCGTCGTCCGCATGCCAGGACGCTTCGAGGCCGAGCCGTCGGCGCGTCGCCCCTACCAGTCCCCGCTTCCCGGTCGCATCGAAGTCCTGGTCAAGCCCTACCAGACGGTGGCCGCCGGCGCCGTCCTGTACCGGCTGCATGCCGCGGACTGGCTGCGTCTGCAGCAGGAGATCGCCGAGGCTGCGGTGGCCGTCCATGCCGCCGAGGACCGCCTCATCGCGGCCCAGGAGAACGTCTCCGCGGTCGACCAGGCGCTGGAGCTGTGGAGCGGACGCCTGGCCACCCTGGAGCGCCTGGGCGCTGAGGTCGGCGGCAAGGCGGCGGAGCAGGCCGAGGCGGCGGGACGGGTGGCCGATCTGCGCATCAGCGCCGCGGAGGCGAAACGGGAACTCGCCGACGCGGTCCGCCAGGCCCGGCCAGCCCCGGGCGCCACAGGCACCGGACAGGCGCAGATCCGCCTCGACCTGCTGCTGGGGCAGGCGGCGCAGCTGACCGGCCTGACGCCTGCTGCGCTGCTGGCTGCCGATGGCGGGGCTCCTGCCTGGGCGACGATGACCGCGATCGAGGTCCGCGCCCTCTCGCCGGGCGTGGTCGAAGGCGAGGTCATCCCCAGCGGCAGCTGGATCGAGGGGCACGCCACCGTGCTGACCGTCACCGATCCCGCCGGGGTGCGCTTGCGGGCCGCCGGCCTCCAGGCCGACCTGCCCCGCTTCGGCGACGGGTTGCCGGCACGCATCGTCGCCGCCGATCCGGCGGTGCAGAAGTCCGTCCCCGCGCATCTGACCATCGGCCCGGTGGCCGACGCGATCGACCGCTCGGTCGACATCATCGCCCGGCCGGCAGCGGACGCCTCCCTGCCCGCGTGGGTCCGTCCCGGCGTCACCGCCAACCTCGAAGTCGTGCTGTCCGGAAGCCCGGAGGAGGAGCTGGCCATCCCGGTGGCGGCCACCATCCGCGACGGCCTCAAGACCGTCTTCTTCCGCCGCGACCGGCGCGATCCCGACGTCGTCGCCAAGGTCGAGGCGGATCTCGGGGCCAGCGATGGACGCTGGGTCGTGGTGCAATCCGGACTCAAGGAGGGCGACCAGGTCGTCCTCGGCGGCATCTACCCGCTCAAGCTGTCGCAGCAGGAGGGCGGCGCGGAGGCCGGGCATTTCGAGGCCGATGGCACCTTCCACACCGGAAAGCACTGAGCCATGTCCACCTGGCTCATCAGCCTCTCGCTGCGCCACGCCAAGGCCGTGGTCATCATCGCCGGGATAATGCTGGCCCTCGCGGGATGGCTCATCCCGCGCATGGCGGTGGACGTCTTCCCCGAGCTCAACGCCCCGACCGTCGTCGTCATGACCGAGGCCGGCGGTCTCGCCGCCGACGAGGTCGAGCAGTACGTCACCGTGCCGATCGAATCGGCGGTCAACGGCATGCCCGGCATGCGCAAGCTGCGCTCGTCATCATCCCTGGGCCTGTCCATCGTCTGGGTGGAGTTCGACTGGGGTGAGGATCTCTGGCGCGCCCGCCAGCAGGTCGCCGAGCGGCTGTCCGCCGTCGCTGGAGGCCTGCCGCCGGGCGCGCATGCCGAGATCGCGCCGGTCACCTCCATCACCGGCGAGGTCATGCTGCTGTCGGTCACCTCGCCCGACGGCACCCGCTCGCCCAAGGAGCTGCGCTCCTTCGCCGAATTCGAGCTGACCAACCGCCTGCTCGGCGTCGCGGGCATCGCCCAGGTCGTGGCCATCGGCGGCGAACTGCCGGAATACCAGGTGCTGTGCCGGCCCGACCGGCTGCGCCTGTACGGACTGGCCGTGGCTGACGTGGTCGCGGCCGCGCAGAAGGCCCACTCCACCGCCAGCGCCGGCTTCCTGCCCAACCGCGAAGGCAAGGAGGTGCCGATCCGCCAGAGCGCCCAGGTCGCCTCGGTGGAGGACATCCAGCGTTCCATCGTCGCCTACCACGACGGCGTGCCCGTGACCATCGGCGATGTCGCCGAGGTCGCCCTGGCGCCGGCGCCGGCCCGCGGCACCGCCACCGAGCGCGGACGCTCCGCGGTCATCATCTCGGTGCAGAAGGCCCCCGGCACCAACACCCTGACCCTGACCAGGGCGCTGGACGCGGCGGTGGCGGGCATGGCCGTGCCCAGCGGCATGACGGTGAACAACCATGTCTTCCGCCAGGCCGAATTCATCCAGGTGTCGGTCGACAACCTGATCAAGGTCCTCAAGGAGGCCGCGATCATCGTCGCGATCGTGCTCATCCTCTTCCTGCTCAACGTCCGCACGACGGTGATCACGCTGACCGCCCTGCCCTTGTCGCTGGGTGCGGCCTTCATCGTCATGGCGGCATCGGGGATGTCGGTCAACGTCATGACCCTGGGCGGTCTCGCGGTGGCCCTCGGCGGGCTGGTCGACGACGCCATCATCTACGTCGAGAACGCCTTCCGCCGCCTGCGCGAGAACCGCCATCGTCACGATGCCGAGCGCCTCGATGAGACGGCCGTCGTCGAGCGGTCCAGCCATGAGATCGCCGGGCCGATGGTGTTTGCGACCATCATCATCGTCCTGGTGTTCGTGCCGCTGCTGTTCCTCGCCGGCATGGAAGGCCGCTTCTTCCGGCCCCTGGGCATCAGCTACATCGTCTCGACGCTGGCGAGCCTGCTGGTGGCGATGACGGTGACGCCGGCGCTCTGCCGCCTGCTGCTGGTCGGCCTGCGGCAGAACGGCCCCGAGCGCGATGGCTTCCTGGTCCGCTGGCTGAAGAGCGCCTATCGTCCGACCCTGGCCTGGTCCCTGCGCTGGAAGCGCAGCGTCGTGCTGGGCTCGGCCGCGCTTGCAGTCGCCGCCCTGGCCCTGGCCTCGACCTTCGGCTCCAGCTTCCTGCCCAGCTTCAAGGAGGGCACCTTCACGGTGATGATCATGACGCCTCCGGGCACCTCGCTGATCGAGAGCGACCGCCTGGTGCGCGGCGTCGAGGAGCGCATCGCCGCCATCCCCGGCGTGCGCGACGTCGCCCGCCGCAC
>JAFLCQ010000390.1 GCA_017302815.1 Planctomycetota bacterium
CCTGCGTCTGCCGGCGCGGCAGGGGGTGGCGGCGGCGATGGCATTGCGGGTGATGGCCGGCGGGCGTTGAAGGTTGGCGTCTGGCGCCTCGTATATGCCGATATGGTGATATTCGTGGCACCATGGCCAGGCTCGCCACCACCACGGATGTCTTCAACGCCATCGCCGAGCCGCAGCGGCGGCGCATCCTCGACCTGCTGACCGAGGGCGAGCAGCCGGTCGGCGGCATCGTGACCCGCCTAGGCATGCCGCAGCCGCTGGCCTCGAAGCATCTCGGCGTGCTGCGCGCCGTCCGGCTGGTGCAGGTGCGTCGCGATGCGCAGCTGCGCCTCTACAGCCTGGATGCAGCCGGCCTGCGCCCGGTGCACCAGTGGCTGGGCGGCTTCGAGCGCTTCTGGCAGCAGAGCTTCGACCGTCTCGACGACTACCTCCACGACCTGCAGGCAAAGGACCGCCATGGACCGCGCAACTGACACCGCCGACCGCGAGATCGTCCTCAGCCGCAGCTTCGCCGCGCCGCGCGAGCTGGTGTTCGCGGTGTGGACCGACCCGCAGCACGTCGGCAACTGGTGGGGACCAGCCGGCTTCACCACCACCATCCACACCATGGATGTGCGGCCGGGCGGCATGTGGACCTATACCATGCACGGTCCCGACGGCACCGACTACGAGAACTGGGTGCGCTACCTCGTCGTCGACCGCCCCAGCCGGCTGGTCTACGATCATGGCGGAGCCGGCGCCACGGCGGACATCAGCTTCCAGGTGACGGTCGATTTCACCGCCACCCCGGATGGCACCACGGTGACCATGCGCTCGCTCTTCCCCACCGCGGCGATGCGCGATCTGGTGGTGCAGCGTTACGGCGCGATCGAGGGCGGCCGGCAGCATCTGGCACGGCTCGGCGAGCATGTCGCCGCCGTCCAGGCCGGAGCCCCGCTGCGCGGCCACGCCCGCTTCACCCGTCGTTTCGCCGCCCCGCGCCGGATGGTGTTCGCGGCCTGGACCGATCCGGCCCATCTCGTGCATTGGTGGGGACCGCACGGCTTCACCAGCCCGCAGTGCATCTTCGAGGCGCGGGTGGGTGGTCGCATCCGCATCGACATGCGCGCCCCGGACGGCGGCGTCTACCCGATGATCGGCGAGGTCCGCGTGTGCGAACCGGACCGCCGCCTGGTCTTCGTCGCCTACCCCGAGGATGGCCAGGGCGTGCGCCAGTTCGAGGTGGTGAACAGCATCGATTTCGCGGATGACGGCGCCGGCACCGTCATCACCGTCGACACCCAGGTGACGGCGCTGACCACCGCCCAGGTGCCGCTGGAGGGCATGCAGATCGGGTGGAACCAGTCGGTGGCCCGCCTGGAAGACCTGCTCCACGATCCCGAGGCCATCCGCCATCCCGGACGCGACATCGTCACCGTGCGCCTGGTCCACGCTGCGCGTTCGCGCGTCTTCGCGGCCTGGACCGACCCGGAGCAGCTGCGCCGCTGGTGGGGACCGGCGGGCTTCAGCAACACCTTCCACGTCTTCGATCTGCGGCCGGGCGGCGACTGGCGCTTCACCATGCATGGCCCCGACGGCACCGGCTATCCCAACCACTGCGTCTTCGCCGCCATCCGTCCCGACGAGCAGCTGGTCATCGACCACATCGGCGAGATGCACGCCTTCGAGATCCTGGCCTCGTTCCTCGACTGCGCCGGCGGCACGCTGGTGCGCTTCCGCATGCGCTTCGACGACGCGGCCGAGTGCGCCAAGGTGCGGACCTACGCCGAGCCGGCCAACGAGGAGAACCTGGACCGGCTGGAGGCGGTGCTGGGCCTGCGCTGAGGCGGGCGGTTGCGCGGGGCGCTCCGCCGCGCCATCGTGCCGGCGATGCACGAGACCCGCCGCCTCGATCTGGAGAAGGTCCGCGAGACCATCGCCCAGCTCTACCTGCGCATCTCCGAGCGCTTCCCCGGTTCGGGCCTGGCGCGCTTGGCGCATGACCTGCAGCAGGTCGGCGGCATGGTCGGGGCGCAGGCCGACGCCATCACCCGACCCGTCGTCTGGGTGTGGCTGCTGGTCGCCACCAGCGTGCTCGTGCTGGGCGGCGTCATCGTGCTGCTGGCCGGACAGGCGCAGACCCAGGGCACGCCGTCGTGGACCGATCTGGCGCAGGGGGTCGACGCCATCACCAGCGAGCTAGCCCTGCTGGTGGCGCTGGTGGTCTTCCTCGCCAGCTGGCAGACCCGCATCCGCCGCCGCCGCGTCGTCGCCGGCGTGCGCCGCCTGCGCGAGCTGGCGCACATCGTCGACATGCTGCAGCTGACCAAGGATCCCGGCGGCATCGCCGGGGTGTCGCTGCCCGGAACCTCGTCCAGCCCACGCCGCGACCTGACGCCGCAGGAGCTGGCGCGTTATCTCGACTACTGCTCCGAGATGCTGTCGCTGATCGCCAAGCTGGCGCAGTTCTACGTCTCGGCCTTCGATGATCCCGAGGCGACCGAGGCGGTGACCGACCTGGAGGACCTCACCGACGGCCTCTCGCGCAAGATCTGGCAGAAGATCATGATCCTGCACCAGGAGGGCCTGGCGGCGCGCGCCTGAAGCGCAGCCCCCGGTTGCCCGGCCGCACGGCGCAGCACGCTGCCGCGCCGTGCGCGACTACGCCGTCATCGACTTCGAGACCACCGGCCTGGGCCCGCCGGCCGACCGCATCATCGAGGTCGGCGCGGTGCTGGTGCGCGACGGCGCCATCGCCGGCACCTTCAGCGAGCTGATGGATCCCGGCTTCGCCATCCCGCCGTTCATCACCTCGCTGACCGGCATCAGCACGGCGATGGTGCGCGGGCGGCCGCGGCCCGAAGCGCAGATGCCGCGCCTGCGCGCCTTCCTCGGCGAGGTCCCCTGCGTGGCGCACAACGCCAGCTTCGACCGACGCTTCTTCGCCGCCGAGATGGAGCGCGCCGGCGAGGGGCACGAGCGGCCCTTCCTGTGCTCGATGCTGCTGGCGCGGCGCCTGCTGCAGGACGCGCCCGGCCACAAGCTGGGCGTGCTGGTGCAGCACCTGCGCATCGCCATCCCGGCCGGCCAGCGCGCGCACCGCGCCCTGGGCGACGCCCTGATGACGGTCGAGGTCTGGCGCCGGCTGCTGGACCAGCTGCGCGGACGGCTGGGCGGCCGCGAGCCCGATGCCGCCCTGCTGGAGCTGCTGACGCGCACCCCGAAGGCGCGGGTGGCCGAGGTGCTGGCGCAGGCGGTCGCGTGAGCCGGGCCGACCAGCTGGTGGCGGAGCTGGGCCTGCTGCCGCATCCCGAGGGCGGGCACTACCGCGAGACCTTTCGCTCGCCGCAGCGGGTGGAGACCCCGCACGGCGTGCGCAGCGCCTCGACCGCGATCCTCTTCCTGCTGCGCGCCCACGAGGTCAGCCGCTGGCACCGCGTGTGCGCCGACGAGGCCTGGCACTGGTACGAGGGCGCTCCGCTGCATCTGCACCTGTGCGAGGCGCCCGGGGCGCCCGTGCACGTGCTGCGTCTGGGGCCGGTCGCGTCCGGCATGCGTCCGCAGGCTGTCGTCCCCGCTGGCTGCTGGCAGGCGGCGCTGCCGGTCGGCGGCCACGTCCTGGTCGGCTGCACGGTCGCGCCCGGCTTCGATTTCGCCGACTTCACCCTGCTCGATCCGGCCTCGGCGGATGCGGAGCAGCTGCGTGCCGCCGCCGATCCACGCCTGGTCGACGGGGCGGTGGCGCCGTGATCGCGGCGGTCGCCGCCACCGGCATCTGGTCGCTGTCGGTGCTGGCCTCGGCGCGCGGGGCGCGCCACCTCGGCGGCATCAGCGCCAACCTGGTGCGCCTCGGCGTCGCCCTGCCCCTGCT
>JAFLCQ010000391.1 GCA_017302815.1 Planctomycetota bacterium
TGCCGGTGCGCTGGTGCGCGCCGGTGCCGCTGCGGTTCTGCGTGCCGCTGCCGGGGGTGGCCGGCCCGCGCGTGCCCGGAGGGGCCTGCACCGCCTGGGTCAGGCGCAGGTTCTGGCGCTTGGCGCCGCCGCCGAAGCGGTCGAGGACCTCGACCAGCATGCGGTAGCTCTCGAAGCGCTCGCTGCGGTTGAGGGCGGTGAGCTGGCGGTAGAAGAGGTCGAGGTCGCGCGAGACCGAGTTGCCCACCGAGCGCAGCGGCTTGCCGCCGCCGGCCATCAGCTTGTGCAGGGCTTCGTGCGCGTTGTAGCCGGTCACCAGACCGTCGCCGGTGATCATGCGGTAGAGCAGGGCGCCGCACAGGAACATGTCGCTGCGCAGATCGGTGCGCGCATCCTCGCCGAGATGCTCGGGTGCGAGGTAGTATTCGGTCGCGGCGCTGGCCCCGGCCAGCTCGCGCACCAGGAAGCGGTGGTTCTTGGGAACGGCGAATTCATCGACCAGTACGGTTCCGTCCGGGCTGACCAGGATGCACTCCGGGCGCAGCCAGCCGTGGACCACGCCCTGGCGGGCGGCGTCCTCGAGCGCCAGCACGACTTGGCGCAGGATGCCCATGGCGTGCGGCGGGGCCAGGGCTCGGCGCCGGCCGAGCACGACGCCGAGCGGCTCGTGCTCGGGCACGTCGGCCGACAGCAGCACCACCGCCTCGCCGGCGGTGCGCAGCTCGAGCAGGGGCAGGATGTGCGGATGCTTCAGGGGCCCGGCCAGGCGTACGTAGGGCTCCAGCGATTCGCGGTATCCCTGCTGCGACATCAGCGTCGGCGACAGCACCATGGCGCGGCAGATGCGGCCGCTGGCGGAGTCGCGTACGCGCATGCGCCGACCCTGCGGGCTTTCGTCGAGGTTGGTCAGCACCTCCCAGCCGGGCAGCGGGAAGGCGCCCGAGGCGGCTGGTTGCGGTGTCGGATGGGCAGGTTGCGTCTGGCTGCGCTGCAGCGCCGATTCGCCCGCATTGAACTCCTGCTGCACCGGCAGGGTCTTCATCGCGTAGTCGCTGGGGTCGCCCGCCTGGCGCTGCTGCTGGCCGAGGTCGGCGGGCTTCAGCGCCACCGGGCTGCGCCCGGGCTGCGGCTCGCGGGTCAGCCCGCGGTCGGGGTCGACCACCTCGAGGGCGCTGCTGCACACGCCGCAGGTGTAGATCGATCCGATGGCGGCGTCGGGAACCTCGAGCATCGCCTGGCAGCGGTGGCAGGAGATCAGCCAGCTGCGCGGCTCGGCCTGCACCGCCACCTGCGGCAGCTGCGCCTCGTTGGCGATCTCGGCCAGCATGGCGAGGATGTCGCTGGCGCACTCCGACACGCCTTCGCCGCTGGCGGCGCAGGCGCCCCGGCTCGGCCAGTTGCGCACGTTCATCAGCGGGTTGAGCTGCTCCGGCCTCACCGCCGTCGGCAGGTCCTGCTTGTTATACTGCAGGACGACCGGGATCTGGCTCGGCATGCCCAGCTGGCGCAGGTTGTCGAGCATCTCGTTCATCGACGCGATATTCTCGTCCAGCGCCTCGCGCCGGCTGTCGGCGACGAAGACCACCGCGTCGGCTCCGACCAGCAGCTGACGGCGGGTGGCGGCGTAGTAGCTCTGGCCGGGGACGGTGTGGAACTCGACCCGGACATTGTTGCCCTGGATCTGCCCGATGCTGGTCGCCAGCAGGTCGAAGTGCAGGGTGCGTTCGGAATGGGTGTCGACGCTCTGCAGCTCGGAGGCGGTCCCGGCTGGGGCCTGGGCCTGCAGGTGGGCGAGATTGGTCGTCTTGCCGGCCATGCCCGGACCGTAGTAGACGACCTTGAAGATCAGCTCGCGGGCGGCCGGGTTCAGCTGCATAGGGTGCTCAGGAGGCGGTGGAGGCCGGCTTGGGGGCCGGCGCGCAGGCGCGGATCAGCAGCAGGATGAAGCCGACCGTGATGCCGCTGTCGGCGACATTGAAGGTCGGGAAGACGTAGGGGATGCCGACGTGGTTGAAGTCGACATGGATGAAGTCGCGCACGCCGGGATAGCTGCCCACCAGCAGGGCCATGCCGCGATCCCAGCCGTTGCCCAGGGCGCCGCCCAGGATGAGGCCGAAGGCGAGGTTCTCCCAGGCGCCGAGGCGGCGGTAGCCGCTCCACCACACCCAGGCGAGGAGGGGGATCAGTCCGGCGGTGAGCAGGGCGACCAGGCGGGGATGCCCGGCCAGCAGGCTCCAGGCGACGCCGGTGTTGTAGTGCTGCTCCATCCACGCCGGCAGATCGTGCTCGGCCATGGCGAAGACCAGCGACTTGGTCGCCAGGTCGGCCGCCAGGGTCAGGACGAGGGCCGGCCAGAACCAGCGCGCCCAGGGCGTCGTGTTTGCGGATGCGGCCATTGCACTCACGTGGGGAAATCTAGTCCCTCAAAACCCGCAGCGCAATGCTCCAGACAGCAGGATGAGGCGGGGGGAATGACGCATGCATTGCCCCTGGCTTTGGGCTTTGGGCTTTGGCTTTGGCGTTGGCGTGCGTCGGCCCTTGGCGTGGCGGTCGCGAGCATCCCCGGCAGGCCAACCCCAAAACCCAAAACCCAAAACCCAAAGCCCACAGCCAGGGGCAATGGGGCCAATGGCTGCCTTGCACCCCCGCCCCTGCTCCGACCATGCGCGCCGCCATGCCCACGCCCCTGCCCGCCTGCCCCAACCTGGTCCAGAATTACGGCCGCCAGGACGTGCGTTTCGTGCGCGGCCAGGGCTGCTGGCTCTTCGACGACGAGGGGCGGCGCTATCTCGACGGCTTCGCCGGCGTGGCGGTGAGCTCGCTCGGCCATGCCCACCCCGCCCTGGTCGCGGCGGTGTCGACCCAGGCCGCCACCCTGATCCACACCAGCAACCACTACCACCATCCCTTGCAGGAGCGCCTCGCCACCCGCCTGGCCGGACTGTCGGGCCTGCCGCGCGCGTTCTTCTGCAACACCGGCACCGAGGCCAACGAGGCGGCGGTGAAGATCGCCCGTCTGTGGAGCCAGGCGCGGGGCGGCATCAAGCCGCGCCTCATCGCCTGCGAGGGATCCTTCCACGGCCGCACCCTCGGCAGCCTGGCCCTGACCCATACGCCGAAATACCGCGAGCCCTTCGCCCCGCTCAATCCGGTGGACTTCGTCCCCTTCGGCGACGCGGCGGCCCTGGAACGGGCGATGGGGCCCGACGTGGCGGCGGTGTTCATCGAACCCATCCAGGGCGAGGCGGGGGTGAACGTCCCGCCCGCCGGCTACCTGCGCCGGGTGCGCGAGCTGTGCGACCGCCACGGCGCCCTCTTCGTCGCCGACGAGGTGCAGACCGGCATCGGCCGCACCGGCATGATGTTCGCCTGCGAGCACGATGCGGTGAAGCCCGACCTGCTGTGCCTGGCCAAGGCGCTGGGCGGCGGCGTGCCGATCGGCGCCGTGGTCATGACCGAGGCCGCCGCGGCGCTGCTGAAGCCGGGGCTGCACGGCACCACCTTCGGCGGCAACCAGCTGGCCTGCGCCGCCGCCAACGCGGTGCTCGACGTGGTCACCGGCAGCGGCTTCCTCGCCCGCGTGGCCGCCCATGGCCAGGCGCTGGCCGCCGGCCTGAAGCGCGTCTTCCCGGAGGCGGTGCAGGTGCGCGGCCAGGGCCTCCTGATCGGCGTGCAGATGCCCTCTGATCCCGCGGCCATCATCCGCGCCGGCTTCGACCCCTCGGGCACGGCGGTGAAGGTGGGGAACGTGGACCGCGGCCGCGCGCTCTTCAGCGGCAAGGGCGGCTGCGCCACCTGCCATCGCGTGAACGGCACCGGGCCGC
>JAFLCQ010000392.1 GCA_017302815.1 Planctomycetota bacterium
GCTGGTCGCCATCCACCGCCCCGGCCAGCACGGTCCGGCGCCGGTCAGCCGCAGCGTCGATGGCGGCCGCAGCTGGTCGGCGCTGGAGCCCGGCGACCTGGCGATCGCCGCCAGCAAGCCGCTGTGCCTGGCGCTGTCCACCGGCCAGCAGGTGCTGCTCAGCAACGATCCCGCCGCCGGCCGCACCCTCCTGCGCCTCGCCGCCACCGCGCCGGGCGGCGGCGCCTTCACCCGCATGTGGAAGCTGCGCCACCAGGCCTTCCCGCGCCGCCGCCTGTTCGGCGGCTGGGGCGATGGGCCGGTGGTCGGCCACGAGACGGAGTGGAGCTACCCGTCGGCGGTCGAGCACGACGGGCGGCTGCTCATCGCCTATACCCAGGGCAAGGAGGACGCGGCCCTGTCGATCGTGCCGCTGTTCGCCCTGCGCGCCTGACGGCTACAGCGCCGGCGCCACCGTGCCGCGCAGGCGGTGCAGGCCGGCGACCGGATCCGGCGACAGCATCAGGGTCTCGCCGACCAGCACGGCGTCGACCGCGGCCTGCTCCAGCCGGCGGCAGTCGGCGCGGTCGCGGATGCCGCTCTCGCTGACCACCACCCGGTCGTCGCCGAGGAGGCCGGGCAGCAGCTCCATGGTGCGGTCGAGGGAGACGGTGAAGTCGTGCAGGTTGCGGTTGTTCACCCCGACCAGGTCGGCGCCGATGCGCAGGGCGCGCAGCGCCTCGTCGGCGTCGTGCACCTCGACCAGGACGTCCAGGCCGAGGTCGCGGGCGAAGCCGTGCAGGTCGCGCATCTCGCCCAGCTCGAGGCAGGCGGCGATGAGCAGGATGGCGTCGGCGCCGGCCAGGCGCGCCTGGGCGATCTGGCGCGCATCGACGGTGAAGTCCTTGCGGATGATCGGGATGGTGACGGCGGCGCGGACCTTGAGCAGGTCGTCGAGGCGGCCCTGGAACCACTTCTCGTCGGTCAGCACCGACAGGCAGCTGGCGCCGCCGTGGACGTACTGGAAGGCGGTGACCACCGGATCGTAGTCCGGCGCGAAGACGCCCTTGCTGGGGCTGGCCTTCTTGCACTCGGCGATCACCCGGATGGGCTGGCCGGCCGGCCGGCGCAGGGCGGCGCGGAAACCGCGGCACGCCGGCAGGTCGCGCAGGGCGGCGCGATCGACGGCGGGCAGCAGCGGCACCTCGACGGCGCGCTTGTGGGCGATGATCTGGTCGAGGATGGTTGCCACGCCGGGATGCTCTGCATAGCCGTGCGACAGGCAACCCGGTCGGCGTTGCAGAGGGGGTCGCGCGGCCCATGATCCTCAACCTATCATGCGCTGCGCTCCCCTGCTGCTGGCCATCGCCGCCCTCGCCCCCCTTGCCACCGCCAGCGCGGCGGAACCCCTGGCCACCGCCCTGGGCACCTCCGACGTCGAGCTGCTCGATGAGCGCGCCTGGGTCGAATCGGTATCCCGCCGCCGCCAGAGCCTGGCCAGCGCCCCGGCGCCGGTCGACGTCGTCCTGTACGAGGACTACGCCACCAGCCCGGCCGCCAGCATCGCCGACTACCTGCGCTACATGCCCGGCGTGACGGTCTACCAGCTGCGCCACGGCCAGCACGAGGTCGGCATGCGCGGCTACAACGGGCCGTTCAATTCGCGCGTGCTGGTGCTGCAGGACGATTGGGCCTTCGCCATCCCCGAGCTGATGGCGACCAACTGGACCGGCTACATCGACTACAGCGACCTCGACCGCCTGGAGATCGCCAAGGGCCCGGCCTCGGTGACCTACGGCGCCAACGCCTTCGGAGGCGTCATCGCCCTGCGCACGCGGCCGGTGGGCGACACCGCCACCTTCACCGCCTACGGCCGCGCCGCCGATCCGCGGGCGCTGGAGGGCGACGCGACCTTCGCCACCCCGCTCGGCGGCGGCGTCTACGCCAAGCTGTCGGCGGGCTGGAACCGCCTCGAGGACCTGCCCGGGGTCGAGAGCCCGGTCCCCTTCCGCCAGGGCCAGTACAACCGCGAGGACACCGAGCTGGACCTCGACGTGTGGCGCGCCCGCGCCGTGCTCGGGATGCAGCTCGGGCCCGAGTGGGTGGTCGAGGGCACCGCGCGCACGGTGCACTTCAAGACCTGGGAGCCGGTCGACGGCATGGCCTACGCGCCGCCGGACATGCCGATGCGCGACGACCAGCTGACCTTCGAGCTGCGCGGGCCCTGGCTGCGCCTGCAGCACGCCGAGCGCTGGGACACCCCCGACTACCTGAACATGAAGCCGGACCCCTCCGACGAGGCGGCCTACTCCTTCCTCTACCTGCGCTACGGCTTCGAGGCGCACGAGCGCACGACGCGCGCCAGCGTCAACGGCACGGTCGGCGACCATGGCCTCAGCGCCGGCGCCGAGCGCCGCGCCTGGGATGGCGAGTCCAATCTGTGGGCCACCGGCGGAGACTACGACGACCGCTCGACCTGGGGCGACGCCAGCACCACCGACTGGGGCGTCTTCGCAGAGGACCAGTGGCGCGTCGCACCGACCCTGCAGCTGACCGGCGGCGTGCGCGGCGACCGCCTCGGCGACATGGGCACCTACGCCTCGCCGCGCCTGGCGCTGAACTGGTCGCCCGATCCGCGCTCGTTCGGGCTGCTCAGCTACTCCGGCGGCTACCGTCCGCCGACCATCCTCGAACGCTTCCAGCGCGACACCTTCATCACCCCATCCGCCGACCTGGAGCCCGAGACCATCCACGCCCTCGAGGCGCAGTGGCGCTGGCGCGAGGGCCGGCAGCGCGAGTTCGCGGTCGGCCTGTTCGGCAACCGTTCGAACCACCAGATCTGGCGCACCCCGCTGTCGCCGGACCAGCAGGCGAAGAACTTCACCGACTGGGCCTACGCCCTCGATCCCGATCCGGGTCCGCAGTACGGCTTCTCCAACCTCGACAACCCGACCACCGTCTTCGGCGCCGAGCTGTCCGGACGCCAGGCGATCGAGGGCACGCCCTTCACCCTGTGGGCCAACGCCACCTGGCAGCACTACCGCATGGACCACGAGGAGCGCTTCGCCTCGCCCGGCTTCACCGTCCCCGGCGATCCCTCGGGCACGGTCTACTACCAGTACGACTACACCCTGCCGCAGGACGTGAACGGTCCGCCGGAATGGCTCGGTAACATCGGCTGCGAATGGATGCAGGACGGCTTCTTCGCCAGCGTCGCCGGGCGCATGATGTCCAGCCGCACGGTCTACGACATCGGCCATACCCGCATCCTCACCGACCCCTACATCGCCCTGGAGAAGGTCGACAGCTACGCGGTGATGGACCTCGCCGTCGGCTGGCGCTCGGCCGACAACGGCCGCCGCACCATCAAGGTGTCGGTCACCGACGTATTCGACAGCGGCCACACCGAGGGCATCCGCACCACCGAGGACATCCTCGTCGAGTCCAACGAGACGCAGTACACCAGCGACATCGGCCGGCAGATCTCCCTGGTCGGATCCTGGGAGTTCTGATCAGGCGGCGCGGCGGCGCAGCACCTCGGCCAGCCCGGCCAGGCCTTCGGCCATCGCCGGCTCGGCCATGCCGGTGAAGCACAGGCGCAGGTGGCGGTCGGGGCCGCCGCCGGCGTGGAAGGCGGACTCGGGGATGGTGGCGATGCGGCTGCGCAGCAGCTCGCGCGCGGTCTCGGCCCCGCCCATGCCGGCGGGCAGCGGCAGCCAGCAGAACATGCCGCCTTCCGGAGCCGGACAGGGCAGGTCGAAGGCGGC
>JAFLCQ010000393.1 GCA_017302815.1 Planctomycetota bacterium
GCATGGTGCGGGCGCGCACGCGACGCCCGACCAGGGCGGGGGCGCTGGCCTCGACCGCGCCGGCGCTGGTGGCGTCGATGGCGGTGGCGCTGGCCAGCACCTTCATGGCGCGGGTCTTGGGCAGCGAGGCGATGGCGATGACCACGCCGACCGTGAGGACGGTGAGGGCTATGAGGCTCTGGGCCAGGGCGCCGCCGACCGCCGTGCCCCAGCGCATGTCGCCGGTCTGGAACTGGTAGCTGTCGGGCATGAAGGAGAGGATCAGTCCGCCGCCGATCGCGATCAGGCCGCCGATGGCGAGGATGCCGCCAGTGGGCAGGAAGAAGACCTCGGCCACCACCGCGGCGATGCCCAGGCCGATGAGGATGATCTCGGGCGCGCCGGCGAGATCGAGCCAGTACTGGCAGATGAGGAAGGCGCCGCCGCACACCGCGGCGCCGATCAGGAAGAGGCCGCCGCTGGGCATCTTGAACTCGAGGATGAGCAGCAGCACCGCCAGGCCCGCCAGCAGCGGGGCCCAGCCGCCCAGGGTCTCGGCGATCTTCTCGTTCTGGGTCGGCTCGAACTTCAGCACCTGCGACGGCTCGACCCCGAGCAGGCGGTAGACCTCATCGATGTCCTTGACCATGGCGGTCGCCATCCCCTCGGCCACCGCCTCGCTGGCGGTGTAGGTCAGCAGGCGGTCCTTGCCCGAGATCAGCACGCCCTGCTCCTTGGTGGTGCCGGGGTGCTCGGACAGGAAAGCGGGGAGATCGTCCTCGATGACGTAGCGGCGCTTGCCATCGGACAGCTCGAAGCGCCACAGCTCCTGGTTGCGGGCGGTCATCTTCTGCAGCTTGGCCTGGTCCCAGCCGTTGTGCTGGCCGGCCTGGCGCAGCAGGGCGCGCACCGGGCTCTCGATCTTCTCCGGCAGGTATTCGATCTTGCCGTCCTGGATGGTGATCACGCCGATATCGCCGATGTAGGCCTGCGACGTCATGTAGATGCGGTCGTGGCCGTAGGCGATTAGGGCGCCGGCGCTGTAGGCGCGGTTGTCGATGAAGGCGACCAGGGTGGCCTGCGAGTCCTCGACCTTGAGGGCCCGCTCCAGCATCTCCATGGCCGAGCCGAGATGCCCGCCATCGGTGGCGATGCGCACGACCACGTACTGCGGCTTGCGCTCCAGGGCCTGCTCGAGCGTGCGCTTGAACTGCCCCGCGCGGTGATCATCGATGACGCCATCGACGGGGACGAACGCGACCACCGGCGGCTTGGCGCCCTCCGGTGACGGGCCGGGCTGCGCCGCGGCGGTCTCAACCGCGCCGAGCAGGACGACACTGAGCAGGCAGAGCAGGAGGCGGGTCATCGCGCCGGCATGCTAGGGCGGAACCCCACTCGGCAAGGTTATCCGGAAAATCTCGCAACGCCTTGCGGCACCTCGCGCTGGCCTCGTAGCCACAGCCTCTTAGACCATGCACCTCCTGCGAGGAACCATGCCCACCGCCGTCATCAACCCACGCATCCGCGGTTTCATCTGCACCACCGCCCATCCGGCCGGCTGCGCCGCCAACGTCCGCGGCCTGGTCGATCTGGCCCGCAAGGGCGGCCCGGGCAAGGGCATCGGCGCCGTGCTGGTGGTCGGATCGTCGACCGGCTACGGGCTGGCATCCCTGACCACCGCCCTCTTCGGCTATGGCGCCGACGCGGTCGGCGTGTGCTTCGAGCGGCCGGCCAACGGCGACAAGCCCGGCAGCGCCGGCTTCTACAACCTCGCCGAGGTCCACCGCCAGGCCAAGGCCGCCGGCCGGAAGCTGACCACCATCAATGGCGACGCCTTCAGCCATGCGGTGAAGGCGCAGACCATCGCCGCGGTCAAGGCCCTGGGCCGTCCCATCGACATGGTGGTCTACTCGCTGGCCAGCCCGAAGCGCAAGGACCCGGACAGCGACACGGTATGGTCGAGCGTGCTGAAGCCGCTGGGCGACGCCTACACCGCCAAGACCGTCGACCTCGACACCGACGCGATCAAGGACGTCACCCTGCCGACCGCCAGCGCCGAGGAGAAGTCCAACACCATCAAGGTGATGGGCGGCGAGGACTGGCGCATGTGGATGGACGCGCTGCAGGCCGCCGGGGTGCTGGCCCCGACCTGCCGCACCGTCGCCTACAGCTACATCGGCCCCAAGATCACCCATCCGATCTACCGCGCCGGCACCATCGGCGCCGCCAAGGACCATCTCGAGGCCACCGGCCGCGAGCTGAATGCGCACCTGGCGAAGACCGGCGGCGGGGCCTGGGTCAGCGTCAACAAGGCCCTGGTCACCCAGGCCAGCTCCGCCATCCCGGTGGTGCCGCTCTACATCAGCCTGCTGTTCAAGGTGATGAAGGCGCGCGGCAGCCACGAGGACACCGGCGAGCAGATCGTCCGCCTGTTCAAGGACCACATCGGCCCAGGCCGCACGCCGAAGCTGGACGAGCAGGCGCGCATCCGCGTCGACGACTGGGAGCTGGACCCGGCGGTGCAGGCCGAGGTCGACGCCCTGTGGGGCCAGGTCTCCACCGCCAATCTCAGGTCCATCTCGGACTACGACGGCTTCAAGGCCGGCTTCCGCCGCCTCTTCGGCTTCGAAGTGCCGGGCGTCGACTACGCCCAGCCGGTCGAAGTCGCGGCGACGCTCGACTGAGCGCCGTCGTCCGGTCGTCCGGTCGTCCGGTCGTCCGGTCGTCACTGCCACAACCGGAGAAGCGATGATCGAACAGCTGAAATCCGCGCTGGACCGGGTGCAGGATCCCGACCTGCACCAGTCGCTGGTCGCCCTCAACATGGTGCGCAACCTCGCCGTCGCCGATGGCGTGGCCAGCTTCGACCTCGTGCTGACCACCGGCGCCTGCCCAGCCAAGAAGCAGCTGGAGGACGAATGCCGCGCCGCCGCGCTGTCGGTCCCCGGAGTGCGCGACGTGCGCATCGCGGTGTCGGCCGAGGTGCCGCAGCAGAAGACCAAGGCCGAGCTGATCCCCGGCGTGCGCCACGTCATCGCTGTCGGCTCCGGCAAGGGCGGGGTCGGCAAGAGCACGGTGACGGTCAACCTCGCCTGCGCCCTGGCCGCTACCGGCGCGCGCGTCGGCCTGATCGACGCCGACATCCACGGCCCCAGCGTGCCGATGATGCTCGGTCACGACCTGCAGCCGCAGATCGAGGACAAGAAGCTGGTCCCGCCGCAGGCGCACGGCATACGCTTCATCTCGATGGGCCTGCTCATCCCCGAAGGTCAGGCGGTGATCTGGCGCGGCCCGATGCTGCAGGGCGCCCTGCGCCAGTTCTTCGCCGACGTCGCATGGGGCGAGCTGGACTATCTGCTGATCGACCTGCCACCGGGCACCGGCGATGTGCAGATCACCCTCTCCAGCCTGGTCCCCCTGGCCGGGGCGGTCATCGTCTCGACCCCGCAGAGCGTGGCCCTGCTCGATGCCCGCCGCGCTGTCGCCATGTTCAACAAGGTCAACGTGCCGATCCTCGGCGTGGTCGAGAACATGAGCGAGTTCGTATGCCCGCAGTGCGGTCACGTCGAGCGCATCTTCGGCTACGGCGGCGCCGAGGCCGAGGCAGCGCAGAGCGGCGTCCCCTTCCTCGGCCGCCTGCCGCTGGAGCCGGCGGTCCGCGCCTGCGGCGACGAGGGTGAGCCGATCGTCGTGCGCGCCCCGCATTCGCTGTCCGGCCAGGCCTTCCGCGCCCTGGCGCAGCAGGTCGCCGCCCGCGCCAGCACCCTCGCGCTGGGCTGATCAGCCGCGCCGGCCGGCGCGCCACGCCAGCGGCGTGACGCCGGC
>JAFLCQ010000394.1 GCA_017302815.1 Planctomycetota bacterium
CCACGGCGCCGGCCGCGGCGAGGCGCAGCGCCACCGCCCGACCGATGCCCGAAGCGGCTCCGCTCACCAGGCAGCGACGTCCATCGAGGCTGATCATCGCAGATCCCGCAGCACGGCATCGACGATGCCGGCGACGCAGTCGGCGGCGATGCGGGCGCCCTTCGCCGCGTCGGCCCCGCGCGCGGGCGACAGGACCCCCTGGGATGGCACCAGGCCGTCAGGCTGGGGGCAGAGGTCCCAGACCGGGAAGGCCGCCGCCGGTTCATCCGGCAACGCGGCCATGTCGACCAGAGCGGGATGGTAGTGCAGCATGAGCGAGGTCTCGACCACGGCGGCGTGCTCGAGGGCCCAGCCGGGGAAGCCGTCGGGGAACACCGCGTCCAGCGTCGATGGCGCGGTGAAGTCCCAGTACTCCAGGCGCATGACGCGGAGCTGCGGATGCTCGCGCCGCGCCAGGTCGATGCCCTCCCAGGCGAAGGCCTGGTTCTCGCAATGGCTGTTCACCACGACGATGCGGCGGCAGCCGTGGCGATGCAGCTCGCGCAGGATGTCGCGCACCTGCCCGATCAGGGTCATGGCGTCGAGCGAGGTCGTGCCGGGGAATGCCTGGCCGCCCCCCATGTGTGGCTGCGACTTGTAGCCATAGGCGAGCGCCGGCGCGACCATGGCGTCCCGTCCCCGTCCAGCCAGCATCCGCGCCGCGTCCGCCGACACCGCCGTAGCGAGGAGGTGGTCGGTGCCCAATGGCAGATGCGGGCCGTGCTGCTCCACCGAGCCCAGCGGCAGCAGCACGACGGCGCCGGCGTCGATGCGCCGCCGGTACTGCGTCCACGGCATCTCGGCCATGAGGTGGCTCATGTCCGGCCCTCACCACAGCTTCAGGTAGCGGTTCATCTCCCAGTCCGAGACATGGGCGTGGTATTCCGCCCATTCCTGGCGCTTGAAGGCGGTGAAGGCCTCGAACATCGCGTCGCCGAAGACCTCCTTGGACAGGGGATCGGCGGCGAAGGCGTCGGCTGCCTCGCCGAGGTCCTGCGGCAGGGTCGCTATGCCGCGCCGGGCGATCTCGTCGGGGGCGACAAGGTACATGTTGTCGCGGTTGGGTTCGCCGGGATCGAGGCGCTCGCGCACGCCCTCCAGCCCGGCCGCCAGCATCATCGCCGCGCCGAGGTAGAGGTTGCAGCCGATGTCGGCGGCGCGGCATTCGACGCGGCCGCCGCCCAGCGGGATGCGCAGCATGTTGGTGCGGTTGTTGTCGCCGTAGCACTGGTAGATCGGTGCCCAGGTGAAGCCGCTGCTGGCGCTGCGCCGGGTCAGCCGCTTGTAGCTGTTGACGGTCGGGGCGATGACGCAGCAGATCGCCGCGGCATGGCGCAGCACGCCGGCGGTGAAGTGGTATCCGAGCTGCGACAGGCCGCAGCCGCGCGGATCCTTGGCGTCCTTGAACAGGTTGCGCCGGCCCGACAGGTCGGCCAGGCTCATGTTGTAGTGCGCCCCGCTGCCGGTGAGGTTGGCGAAGGGCTTGGGCATGAATGTGGGATAGAAGCCGTGCTTGCCGACGATCTCCTTCACCAGCATGCGGAAGAAGGTGAAGCGGTCGGCCATGGTCAGGGCGTCGGCGTAGTCGAAGTCGGTCTCGAACTGGCCGTTGGCGTCCTCGTGGTCGAATGAGTAGACGTCCCAGCCCAGGCCGTTCATGGCCGAGACCAGCTCGTCCAGCCAGGCGTAGCTGTCGAGGAAGCCGGTGAGGTCGTAGCAGGGCTTGGCCAGGCGGTCGCGTGGTCCGGTCGGCTGCGGCCTGCCGTCGGCCCCATCCTTGAGCACGAAGAACTCGGTCTCGATGCCGAGATGCATGATGTAGCCCATGGCGCGGGCGGCCTCGACCTGGCGCTTCAGGATCACCCGCGAGCAGGCCGGGAACGGCGCGCCGCCGCACCAGAGATCGCTCGGGAACCAGGCCAGTTCGCGGTTCCACGGGCAGACGACGCCGGCGGAGGGATCGGGATGGGCCGAGACCTCCTCCTCGTTCACCCGCTGCGGCACGCCGTCGACGGCGAAGCCGGTGAACAGCTCCGAGCCGGCGAACATCTGCGGCCAGTGGTCGATGGGGACGATCTTGCCCTTGGGCACGCCGTGGATGTCGACGAAGCTGGCCAGGCCGTATTTCACGCCCTGGCGACGCATCTCGGCGGCGACCTGCGCGGGCTTGCGTGGCTTGGTCTGGGGAGGCGGCATGCGGACGCGCCAGGCCGGGCCGTCCCGGCGTCGTTACGCCCGCCGGGCCGTCCCGGCGGGGGTGATGCGACGAAGCAGAGCATGCGAAAAGATGGTGGAGGCCCGGTGAGCCCAGCACCGCCCGCGACCGCCCTCCTTGGCCGAAAACAGCCGCCGGGTGCCGGGCCTCCACTCTTCCCCTGGCGAATGCCGTGCCGAATCCCGGCGCGCGGGTCGCGCTCCGCCACCGGCCGCGGTTGGCATGACCATTGCCAGGGGAATGGCGGATGAGGTCCTTCATCACGCGTCCAGAACCGGCAGTCCGCGCTGCCATCCGCACGGGACGACCCGTGCGGTATCCGCTCATCGCCGGGACGGCCCGGTCCGGAACGCCTTCCATGGCCTTCGTCCGACCGACCCGGTCGGCGGTTGCGCCGGGATCGGTCGCGCCGGGCCTCGCGCCCGGCCGGCTGTACCCGGACGCAGCAGTCGCATCGGTCCCCGGTCAGGCAATCGCTCGGAAATCGCGCACCCCGGAGCACCACCACGCGGGCCACGGCCCGCAGGAGTCGTCATGACCGCTGCACTGTTCCGCAACCTGGCCGCCGCTGCGCTGGCGCTGGCCTTCTCCGCAACCCTGCGCGCCGCCGAGCCGCTGAAGATCGGCTACTCCGACTGGCCGGGCTGGATCGCCTGGGAGGTCGCCATCCAGAAGGGCTGGTTCAAGGAGGCTGGCGTCGATGTCGAGTTCGTGTGGATGGAGTATGTGCCGTCGATGGACGCGCTGGCCGCGGGCAAGCTCGATGCGACCGGCATGACCAACGGCGACGCCCTGGTCTATGGCGCCAACGGCAGCAAGGCGATCTGCATCCTCGCCAACGACTACAGCGATGGCAACGACATGATCATCGCCAAGCCCGGCATCAACTCGCTGAAGGACCTGAAGGGCAAGAAGATCGGCGTCGAGGTCAACTTCGTCGATCATCTCCTGCTGCTGAAGGCCCTCGAAATCAACGGCCTCAAGGAGTCCGACGTCACCCTGGTGAACGTCGCCACCAACGACACTCCGCAGGCGCTCGCCTCCGGGCAGGTCGACGCCATCGGCTGCTGGCATCCGATCAGCGGCCAGGCGCTGAAGCTGGTTCCCGGATCCAAGGCCGTGTTCACGTCGAAGGACGTTCCCGGTCTGATCTACGACTGCCTCTACGTCAGTCCGGCCAGCCTGTCGACCCGCAAGGCCGACTGGCAGAAGGTGGTCGCGGTGTGGCCCAGGGTCGTCGCGTTCATCGCCGATCCCAAGACCCAGGACGAGGCGCTGGGCTACATGGCCAAGCGCGTCGGCATCACGGCGGCGGAATACAAGCAGATCATGGGCGGCACCAAGCTGCTGAGCATCGCCGATAATGTGACCCGCATGACCAAGCCCACGACCGGCCTGGAGTCGCTGGTCGGCAGCAACACGGTGGTGAACACCTTCAACGAGACGGTTGGCGTCTACGCCAAGGGCAAGGCGGGCGACCTCGCCTCGTACTTCGACGCATCCTTCGTCACAGCGGTGAAGTGAGGCCGACGTGAACGAC
>JAFLCQ010000395.1 GCA_017302815.1 Planctomycetota bacterium
GCAGCCGGAGCCGGAGCCGGATGCTCGTGCGTGAGCGCCGCCGGCGGCGGCGGCGGCGGCAGCGGAACCAGCGCCGGCAGCTCGGGGCCGCTGTGACGCGGCATGGTCACCGGATCGCCGCGCCCGAACACCGCCAGCTGCACCCCGATCTCGACCCAGGCCTGGCGGCAGGCCTCGGCATCGGGGAAGCGGTCCTCGGCCTTCTTGGCCAGCATGCGCATGACCACCGCCGAGAGGGCGGGCGGGATCCCCGGCACCACCTCGTGCGGCTGCGGCGGCATGTATTCGCGCTGCTTGGTCATCACCTCGAAGGACGAATTGCCGGTAAAGGGCTTCTGGCCGGTGAGGGCGAACCAGGCGGTGATGCCGAAGGCGTAGATGTCCGAGCGCACGTCCAGCTTCTGGCCCATGCACTGCTCGGGGCTCATGTAGGCGGGCGTGCCCATGGCCAGGCCGGCAGCGGTGAGATCGGTGTTGTCGTCCTTGCGCGAGACGTCCTTGGCCAGGCCGAAGTCGGCGATCTTGGCCACCCCGTCCTTGGTGATGAGGATGTTGTCCGGCTTGATGTCGCGGTGGACGATGCCCTGCGAGCCCACATGGCCGAGCCCGGCGAGGCACTGCACCATCAGCGGGACGAACTCCTGCGCCGGCAGCAGCAGGCGGTCGGAGATGAGCTTGGCCAGCGAGGCGCCGTCGACGAACTCGTTGACCATGAAGCGCAGGCCATCGATCTGCCCGAAGTCGTACACCCCGACGATGTTGGGGTGGGTGATGCGGGCGATCGCCTTGGCTTCGCGCTCGAAGCGCTTGATGAACTCCTCGTTGTCGTACAGCGCCTTGGCCAGGATCTTGATCGCGACCACGCGATCGAGGCTGACCTGGCGCGCCTTGTAGACCTCGCCCATGCCGCCCTGGCCGAGCTTCGAGATCAGCTCGTAGCCGCCGAACATGCGCCCCGCCGCAAGCTGGCCGGTGCCTGGCTCGGGGGCGTCCGATGCCGGCGGCGGAGCGGGGACGCCGGGAGCGGGCTCGGGTGGCGGCGGCGGCGGCATGGCCACCGCAGCGGACAGATCCGGGCCGGGAGCGCTGAACTCGACCTGCACCCCGGCGGCCGGCTGTCCGGGCGGAGTCAGGCCATGCACCTCGGGCAGACGCAGACGCGAGCCGGGCTCGCCGCCCTGCGGCTTCCCTTCGTCCAGCCCGGTGACATCGGGCAGGTTCGGCAGGGGCGGGACGGGATCCGATTCAGAGGGTGTCGCCATGCCGGGAGCGTGCCCCGGTGATCCTAGGTGCCGTCGCAGCCTCGCACAAGCGCATGCGAGCAAGGCTCCTGGAGCGCCACTGAGTGTCCTTGATCCGTCCTTTTGGGTCAATACGGATCCATGCGCCGTGCGTCAGGTTGCCCGCCCCGGCATTGCAGCAGGTCTGGGCTCGGCTGTCATGCCGCCGTGCCCACGCTCCTCGATCTGGTCGGCAACACCCCCCTCCTCGACCTGTCGACCCTGGTCGGACGCCCCGGGGTCACCCTGCTGGCCAAATGCGAGGGCAACAACCCCGCCTCGTCGGTGAAGGACCGCGCCGCCAAGGGCATGATCAGCGGCGCCCTGGCCCGTGGCACCCTGCGGCCGGGCATGCGCCTGGTCGAGGCGACCAGCGGCAACACCGGCATCGCCCTGGCGATGATCGCCCGTGCGGTGGGCATCGAGATGCACCTGGTGATGCCGGACTCGCTGACCATCGAGCGCACCCAGACCATGCGCGCCTTCGGCGCCACCGTGCACCTGATCAACGGCGGCATGGAGGAGGCCCGCGACCGCGCCCTGGCCATGGTCGCCGAGACCGCCGGCCGCCCCGACGCCTTCGTGATGCTCAACCAGTTCGACAACCCGGACAACGCCAAGGCGCACGAGGAGAGCACCGGTCCCGAGATCTGGCGCGACACCGCCGGCCAGGTCACCCACTTCGTCTCCGCCATGGGCACCACCGGCACCATCATGGGCGTGTCGCGGGCGCTGAAGGCGCGCAACCCGCAGGCGCGCATCGTCGGCTGCCAGCCCACCGAGGGCAGCCAGATCCCCGGCATTCGCCGCTGGCCCGATGCCTACCTGCCGAAGATCTTCGACCGCCGCCTGGTCGACCAGGTGGTGGACGTGGCGGCGCGCGACGCCGAGGACATGGCCCGCCGCCTGGCGCGCGAGGCCGGCCTGTTCACCGGACCGAGTTCCGGCGGCGCCTGCTGGTCGGCGCTGCAGGTGGCGCGCACCCTGGATCGCGGCTGCATCGTCTTCATCGCCTGCGACCGCGGCGACCGCTACCTCAGCAGCGACCTGTTCCGCACCTGAGGGTGGGTGAAGGGGTCGCGCGCACCGCGGCCCTGCGTCCCTTCCCTGGCCGCCCGCGACGATGCATATGCGGCCGGAGGCCCCCCCATGCGCCTGCTCTGCCTGCTGTTCGCCGCCTGCGTCATCGCCGCCGCCGACGGTCCGCGCCCGACCATCCCGGTCGAGAAGAATCCGGAACGGCACCAGCAGTTCCTCGAGGTGGCGAAGGCCGGCAACGTCGACCTGCTGTTCATCGGCGACTCGATCACCGATGGCTGGCGCAGCACCGGCAAGCAGGTGTGGGAGCAGTCCTTCGCCCCGCTGAAGGCGGCCAACTTCGGCATCAGCGGCGACCGCACCGAGCACGTCATCTGGCGCCTGCAGCACGGCGAGCTGGAAGGCATCCATCCCAAGCTGGCGGTGGTGATGATCGGCACCAACAACGGCGGCGACTCGGCCGAGGACGTCGCCCTGGGCGTGAAGGCTATCATCGGCGAGATCCAGCAGCGCAGCCCGGGCACCCGCATCCTCCTGCTTGCGATCTTCCCGCGCGGCGAGAAGCCGACCGATGGCGCGCGGCAGAAGAATGAGAAGACCAACGCCATCCTCGCCGGCTACGCCGCGCCGGCGGATCCCAGGCGCGTGGTCTACCTCGACATCGGCGACAGGTTCCTGACCGCCGACAAGCTCCTGACCAAGGAGATCATGCCGGACGCCCTGCATCCCAACGCCAAGGGCTACCAGATCTGGGCCGACGCCATCATCGATCCGGTGAAGCAGCTGCTGCAAGAGGACCCCGGCCACCTGACGCCATCGATCGGCAAGCGGTCGACGATCGCCAAGGTCGCCAAGGTCGAGGACGCGATCCTCGCTGGCGGCCTGGCCAACGGACTCAAGGCCCTGGAGCGCCTGTCCGCCGACAAGGACGCCGACACCGCCGCAGCGGCTGCCGCCAGCCTGGCGCAGCTGGCGGCCTGGCGCGAGCAGATCGACGCTGGCATCGCCAAGCAGCGCCAGGACGGCGACATCTTCGCCGCCGCCGAGATGTCGGCGGCGATGGCGAAGCTGTACGCCGGCGACGTCGCCAAGGCCTACAAGGCGCAGGATGCCGAGCTGCGCAAGGATCCCGCCTTCGCCACCGGCAAGGAGTACCAGAAGCTGGCCGACATGCCCTTCGCGGCGCGCAAGGATCCGCGCTTCGCCAAGCTGGTCGACGCCTTCCTCAAGAAGCACCCCGACGGCTGGTACGCCGAGCAGGCCAAGGCCCTGCTGCCGAAGTAGCTACCAGCTGTCGGAGCGGAACGGCGAGGCCGGCACCCCCGCCGCATCGTAGAGCGTCATGGTCGGGAACTCGGCCCAGGCGTAGCGCACCGCCACCGGCGCCGGCACCTCGGGCGAGGACACCACCACCACGTCGCCCTGCACCTGCGCGCCCGCGGCGCGCCACTGCCGGTCGGCGCCGGCGA